>JAKAYA010000106.1 GCA_021826965.1 Nitrospirota bacterium
GCGTGGCGCACCGCGACACAAAACCCGATACCCCGGACACCCGTCGGATCCGGACAATATTCCCGAAAGGCCCGCAGGATGGCCCTGTTTCGGAGATCGTTTCCCGTCAGGACGTTCTCGAGCTCCCGCCGGTCGTACTGCCCCCGCTCCCAACGGACAGTCCGGTAATCCACCTCGTCGCTGACCCCGAAATAATGGAACGGACAGAGGAGATCCCGGTCGATCGCTTCCCCCAGACGGATCTCGGCCGCCGTCCGGTCGTTGAAATACCGGCGCACGTCCAGACCGTCGGCCCGCTCCGGCGTCGCCGTGAGCCCCAGAAGAATCTGTGGTTTCAGATGTTCGAGCAGACGGCGATATGTCGGGGCCATGCCGTGGTGGATTTCGTCGATTACGACATAATCAAAGTGTTCAGGGTCGAACAGGTCCGGCCCTTCGACTCGGCTCAGGGTCTGAACGGAGGAGAAGAGATGGCGGAAACGGGCCGGACGGACACCACCGGCATAGAGTTCCCCAAAGTTCCGGTCTCCCAGGATATGACGGAACTGGGTGCGACTTTGCTTGAGAATCTCCTGACGGTGGGCAACGAAGAGAAAGGTGGCACCGGGATTTTTTTCCTGAAAACGGCGAAAATCGAAGGCGGCGACCACCGTCTTGCCCGTTCCTGTCGCGCTGACCACCAGATTCCGGAAAGAACCGTTCATCTCCCGTTCCGCCTCCAGTCTGTCCAGAATGTCTTGCTGGAAAGGATAAGGATAGACGTCGAAAGGGATGGAAAAGGCGTCGTCTTCCCGATTCCGGCTCCGGGAAAGAATTTTCCGGATATCGTCTCTTCGTTCGGAGGAATAGGGGACGAAGGTCGATGCTTCGTTCCAGTAGGTTTCGAATGTTCCACGAATTTTCTCCAGCACGCCAGGCTGATCGTCCGCGGTCACTTTCAGATTCCATTCGAGGCCGGACGTTAGGGCCGGATTGGAAATATTGGACGAGCCAACATAAGCCGTCGAAAACCCGGATTTTCGTTCGAAGAACCACGCCTTGGCATGAAGCCTTGTCCGGTGTTCGTCGAGTGAGATCCGGACTTCGGTCCCGGGAAGCGCGCTCAAAAAATCCAGGCAGGCGATTTCCGTGGCGCCCATATAGGTTGTCGTCAACACACGGATGGGAACGTCGCCGCGCGACGCGACCTCTTCCAGGGCCCGGCGGAGAACCCGGATACCGCTCCACCGGATGAAAGACATGAGAATATCGATCCGGTCGGCCGACCGGATTTCTTTATCCAGCTCGCTGGCAAGAGACGGGTCGTCCGGAGCCCCGGTCAGGAGGGTGCTTTCCGACAATCCGGTCAGCGGAGGTTCAAAAACGCTGGATCCAGCGGATGAAACGTCAGGAACCGCTACGAGCACAGACGCCGGAGAGGGAATTTCCGGAGAAGACTCTTCCGCGTGTTGGCCGGCAAGAGACAAAATCTGGTTGGCGAATGTGATCCGGAGAGATTCCTGAGACTCTCCGGACAGGGCGCGAAATTCCGAAAGAAGCCATTTTTCCAGATAGCGGGACAAAAAAAACGGAAGATCCGCCGGATCGACTGCCGTTTTCTGGGGCTTCAAACCGGCAACTTCCAGCCTTTCGAGCCGCTTTTCCAGAAGATGGTCGACCAGGCGTTCGTAAACGCCTGGCGGCAAAATATCGTCTTCAGAGAAGGACACGCCGGATCTCCTCCAGGATCGGGTAATCCCCCTCCAACCAGTCCAGCCCCTCCAGATCTTCCAGATCAACCCACCGGATGGCGGCATGGACGGTCAAAACCGGAACGCACTCGCCCATACGGACCAAAAAGGGATAAAGGATCACGTCCTGTCCCCATGGATAACGATGGCGAACAGATGTCAGGGGTTTTTCCGCCGACACCCCGATCCCCAGCTCTTCCCGAAGCTCGCGAGCCAGAGCATCTTCCGGCGTCTCCCCCTCCTCGATCTTCCCCCCGGGGAATTCCCACTTTCCGGCGTGAGGCCCGCCTCTTCTCAAGGCAGCCAGAACCTCTCTTCCACGCACAAGGACGGCGCACGCCACGCGGACTTCTTTTCCCTTATCACCCACGTGGCGTATCCGGAGAGATCTTTTCCATGGCAACCTCCTCGTCTTTGTTCCGGGTCGAAGCGATTCTAGCACTCCGGACAACGATTTCCCATAGATCCGGACGACTTCCGCATTGACCTGGAAGCGTTCACCGATGAAAATGACAGAAGGATCTTATTCCGATCGGAGGAAACGATGGAAGATCTGGAAGAAGCCGAACCACGTTTGGAAAAATTCGGAGAGGGAAAATCCTTCCGGTTTTCGGAAGTGGTCGCCTCTTTCACATACGCTCTCGACATGACAGAAGGTCAGCCTCCGGGACATTGTCTCCGATCGTGCCGCATCGGCATGGAAATCGGACAACATCTGAACCTCCCTTCCCAGGAACTCTGGAACCTCTACTATGCGATCCTTCTGAAGGACGCCGGTTGCAGCAGCAACGCCGCCCGTCTGTTCGAACTCTATTCCGCCGACGACCGGACCACCAAAAGAAACTTCAAGACTGTCGACACCGACAGCCTTCTCCAGGTGGCGAAATTCGTTTTTACGAACACCGCCATGGGACATCCCTTGCGGGAAAAAATCGGAAAGATCATCCACCTCGCAAGGCACGGCGAGGATCTGGCCACCG
>JAKAYA010000107.1 GCA_021826965.1 Nitrospirota bacterium
GTTTCCGGCGGTCGTTGCCTTGGGAAATCTGATCGAAAACTGGCATGTGTCGGATTTCCATATTAATCGGGCCCGTCCCGAACAGGAGGCCGGGTACGCCGAACATCTCTCCCGTGAAGGAGAGAACTTGTCGCTTGTCATCCAGTACCTGCACAATCGACATCCACAGATTTTTGAGAAGATCCTGGACCTTTTGAAAAGGCATGTTCCGGGAGTGAGTCACGTGGAATCCAAGACGACAGAAGAAGGAAGAGTCCTTCTCAAGTTTCAGGACGGAGCGTTCGAGGATCCGTTTCTGGCCCGCTATGTGTCGGACGGGACGATCAAAATGCTGGCTTATCTGGTGTTGCTGTACGATCCGTCTCCACACCCCCTCCTTTGTGTCGAGGAACCCGAAAATCAGCTCTACCCGAAACTCCTCTGGGAAATTGCCGAAGAGTTTCGTTCTTACGCGAACCGCGGCGGACAGGTCTTTGTTTCCACCCATTCTCCGGATTTTTTGAATGCGACACGGGTTGAGGAAGTCTTTTGGCTGGTCAAGGAAGACGGGTACACCCGGATCCAGAGAGCCTCCGACGATCCTCAGATCGTCGCTTTCATGAAAGACGGCGACCAGATGGGCTATCTCTGGAGCCACGGACTCTTTCCGGGCGCGGACCCCGATTGAAAACGCTGGTGTTCCTGCTCGAAGAACCCTCTGCCAGGGAAATGCTGAAGGCCCTCCTTCCCCGGATTTTGAAGACAGAAAGAGTCGACCCTCGCTTCGTCGTGTTCCAGGGGTTCCAGGGAAAGCAGGATCTGGAAAAAAATGTGTTCAGGCGCATTTCCGGGTGGAGAAGTCCGGAGACTTCTTTCCTGATCGTCCGGGATCAGGATTCCGAGGATTGCCGAGAACTCAAAAAGCGGCTTCTGGAAGCTTGTCCTGTGGCTTCGATGCCGAACGTCATCGTCCGGGTCGCCTGCCGGAAACTGGAAAGTTTCTATCTCGGTGACCTGAAAGCGATCGAGGAGGGTCTTGGAATAAGAGGTCTTTCCCGTCGACAGGAATCGCGGAAGTTCCGGTGTCCGGACGTTCTTGTCCGTCCTTCGGCAGAACTCGACAGGATGACGAAAGGAAAGTATCAAAAAATATCCGGGTCCAGGGCGATCTCCCCCCATTTGTCGCTTTCGGGAAACCGTTCGGTGAGTTTCAATGCTCTGATCCAGGGGATCCGAAAGCTGGTCGGAGAAGAGAATCCCTGAGTTTCCCGGAACGGATTTCCGGACCGCGGGAAATTTTTCTCGGAGATTCAGAAGGAGAGGTCGTTCACGTACCTTTTTTTGAGTTTCGATGTCCGGAAAACGACAGGGACGAACGTTCGGGTTTCGAGGATACCTCAAATATCTGGAGGGTCCGCGCGACGGATTCGGACGGATGTCTGGAATAAAGGTCCCTGAGAAAAGGTATCGTCTCCCCGATCCCTTCCATGCACTCCCTGACAGAAGACAAGGCTTCATTTTCCGTCAACCCGCACTGTTCGATCCCGAATGCGACGAGTTTCCTTGTCCCGAGCCAGGACCTTTTCCCGGCGAACGTGAGGGCGGGCGTATCCTTCCGTAGGAACGGCGTCGTGGAGACCATATCGTATACCGGGGACAGGCGAACGTTTTCCCTGGACGGGTACAGCATCCCGAAATTCTTGAGGTGGGCGTCCCCGTTCTTGAGCAGATGCATCAAGGCGAAGAACCGGAAAAAGATCCGGATGTCCTTTTTCGGTTCTGTGCTGAACAGAGAAAGGATTTTGATGACGGCTTCGTAGGACGAATCGTATTTTTCCTTTCGGGACCGGCCGCTCAGAGCGCAGAAGTCTTCGAAGCCGTAACGGTCTCCTTCCTCTCCCAGATCGAAGCGTTTGACCAGAAGGGATTTTCCGTCGTCGGACAGGATTGTTTCCGGGACACCCAGCCCCGCTTTGCGGCAAGCCGTCATGCAGACTTCCTCGACAACGCAGATCCCCGGGTATTCCTGGCTCTCGGTCTTCAGGATGTACTTTCCGGCAGGAATTGCGACGCGTGTTTCCCTTTCGGAGGACATGGCGAATGTTTTCGGCAGGACACCGGATAAGCCGGTCCGCTCCGCAAGACCGACCATCGCCCGGGTCACAAGCTCCCGCGAATTGTGTGACCGGAGGATGTGGAGCAAGTGTTCGTTTGCCGGAAAAGGATCCGGGGGATCGATCGGTTCCCCGGATAAAACGACGGCAAGCCGACCCACAAGATTTCTCCCGACAAGCTTCAGAATGCCAAAGTCATCGGTCAATCGGATGCCTTTTCCCAGTTTTTCAAAGATTGCTTCCAGGAGAGCGCCTTCGGGAAGGCTGGTTTCGAGAACGGGCGGAAGCCTCTGAAAATGGTCGGGAGTGTCTTTCAGCGGCATCGTCAGGGAGATCTCGGTCCGCGCGTCGGTGCGGTAGGTGAAAAGGAATTCTCCGTTCCGCTCCCGTTCAAGCGTTGCCGTCAGTCCATGTCCGATGACATGGATGTCCAGAATATCGGGTTTCACCCCCTAGAGTTCCCCTGCCAGGCGCATTTTTTTCAGTTCGTCCAGATTGGGGAACCGTCCCGCGACCCTTCCGGCTTCAACCGCCTTCGGGACCATTTTG
>JAKAYA010000048.1 GCA_021826965.1 Nitrospirota bacterium
GGTTCATCCGCATCCGGGGACCCGTCATCAGGGTCTTGGGTGCCCGGAAACGGACATGACCAGAAGCCCACACAATGCTAGTCCGCTTGTCGAGGATCAGCTGATCCGCCTGGAGATAGAGATTCCCCCGCTGAAGAAAAGCATGTCCATTGGCATGGACAAGATGCGTCCGGTGGTTGAAGCGGATATGGTCTGCCAGTACCGAAACCTTGCCGGAGTTTGTCGAGCTGGACGCATTTCCTTCAGCCGCGAATACGTCCGGAAAGAAAACGAAAACAGCAAGCAGAGTCACCAGGAGAACGAATCCGGGACGAATCCTTCCAGGGAGGACGACAACAGGTGTCACGATGGAGCAGGAACAGAGGTGCGCTCACCCGCCGGCAAAGGTGAGTCATCTCCGGCAAGCCATTTTTGAACACCGGCCACAAGGTAAAGAGAGCCGGTCACGACCAGCAACCGGTCGGAGTCTCCGGACAGCCAGTCGAAGGCCGAACGGCACACGGATTTGAACGGGCCATGGATGCATTCGGTTCCAGGTCGATTCTCCGTCAGATGACTGGCAACGGTCGATGGGTCCACTCCATCTGTTCCGGGAGGAACAACCAGAAAAAACGAATTGCCGGCCTGAGAGAGCATTTCGACCATGGAACGCCAGTCCTTTTCCCGTATAAACCCCGCCAGAAAAGCGACTTTACGAACATTTTTCCGGACATTCCGAATCTGCCGGACGAGGTGTCCGACCGCTTCCGGATTGTGGGCGCCGTCCAGGAATGCCGACATCCCGGGAATGGGTTCCCATCTTCCGGGATGGGACAGATTCGGAAGAACTTCCCGGATGTCCTTTCCGGACACGGGCCATGGCCCGATCCCGACGGCTGCCAGAGCGGAGGACAGGTTATGGATCTGGTACTCTGCGACCAGGCTGGTCCGGTAATTCCCGGAAAAGGCCGAACCCGAAAAGGAAAACTCGCGCATCCCTCCCTCTGCCTCACCATTCCATCTCCCGTCGAAGTCCCGCCCACGAAGAACCGGCCGGAATCCGATAAGAGACTTCTGGCGGTCCCACTCCGGAAGAGATTCTGCCGGCAGACTCGCGACAAAGGGCTTTCCGGGACGGCCAATCGCCGCCTTCTCCTGCAGTATCAGATCCAACGTGTCACCCAGAATCTCCGTATGGTCCTTGGCCAGAGAGGTGAGGACGGAAACTTCCGGAACACAAAGGGACGTGGCATCCCATCGCCCGCCCATCCCCACTTCGAGAATGGCAAGGTCAATACGGGATCGGCTGAAGACAAAAAACGAAACAGCCGTCAGCGTTTCAAAGAAGGTCAGGGTTACCCCTTCTTTTTCCTGAGTCCGAAAAACACTTTCCAGCGACTCCAGAAAGACGTCCGTCCCGACCAGATTTCCGTCGATACGTATGCGTTCCCGTACATCCAGAAGGTGTGGTGAGGTAAAAAGACCTGTCCGAAAACCGGCCCGACGATAAATGGCGTCCAGAATGACGCTCGTCGATCCTTTTCCGTTCGTACCGGTAATCTGGATGGCCGGAAATTTATCTTGCGGGGAACCGAGTCCGGACAGGACCTTCGAGATTGAACTCAGTTCCGGATGGATCCCGTGGCGTGTGAGTGATGCCAGGTAGTCGGTCGCAACGGAAAGACTGGTAAACTTCAATCATTCCCTGCCTTCTTCCCCGACAGGAACCAGTCTGCATTGATGGCCGGAGGGAGCAAAGATACACATCAGCTGTGACAAGGTTTCTTTCAGACGTCCCCGTTCCACGACCATATCCAGAAATCCGTGGGACAGAAGAAATTCGGCGCGCTGGAATCCTTCCGGAAGCTGCTGTTTGATCGTCTGTTCGATCACTCGGGGACCGGCAAAACCGATCAGGGAGCGCGGTTCCGCCAGAATGATGTCTCCCAGCATGGCAAAGCTTGCCGTCACTCCTCCGAAAGTCGGGTCAGTCAGCACGGAAAAGAACGGAACGGAGGCCCGATGAAGACGGCTGATCGCGGCGCTCGTTCGCGCCATCTGCATCAGGGAAAAGATGCCTTCCTGCATACGGGCGCCACCAGAGGATGTCACCAGAATAAGAGGAACGCGTTTTTCCAGGGATCTTTCGGCAGCCCGAACGACCTTTTCCCCCACAACCGATCCCATGCTTCCACCCATAAATCCAAAGGAAAAAACGCCAAGCACGGCCGGCTTTCCGACGATGGAACATTCCCCGATCCGGATCGCATCGGAAAGTCCCGTCTTTTTCTGAGCCGACTTCAGGCGTTCCGTATACTTCACGCTGTCGGAAAACTCAAGTGGGTCGACCGACTCGATATTCTGGCCGAATTCCGAAAAACTGCCGGGATCGGAAAGCTGGAAAATCCGTTCTTCGACAGTAATGGGAAAGTGATAGTTGCATTTGGGGCAAACCTTTCCCGCTTTCTCCACTTCCTTCCGGTAAACGATCTGTCGACAAAGCGAACACTTGATCCATAATCCTTCGGGGATCCGGATCTTTTTCTCCGAATCCATCGGCCTCTTGTCCTCCGCCCCCGCTTCGACTTGCCGGGAGCGGGAGCGTGTCAGCCAACCCATTCAACAACCTCCTGAAAATCCTGTTCGAGTAAAGGACAGAAGCGCTTCACCATCATGGCGTGACCCCGATGGGTCCGGCGACGGAGCGCGCAACGTTACAGAAAGTCGACAGAAGCTTCTGCCAGCCTTCCGGGTCTGTCTCTTCCCGAACAAGACGTGAACCTACAATGACCCCGTCCGCAAACTTCAGTACACTGCCTGCAACAGCAGGGGACTGAATTCCGAACCCCACACACACGGGGGACTCTGTCCGGGTCCGGATCCGGTCGACCATCAGAGAAAGCGTTCCGGTTTCCGACAACTCTTTCCCCGTGGTTCCCAACAATGAAACAAGGTAAATAAAATCCTCGGAACTTGCAACAATCTTCTTCATTCGCTCTTCCGATGTGGTCAGGGAAACAAAAGGAATCAGCGAAAGGCCTGCCGGGTGGAAGACTTTCCTGACCGGCTCCGCATCTTCATAGGAGAGGTCCGGAATGACGGCCCCGCGGATCCCTCCCGCCTGCCGTGCGGCCGCAACAAATTTTTCCAGTCCCATCGCGAGAAAAAGGTTGAAATATGTCATCAGATAGACTGGAGGGCGCTCATTGACGGGGATTGTTCCGAGCCAGGACAAAAGCCTTCGTAAAGAGGTGGAAGGCCCGATCGATCGCTGGGCCGCTTCCTGGATGACCGGACCGTCGGCCGTCGGATCCGAAAAGGGAACCCCCAGTTCGACTGCCCAGACACCTTCCTTCTTCGCGGCTCGCAACAACTTCTCCGTGACACCGAGATCCCTGTCCCCCGCCATGAGATAAGGGATGACTTTCTTTTGAGAAGAATTTTCCTCACCGCCTGCTCTTGTTTTCACGTAAGGCGAACCCCCTTGAGACGGGCCACTTCCATGACGTCTTTGTCCCCGCGGCCGGAAAGATTGACCAGAACGATCCGGGATCGGTCCCGCTGCCTGGCCAGACGGATTGCGCCGGCGACGGCATGGGCGCTTTCCAGTGCCGGCAGAATTCCTTCCGTCCGGGAAAGCATTTCAAAGGCCTCCATCGCTTCTTCGTCGCTCACCGAAGAAAAAACGATACGCCCGGAATCCCGATAATATGCCAGTTCTGGCCCCACCGCAGAGTAGTCCAGTCCGGCCGATACGGAATGGGTTTTTTCGATCTGCCCGTCTTCATCCTGCAGGACATAGGTCTTCGACCCCTGCAGAACACCGACACGACCGGTCTGGAATCGGGCAGCGTGTTCGCCGGGTTCCATGGAACGTCCGCCAGCCTCCATCCCCCACAAAGCGCATTCGTGGTCAGACAGGAACGGATAGAAAAGCCCCATGGCATTACTCCCGCCACCGACGCAGGCTACCAGCGCATCCGGAAGGCGCCCTTCCTTTTTCAGGATCTGCTTTCGGGCTTCCCGGCCGATCACCGACTGAAAGGAGCGGACCATCAGGGGAAACGGATGAGGGCCAAAGGCCGTTCCCAGCACATAATGGGTGGTCAGAACGGACTGGGACCAGTCCCGGAGAGCCTCACTGATGGCATCTTTCAGCGTTTTCGTTCCCAAGTCCACCGGGCGCACCGTTGCGCCGAGAAGATTCATCCGGAAAACATTCAACGCCTGCCGACGAACATCCTCCGAACCCATGTAAACCTCGCACTCGAAATCATAGCGGGCCGCCACCGTCGCGGTGGCGACACCATGCTGGCCGGCTCCTGTTTCGGCGATCAACCGTTTTTTTCCCATTCTTCGGGCCAGAAGGGCCTGTCCTACGGTGTTGTTGATTTTGTGGGCACCCGTATGATTCAGGTCCTCTCTTTTCAGATAGATACGAGCCCCTCCTGTTTTTTCGGTCAGAGCTTCCGCAAAATAGAGCGGGCTGGGCCGACCGACAAAATCCTTGTAAACTTCTTCCATTTCCCGATGAAAAGCCTTGTCTTTCCATGCTGTCCGGAAGGCGCTCTCCAGCTCGTAGAGGGCTTCGATCAGAGATTCGGAGACAAATCGTCCCCCGAACTCTCCGAAATACCCCTTTCTGTCCGGAAGCGACGACGGTCGACGAAATGGCGGAGCCACCATTTTGCTATTCCCCTCCATGACGGCGAACCTCCTCCATGAATCGTTCCAATTTTTTCCTGTCCTTTTTTCCGGGAGACGATTCCACTCCCGAAGAAACATCCACCCCAAACGGGCGAACTTTCCGGATCGCCTCTCCAACATTGCCCGCGTTCAATCCACCCGAAAGGATCAACGGAAAGCGCAAGGAGGCATCTGCCACAAGATCGTAGTTCCAGGGCTGGCCATTTCCTCCGGGAAGCAGTGTGGACGACTGCTCGACAAGAAAATGTGTGGCTCCCGGAAAAGGCATCGAAGGCCCCTCCCATTTCTTGGCATTCGGGGAAACCTTGCGGACATCGATCCAGGGAAGTCCCATCTTCTCGATGCGCGGGAACCAGCTTTCCGGAAATGCCGCCCCATGCCATTGAATCATGTCCAGGCCAGAAACTTCCGATGCCTTTTGGAGGAAGTCCCAGTCCGGATCGACAAAAACGCCCACTTTCAGGATACCGGAAGGCAACGACCGGACAATTTCCCTCGCTTTGTCCGGGAGGACGTTCCGGGGGGACTTCCCGTAAAAGACGAACCCGAGAGCATCCGGAGAGCCGGAAACGGCGATATGTGCATCTTCGACCGATGTAATTCCGCAGATTTTAATCCACATTGCGCAAAAATTCCTTCAGACCGCTCCCCGGATCATCCGCGGAAAGAAACGATTCACCGACAAGAACCGCATCATACCCCAAACGCTCCATCCGTTTCCTGTCGGAAGGCGTCTTGAGGCCGCTTTCCGCCACGCGCAAAACCCCTTTCGGAATATGAGGAGCCAGCTTTTCCGAAAGTTCCAGGTCCATTTGCAAGGAATCCAGGTCCCGATGATTGATCCCGAGAAGATCGGCCCCCGCATCCAGCGCCGTGTCAAGTTCCCTGCGGGAATGGATTTCAACCAGAGCGGAAAGCCCGAGAGAACGGGCCGTGGCAATCATTTCCGAAAGCTCTTCCACCGTGAGAATCCGGACAATGAGCAAGACGATGTCCGCCCCCCAGACACGGCTTTCCCAAATCTGGTAAGGAGACACGAGAAAGTCCTTCCGCAGAAAGGGAATGCGGTTTTCCGGATCCAGACGCTCCTTCAAGAGCCGAAGATCTTCCAGTCTTCCCCCGAAGAATGGTTCATCCGTCAGGACAGAGATACCGGACGCACCATTGGCAATGTATCCGGAAACGATTGCCATCGGATCATAAGGGTCGCGAATCATACCGCGCGAAGGAGACTTTTTTTTGGTTTCGGCAATCACACGGATACCTCCCTTCCCGGACCACGCATCACGAAGAGAAAGGGGTTGCCGGAGCAACGCACGAACCTCCTTCTCCAGGGTCGAAAGCGGGAGATCCCGTTTGGCATTTTCGACTTCGACCCGCTTTGACCGCACGATGGCGCTCAGAAGGGATTGGTCCGCGACAGATCGATCCATGAATCAAGAATCTCCAAAGGTTTTCGGGAACAAAGGACTTCTCGTGCCAATTCGACACCTTCCCGGGGTGAGGATGCCTTCCCCCACGTCCAGAGTCCCAGTGCGGCATTTGCAAGAGTGACGTCAAGAAAGGGACTCGCCTTGCCGTTCAGAACTTTCCGCAGGATTTCGGCATTGTCCGCGGCACTTCCTCCCCTGATCTTTTCCAGGGGAGAGAAAGGAAGCCCGAAATCCGATGGGTGCAGGGTCTTTTCCTCCCATTTCCCCAGATGATATCGGACGACAGTTGTCGGGCCACCCAACGTCGCTTCGTCGAGTCCATCTCCATGGACGACACAAAAGGACTCCTGCCCCATCATGGCCAGAACGGAAGATATCTTTGGCACCAGAGACAGAGAGGCCACCCCGACGATCTGGCGCCGGACCCGGGCGGGATTCGCCAGTGGCGCAACAAGATTGAATATCGTGCGGATCCCGAGGCTTTTCCGAAGGGGGGCAAGCACTTTGAGCGCTGGATGGTACAGTGGAGCCCAAAGAAACGTTATTCCTTGCCGGGAAAGGAGAGCCGACGATTTTTCCGGGTCAAGGTCGATCCGGATGCCCAACGCTTCCAGAACGTCTGCGCTACCCGACTGGCTGGAAATCGCTCTATTTCCGTGTTTGACCACGGGGATTCCGGCTCCGGCCAGCAAAAAAGCGACCGTCGTCGAAATATTGAAACTGCCGGACCCGTCCCCTCCTGTTCCACAGGTGTCGAACAGGTCATCCTCCATCCCTGCCGGAACAGGAAAGGGAACCAGATGTTCCCGAAGGGAATCGAGCGCTCCGGCCATCTCTTCCCCCGTCTCTCCCCGGAAGGAGAGAAGTGCGAGCACAGCGGCCACCTCCGTCGATTCAACTTTCCCATCGAGAGCGGCATCCAGCCATGCTTTCATGACCTGCCTGTCCATCTGGCCCCCCTTGGCCAGAAAGGGCAATACCGAAAAACCTCGGGTCATGGAGACTCGAACAGAAGAGAGCCGTCCGTCAATCGGCGAAAGTTGTCCAGCATCTTCTTCCCTTGAGGAGTCAGAATGGATTCGGGGTGAAACTGGACTCCCCAGACGGGGAGCTGGCGATGGGCGAGTCCCATGATCTCACCCTCCGAAGTCCATGCCGTAACCTTCAGCGAGTCCGGAAAGCCCTCCCGGGACACGACGAGAGAGTGGTAACGGGTTGCCTCGAAAGGATTGTCTATCTCCTGAAAAAGCTCGGAGTTGTCATGCAGGATCATGGACGTCTTGCCATGCATCAGACGGGGAGCCCGGACAACTTTTCCACCAAATATCTCTCCGATAACCTGGTGTCCCAGACAGACCCCCAGAATCGGAAAAATGCCAGAGAGATCCCGGACAACGTCCCGGCACACACCGGACCGGGAGGGATCCCCCGGACCAGGGGAAAGGACGATCCCCGAATACCCTCTTTTGCGGATCTCGCTGCTGGTGATCTGATCGTTTCTGACCACATCCATCTCACAACCGAGTTCCCAGAAGTACTGGACCAGGTTGTAGGTGAACGAATCATAATTGTCGATCATCAAAAGAGCCATGGTCCCTCTTCCCCGTTGGCGATACGGAAAGCGCGCATCATGGCCTGTGCCTTCATCTGGACTTCCTTCTCCTCTTTTTCGGGAATGGAGTCTGCCACAATTCCCGCTCCGGCCTGGAAAAACGCTTTCTTTTCATGGATAAAGATCGACCGGATGGCGATCGCAAGGTCGCAGTCGCCCGACAGGGAAAGTGTCCCGACAGCTCCCGCATAGGGTCCCCGTCTCCGGTCCTCCAGTTCCTCGATGATCTCCATCGCCCGTATTTTCGGCGCTCCGGAAAGAGTTCCGGCCGGATAGACCGCCCGGACGACGTCGAACATGTCTTTTCCTTGCTCCAGAAGGCCTTCCACATGAGACACGATGTGGATGACGTGGGAATATTTTTCAAGCACCATCATCTCGGTGACGCACACCGTCCCTTTCTGCGCAACCCGGCCTACATCGTTCCTCCCCAGGTCGACCAGCATGACATGTTCGGCCCGTTCTTTCGGATCGGACAAAAGCTCCCGGGAATTCTCCTCGTCTTCCTCGACCGTGGCGGATCTGCGCACGGTCCCGGCGATCGGCCTCAGTTCGATTTTCCCCTCCCGAATCCTCACCAGAAGTTCCGGAGAAGAGCCCACCAGCGCACGGTCTCCTTCTTCGATCAGAAAAAGATAAGGGGAAGGGTTGATCGATCGCAGTACGCGATAGAGCCGGAGAGGATCTCCTTCAAAATCCAGGGAAAAACGTTTCGAAACGACAATCTGGAAAATATCCCCGGCGCGGATATGTTCCTGACATTTGAGCACGTTTTGACGAAAAACCTCGGATGAAGGGGTTTCCTCCACCAAGAGCGGAGTCCGTCTCTCTTCCGTTACAGAATCGGCGTGGCGATTTTTTGCACAACGTGAGAATGATGCCAGATCGGCTTCGGCTGCATCATAAAGGGCATCCGGGTCACTGCCCGGAGGCACTTCATACCATTTGACCACCCGGATTTTCTGCGCGACATGATCGAAGACAGACAAATATTCGGGAAAGACAAAACACAGGTCCGGAAAGTCCTCCTGTGCAGGCAAACGGGAAGGCAACCTCTCGAATGTCCGAACCATGTCGTAGGAAAAATATCCGACAAGCCCCCCCGTCATTCCCCCGGGCAAACCTCCGGGATCGATTTCCATCCGGGAAAGTTCCTTGCGCAAAAGATCCAGCAAGTCTCCCTTCAGACACTTGCTTTCCGGAATTCCTTCGTTCGAAAAACGGGTCACGACGAGACCTTCTTCGATCCGACCTTCAAACCGGAAACGGATTCCCGACCCCACGTAGGAAAAACGACCCCACTTCTCCCCGCCAACGACACTTTCGAGCAAAAATCCCCTTTTTCCTTCAGGAAAAGAAGAATAAAGCTGAACAGGCGTCAGGTCGTCCGACAGGATCTCCGAAGAAAAAGAAACCCATCGATATTTTTTGGTTTTTTCGCGAAAGTCGGCACGAGTGCAAACGTTTATCATGCCATTTTCATTTCCTTGAGTCTCCTCCAGAGAGTTGAACGCCCCATGGACAGTCTTCTCGCCACCTCCGAAACATTGCCTCCGGTTTCGGCCATGGCCAGTCTGATCAATTCTTCCTCGACATAACGGACAGGATTTTCTTCCATCATTGCCAGTTCCAGAAAAGAGGATTGTGATTGAGCCGGAAACAGGTCTCCCGGTAAATGCCGAAGATCGATCCGGGTGTCGTTGCACAGGAGAGCCGCATGCTCGATGATGTTCTGGAGTTCCCGGATATTCCCGGGGTAGTAATAGTTGAAAAGAACTTTCATCGCTTCGGAAGTCAAACCCTGAATGTTCTTGCCCAGTTCGGCATTATAGCGGTCAATGAACGACTGAATCAGGAGAGGCAGATCCCCCTGCCGCTCTCGCAGAGGCGGGAGAATCACCGGAATCACCCTCAGGCGATAATAAAGATCCTTGCGGAAATCTCCGGTTTCCATGGCCTGCTTGAGATCCCGATTGGTAGCGGCGATCACCCGGACATCCACCTTGACCGTCTTGGTTCCCCCCACCCTCTCGAACTCCTCCTCCTGAAGGACACGCAGGAGTTTGACCTGCATGTTCGGAGATATTTCTCCGATCTCGTCCAGAAACAGAGTCCCCCCGGAAGCCATCTCGAAACGACCGGCCCGACTTTGAACGGCCCCGGTAAAAGCACCTTTCACATGGCCAAACAGCTCAGACTCAAGAACCCCCTCCGACAAAGCCGCGCAATTGAGTTTGACGAAGGGCCCCTCTTTCCGGGAACTGTTTTCGTGCAGGGCATGCGCAACCAGTTCCTTCCCCGTACCGCTCTCCCCCTCGATCAGTACGGTCGACTTGCTTTGAGCGATGACCGGCAACAGATCGAATATTTCCTGCATCTTTTCGCTTCTGCCGATGATCCGTCCGAAAGAATATCGCCCCTTCAGTTCTTCCTTCAAAGCGACAATCTGCGAAATATCGTGAAAAATCTCCACGCCGCCAAAAACTTTCCCGGAAGAATCCCTGATAAGGGCTGTATTGAGACGGAGAACCCTTCGTCGGCCCAGAGCGTCCACAAGGGAAATCTCCATATTGCGGATGGGCTCGCCCGTTTCCACCGTCTTGGCAAGAACGCACCGCGCCTGGCATTCCGAAGAATTCACGACCTTCCGGCAATCGGAAGGTGCAGGGCTATCACCCCGATTCTTCAGAATTTCCCGGGCAGCCCGATTCATGTAGAGAACTTTCTTGTCGAGCCCGATCGCGACCACACCTTCTTCCAGTGAGTCCAGAATCGCTTGTGCGTCGGCCGGAGATCCCCCGGGAGGAAACGTATTCAGACCACTGCCTGAAGTGCCGCTTCCTTCAGAATCCCCAGATAAGGCCCTGACAGAAACCGGTTGGGACTTCATCCTTGGCGCGCATCGGAAACCTCGGCGTTTACGCCGGGGAGGAATGCGCCCGCTCCTTTCTGTTCGAGTGAATATCCGTATCCGTCGGCCCGCTGGAGGAGTCGGCAGTCTCTGTGGGAGATCCCCTGAACGACTCCGGAT
>JAKAYA010000049.1 GCA_021826965.1 Nitrospirota bacterium
GAACTTTCGGATCTTCCGCCGCCTTCCGGAGCGTCGCCCGGATCCGGGTTACCGTGTCGTCTTTTCCCCCCAGAAAAGGAAGTCCCCGACTTGTCTGGTCGCCGATAAATCCGTTGATGGGGACAAGAAGAAGTTTGTCCCTGGCCCCCACTCCAGACAAAATCTTCTCCTGCAGTCCCTTTTCCGCTGGAAAAAGGTTGATGCTGATGCAGGAAGTCAGCGTCAGTGCCATCAAAACGACAAGCAGACCCCCGGTCATCCTGCCCCCCATGATTCTCATCAGAAATCTTCTCCTCATATCCTGGTGCAATGCGACCTGTTTTGGCTTTTCCTCCTGACGGTCAGGACCGGAAATTGACGAACTGAAGATCGTAGCCAAAATCCCTGGATTTCAACATCGAGATGGTGGCCTGGAGATCGTCCTTTGACTTTCCCGCAACTCGAACGGTATCCCCCTGGATCTGGCTCTGGACCTTCAGCTTTGTCGCCTTGATTTCCTTGACGATCTCCTTGGCTGCTTCCGAAGATAACCCCTGTTTCAGGCGAATGCGCTGGCGGACTTTTCCTCCCAGAGATTCCTCGACTTTTTGACGATCGAGATTCTTGAGCGAAATTCCTCTGCGCACGCACTTGGAATCGAGAATCTCGTTAACAGCGGCGAGCTTATGGGCATCCGGTGCGGTTAACACAAGCTCTTCCTTGTCCCATTCGATCTGCGCCCCCGTGGCTTTCAGGTCAAATCGGTTCTGAATTTCCTTGTTTGCCTGATCCACTGCATTTCTGGCTTCCTGCATATCCACATTGGATACGACATCGAACGAAGATTCCCCTGCCATAACTCCCCCGATCCTCTCTTAGATTCCCCTCCCCGTCCTTCCCGATCGAGCGAACCGGATCGCTAAAGGCCCGGACTTTCCATATTGAAGAGTTTCGCAGCCAAAACGACCATGCCCGCCCCGAAGGACCCGAGCGCCAGCATATCGACCGAAAAAGCAAAGTGATGCGCACCCAGGAGAATTCCTCGCAACAGGTCTACGCCGTACGTCACCGGATCGACCCTGACGGCAATCGAAAGCCAGCCCGGCAATCCCTTCAGGGGAAACATGGCTCCCGACAGAAAATACAACGGGAGGATAATAAAGTTCAAAAGGACCATAAATCCCTGACTGGATGACATCCGGGCGGACAATGCAATCCCCATCGCCGTCTGGGCCAACCCTATCGCAAACATGGTCAGGACAGATTCGAAGAAGAGGAGAAGGGTCATATGGATCTTGAAATACGGAAACAGTCCGAACAGGAGAAGCGCCTGTAACAGACTGTTGGTGCTGCCTCCAAGGACCTTTCCGAAGACCACAGCTGTTCGGGACACAGGCGCCACCAGAACTTCCTTCAGAAAGCCGACTTCCCTGTCCCAGACAACAGCAATGCCGGCGAACGATGCGGTGAAAAGGATACTCATCACAAGGATTCCCGGGAAGATGAACTGCTGATAGTTTGATGTGCCTGCCAACCCGTTCGGCAGTCGTCCCCGGAGCCCTCCACCCAGAATGAACAGGAACAACAGGGGCTGGATAAGAGAGCCGACGAGTCGAACCTTGTCCCGCCAGAGGCGGATGACATCCCGAAGCCATAAAGTATAGATCGCCCGGGCGTCCCGAATCAGAGGAGCCGGAATATCGATGGCCTTTTCCTCCTCTTTCAAGATATCGACCGTCATAGTTTTCCTCTGTACACCCGATGAAACGGTGATGCATTTTCCTGGTTCAAAGACATATTTTTTCCCGTCATCTGGATGAAGACATCATCGAGATCCGGCTTACGGATTGTCATCGAGCGAATATTGCCCGGGAGTTTCCGGACGATATTGATAGCATTGTATTCACCGTGTGGCAATGGAAAAGAAATTTCACCCTCCGAGCCAAGATGGATTTCGAGAATTCCGATTTGATTCTCAAGAAAATTGCGGACAGGCTCCATGCTTTGAATGTCCGTCCCAAGAACAACGATTTCCGGACCCACCATCTTTTTCAATCGATCGGGAGTATCCACCGCAACCAGAATACCTTCGTCCATCACACCAACTCTGTCAGCCGAATCGGCTTCCTCAAGGTAGTGTGTCGTCAAAAAGACTGTCATTCCCCATTGCTTCCGGGAAAGATGAACGTATTCCCATATCGTTCTTCGCGTTTTCGGATCAAGCCCGATCGTCGGTTCGTCAAGAATCAGAAGCTTTGGATGGTGCATCAGGCCACGTGCAATTTCAAGACGACGCCGCATGCCTCCCGAAAATGTCCGGACAAGATCGTGCTTGCGATCCCACAAATCCACCATCTTCAGTAATGCTTCCGATTGCTTCAACCGATCCGGACGGGATAGCCCATAGAGTCTTCCGTGAAAATCCATATTTTCGGAAGCGGACAATCGATCGTCCAGGCTGGGATCCTGAAAAATGATTCCAATATTCTGACGGACGAGATGTGGCGATTGGAGAACGTCATGTCCATCAACAAAGACCCGACCTTCAGTCGGTTTCAAAATCGTCGAAAGAATCGAAATTGTGGTTGTTTTTCCGGCTCCGTTCGGTCCGAGCAATGCAAAGAATTCCCCGCGACGGACAGAGAGATCAATCGTGTTGACGGCAATCCTCGGGATTCCCGAAACATTGAATATTTTTTTCAGTCTTTCAATTTCGATCATGCTTTTTACCCGGAAGAGCGTGGCGGGATAAAGAAAAACAAAAAAGGAGCCCGAAGGCTCCTTTTTAGAAATAAGTGACGTTCATACTACTGTTTGAAGGTGACTTTCTTGAAAGCAGAATCCGGAATGGCTCCAATATTCCCCTTGGTCACCGGAATCGGAACCGGTCTTCCCTGGGACCTTTCGACCGGCAGATAGCTCTGCGGGATCGTAATCACAGCCGGATCGACAAGGCCGAGAACCCAGGTGGTCAAAGCAGTCGTCTGTTCGTCTGTGAGATGGAAGTTCGGCATGATGGTCGGAGGCACCTTGAACGCCGGAACTCCGGGAGAAATTCTTCTGGGATTCTTGAAATGCTCCCATTCCCATTCCCGCTCCGAATGAATCCCGTTCACGTATTCAAACAGATGAACATTGTAGAATCCGAGTTCGGTTCTGGAACCAAAACCTGACAGATCGGGAGCCAGAACTCCGTGCAGGTTGAACTGGACCATCGAGTGACAGGATCCGCAGCCTTTCTGGTTGATCGTCTTCTTCGCCAGGTTCAGGTAGGGAGTCATGGGTGGATTGACTCCAGCGTTATAAAGATCCGTGTGGCATTTCGTGCAGCTGGCTTCCGCAAATGGACCGAACTTCGGTTGATAATCCAGGGTCACATTGAAACCGTGTGCCTGGGAGACGGTGGTGGCAAGACCGTTCCCGTCATGACAGACGGTGCACCCGAATTTGCCGAACGGATGCTTGTGCATGAATCCGGATAAATCCGGATGCGCCGTAAAGGGTTCAGGCGCATCCTTGAAAATTGGAATATTGATACCCATATGGCATGTCTGACACCGATCCGCCCGATTCAGGATAACATTCCATGTCTGAACAACCTGCAAAGGAGAATTGGCGAGTGCAGGCTTGTGCGTCTTGTCGGCCAAAAGCCGATAGTATTCCCGCTGATAGACCATCCAGGAGGTATGGGAGTCTTTATACATATTGTAAGCAATGGAGCCACCAACAAGAAGTGTGGAGAGAAAAAAAAGTATATATATTTTTGTTTTCATGCCCGCCGACCCCTTTCGTTCATTGCATCGGGATCCTTGCGAAGCGGATGCCCTTCAGGGTAAAAGGAGCGTTCCTGCCATTTCTGGAACCAGATCAACAAATAGTAGAAAAATGCCGTCCCGATCACCAGGGTCAAGGAGATTCCGATCCGGTAAGGGAATCCGAAATATTGCTCGACCCAGGGTTCATTCAAGAGATTGTGAAATGAACTCATAAACTCTCCTTACAAAGCGGACTTGAAAGTGAGTAACGTTCCCTGCCGGGAAACCATCGTCCTCGAATCCCGATTCAGGGGACAGGGCCAATTGACTTCAGACGTTGATCCATGGCGTGACAACGATATATTTGATGTTAAAGAGGAGTCTGAGAACAATCTTGAGACCGACCCCCATCATCGACAGGAAGAAGATCATAAAGACGACATAACGGGCTCCGCCCATTGCGTCATAGAACTTGCGCATCAGAAAATAGGGAATTGCCATGCCGACCGCGAAATAGGCAAAGAAGAGGAGATCGCACAGAGCCTTCCCCACATCTTTCGAGACATGCAACAGGTTCACAAAAACGATATGGAGCGGTACGAGAGTCACCAAGGCCGGATTCATATGGACGAGATGATCGCTCCACGGCCAGTACCATTGCCAATCCAGTCCTCTCAGGTATGTCCCGATGACGATGGTGACCCACCAGAGGGCAAATCCGAAGGAATAATTAAAGATGGCAAACTTTCGTTCCGAGAAGGTGTAGTATCCCACCCCTTTCGGATTCGTATCGACATAAGGAAAGGTCATCAACCCGACAATAATCATCCCGGGTAAAACCACTCCGGCATACCAGGGGTCAAAGTAGACCAGGAGTTCCTGCAACCCCAGAAAATACCAGGGAGCGCGCATCGGATTGGGAGTCGTCGATGGATCCGCCAACGACCGCAAGGGCGCATGGACAAACTGGACCAGAATGATCAGACCGGCGGTGACCAGCAATGCGCAGATCAATTCGATCATGATGAGATTGGGCCACGTATAGACCGTATCTTCCGGCTCCTTCTTGACGATGGGATTCGATCCCTTCATTAACTCCACTAAACCATAGCTTTTCCTCGCATCGCGCGGGAAAATTTCTCTCGTAACCTTGTTCTCCATCAGATATCCCCTCTCAGATCCCGAGTTCTCAAGAATGATGCCTAAGGACTGCCTTTACAATGGGCCGGAGAATCCATCTTTCCGGATACGCCAGAAGTGCACGGCCAGAGCGATCGTCACAAACAGGGGAAGAACGACACAATGAAGCACATAAAAGCGAATCAGGGCATTCTGACCGACCACGGTACCGCCAATCAGCATGAACATGATGTCGTTGGTCGGCAGGAATCCCAACTGGGCACCCCAGGGACCGTTCTGACCGATAAAAGGAGTATAGGAGGCCATTTTCGTTCCGACGGTCACAGCCCAATAAGCCAGCTGATCCCAGGGAAGCAGATAGCCCGTCCAGCTCAGAATCAGTGTCATCACCAGCAGAAGGACGCCCACCACCCAGTTGAATTCGCGCGGAGCCTTGTAGGCTCCGGTCAGAAACACTCTTGTCATGTGCAACCAGACAAACAGCACCATGCCGTGAGCGGCGAACCGGTGAAGGTCGCGCATGAGGTTTCCACCAAATATAACGAACTGAAGATCCTGAATATTATTGTAGGCAAGACCGGTATAAGGAGTGTAATAGAACATCAGCCAGATTCCAGTGACGGACAGCATGATGAAAAGGAAGAGCGTGATGCCTCCCAGACAGAACGTATAGCGCATCCGCAAGGCGCTTCGTCTCACCTTGACCGGATGGACATGCAAGAACACATTGCTGAAAACAACATAGGCCCGGTTCATGTCGTTGTCCGGAAAACCGTGCCGAAAAATCGATCGAAAGACTTGTGACTTGGTAAGTTTCTCCTTCAAGTTCTCAAGCATCCGTGTTCCTTTCAAGTTTGAGAATCATTGTCTTTCGGCATGCCATAAAGCAAGCCCGCCGGTCTTATGAACCGTTAATCCTCTACGTCATAATTTCGTTATAAGGAGTTCAACTGTTGATACAAAGCACAATCTGTCAAAAAAGCCCGGAAGATCTTCCTCCATCTTCCGGGCCCGCGATTAACAAAGCAGACGATTGGACGAACAGGAAGCCCCGGGCGGGGGGGAATGCTCGAGCCAAAACGGCTTGATTTCCTTGACTTTTTCCTTGACCCAGAGACCCTGAGGTGTTTGTGATGGATTCGGATCCAGACGGACAACGGTATTGACCACGACCGCTCCATCAACCGGGTCCTTTGTGATCTGTCCTCTCCAAAGGGTTCTCGGAGCCGGACCGCCGCGAACGTTCCCATGAACGTCATAGATGGAACCATGACAAGGGCAACGAAACCGCTTCTGATCCGGAAACCAGTTGGGGGTACATCCCAGATGGCGACAGATCGAAATCATGTTATAGATACCGCGCATATTGCGGACGACCCAGAATCTCCCTTTCAGCTTCCAGCGTTCATCGACACCCAGCCCGTATTCCGTTACATGCCCGATCTTGAACACCGTCGGGGGCTCATAAAGGATGGGAGGAAACATGAACTTGTAAGCCGCATAGGTCGAACCCGCCAGCGTAACCCCGACGACTCCCCAGCCGGCAGCCAGCATAAACTTCCTGCGACCCAGATCGGATGGGGTAGCCGCATCTTTCAGGGAATCCTGATTTCCCGTTCCGCTCATAGCTGTGCTCATGGCAAGGCGACCTCCTGCTTGATTTCCAAAAACTCCATCGAGATCGCTCCGGTCGGACATCTCTTGGCACACAGTCCGCACCGGATACATCGCGATCCTTCCCAAATCATGGCCGTCGAATGGTCAAGATTCTGGTCAACTCCGACCTCTTCCCTTTTCGACAATTCGACCCCAAGGAAGCTTTCCACAACCTTGGCCGTGGACTCCTGATCGAGATCCACATCGGACAAGGGAATCATCTTCAATGCATATTCCGGGCAAACATCGACGCATCCCCCGCACATGATGCACTTTTCACCTTCGAAGATCGGATTCACATGACAGGTGAGGCACCGAGATGCCTGCTCCCGGGCTTCTTCTTCGCTGAAAGAAAGCTCCGCAAGCTCGAAATTCGTTTTCCGGAATTCCGGTGTCAAAAGGGACGGATTGGCTCGGGCAATTCCGTAATACCCGTCCACATTAAAATCGACGGGCCAGATTGGCGTCGGGTTCCCCCGATGATCGACAGGCGTCGAAACCGCATAAACCTTGAGATCCTCCGATTTTCCGGTCAGATACCGGTGGACGGAAGCTGCAGCTTTCTGCCCGCCTGCTATGGCATCGATAAAGATACGGGGTCCTGTCACAACATCGCCTGCGGCAAAAACACCCGGAATCCCAGTTTCCATCGAATGGATATTGGCCCGGATGACTCCGTTTCTGCCAATGACCGAATCATGCTCAGGCGGAATGAAAGACGAATCGATCGTCTGGCCGATAGCAAAAATCACAGAGTCAAACGGGATGACATTTTTTTCCGACTCATCGTACTCCGGCGAAAAACGACCCTGATCATCAAACACCGAAAGGACCTTGACGACTTCGATTCCCTGGACCTTCCCGTCTCCGATCACCCTGCGGGTTCCCTTCCGAACCAGAAACTGCACGCCTTCGGCTACGGCATCTTCAATTTCCATGTCATCGGCCGGCATCTCGTTCCAGTCTTCCAGGGCAACCACGCTGACATTCTCGACACCCGGCAGACGAACAGCCGTCCGACAAACATCCATCGCAACGTTTCCGGCTCCGACGACCGCCACGCGACGACCAACATGAACAGGAGAATGGTCAAGATAGACGGACTGGAGGAACGGAAGAGCCGAATAGACGTTTTCCAGCTCCTTTCCCTCAAAGGGAACCGGACGACTTCCCCAAGCTCCGACGGCGACAACAACCGACTTGAATTCCTCCTGGATCTCCTTGAAGGAAACATCTTTCCCGACCTTCGTTCCCAGCCGGATATCGAACCCCATACTGGCGATCGCATCCACTTCAGCCTGGATCAACGGCCTCGGCAAACGATACTCCGGAACCAGATAAAAGAGCCCGCCGAGCCTCTTGTTAGACTCGAACATCGTGATCCGGTAACCGAGACGCGCAAGGTCATGGGCTGCCGTCAATCCTGCCGGGCCGCCTCCGACAATTGCGACCTTTTCTCCGGTTGCCCGTCCATAGGGAACACCTGGCGCGGTCGAATAACGCAGTGTCGAAGCGGGATCCATGACGGCTTCCACCCCGAATTTTTCGGTAACGAATCTTTTGAGGGCTCGAATCGTGACGGGAGTATCGATATTACCGCGCGTACAGGAAGCCTCACAGGGAGCGTTGCACACCCACCCGCACACGGAAGCGAAAGGATTCGGCCCCCTCGCGATGGCGTAGGCTTTTTCATAGAGACCGCTCCGGATTGCCTGAACGTATCCGCCCGCATCCGTTCCTACGGGGCAGCCCTTCCGGCAGGCAACCTGATCGGCATAATATTGGTATTCTGGAATGTGGAGCTTATATTTCCCCTTCATTCTGCTACCCTCCGTCTCCGTCATTTAACGGCGATTCGGTTCAAAAGGAAACACCAAATTGGTTGAACCCGATTCGGGTAGGGAACCCCCCATAGAGAACCCAGTCCAACATATACATGGGGAGAATTCTCATGAACAGCAGGTACGGATAGTGAAGTTGGAACGTTTAGGTTCGGCGTTTATAGCATGGCTGTTGAAGGATGTCAAGCCGTGTTTCTCTTTTGAAACGTGTTTTTCGCCAACGACTGTTCCCGCCAGTTTTCAGGAAAGCTGGCACACAAAACCACGGAACACTTCAGGCTCCCTCTCCTCATATCCATCGCATCCCCTTTCCGCAATCTTGCACGAATCCACTTTCATCTCATCTTTCCGCGACTTCAATTCCGGGTCGGTTTCGTACTATAGTGTGTAGAATCGAGGGCTATCGAGGATTCGGCAATTCCAGCGGGCCGGCGAACCGGAGCATTTCGGTCTGCCACCTCTCAAAACGGATTTTTCATGACAAAAAACATCTCCCGACACCCTGTCGGATCCGTCGGCATCTTTACAAAACCTCACAGGTCCGATGAGATCCGCCATATCCTGGAATCCTTGATCCCCTGGTTGCAAAAACAGGGGATCTCCGTTTACCTCGATATCGAAGGTTCCAAAACGCTCCCGTCCACACCCGGATGGTCCAAGGAAGAAATCGTTCGACTGTCCGATCTCGTTCTCGTGCTTGGAGGAGACGGCACACTCCTGGCTGCGGCCAGGGTCGTCGCCGAACATCAGCTCGATCAGCCAAAATCCAGTTCTCCTCCCCCCATTCTCGGAATCAACCTCGGGAATCTGGGATTTCTGACAGAAGTCCAGACATCCGAGGTTTTCGATGTCCTGACAAAGATTCTGGATGGCCATTACACAACGGAAGAACGTTTGATGCTGATGACCCGAATCATCCGCCACGGGCAGTCCATCAGCGAATCCCATGTTCTGAACGACGTCGTCATCAATCAGGGCTCAAAGGCTCGTCTGGTGGAATTCGACATCTATATGGACTCCCTTTTTGTCACGTCGCTGAAAGGCGACGGAGTCATCTTTTCGACACCGACCGGATCAACCGCTTACAACCTTTCGGCCGGAGGCCCCATCGTCTACCCGGAAATGGACGGAATCATCATGACACCGATCTGCCCGCACACATTGACCCATCGGCCTCTCCTGCTGCCGGACAAGATCCGGCTGGAAATCCTCATCAAGAAAGGGGATTCGGTCATCGTCACTTTTGATGGACAGGTCGATCACCCATTGATCGCGGGAGACCTGATCGAGATCACCCGGTCTCCGGCCATGACAACCCTGATCGTGTCTCCGGACAGAAATTATTTTGAAGTCTTGAGGGATAAATTGAAATGGGGGGACCGGTCACAAAACTGAAAGCCGGACTCGATTCTGTCATCCCGGAAAAGCCGGAGCATCACGACCCCCAACGGAGGACACAACAAAACATGGAACAAATACAGAATCCGGACACTCTCTTAAACCAGGTCATCGCTGCTGCAGAAAAGGCGGGAGCGCAAAAAATCCGGACAATGGGGTATGTTCAATGTCTCGGAAAGGATGTCCCGATCATCAAGATCCTGTTCCGGTCCCGACCAGAAAACCCCCGGGTCCTGCTGTCGGCTGGGATACACGGCGACGAACCGGCTGGTCCCCATTCGGTCCTCTCCCTCCTTCTCTCCTGGAACGAATCTCCGATTTCCTCCCTTTTCCAGGGAATCAATCTGGACCTCTTCCCCTTGATCAACCCGTCCGGATTCGAAAAAATGACCCGGGAAAATGCAGAAAAAATCGACCTGAACAGGGAATTTGCCAAGGGACATCCGGCTTTGGAAATACGCCTGCTGATGGACGATCTCCGGAACAGAAGGTACGACCTTTCCGTCGAATTTCACGAGGACATCGACGCTCGCGGGTTTTACCTGTACGAACATTTCCCGGAAAAAAGAAACCCGTTCGCCCCTTCCATCATCTCACGGCTCGAATCGGAAAAACTGACAATCCTCAAGGATCCCGTGATCGAAGGAATGCCTGCCCGAAACGGGATCATCCATCCGGGACAAGGGCGGAAAAGGTCTCATTTCCGGCGCCACGGCTGGCCCATGGCCATCTACATGTTCCGGCACGGCACTCCCCGAACCATCACGCTGGAAACACCCACCATGGCTCCTTTGGACGAACGAATCCGGATGCACAGACTGGCATTGACGACGGCTCTGGAGGAGCTTGTCGGAGTGTAGCGTCTTTTTCTCTGTTTCTTTGCCCGTATCTCAGGGAACCGGAAGCGGCATGATCGGGTTGATGATCGGAGCGAGAGCCGCAATTCCGTTCAGGGATATCGTAAAGCCGAACCCGGTCA
>JAKAYA010000016.1 GCA_021826965.1 Nitrospirota bacterium
TCCGATCTTTCATGACGAGAAGAGAATCTCCGGCAATCAAACGATTAGACCAACCATGAGGATGTTTATAGAACTCAACCGCTTCTCTGAGGGGAGGATTTTCATTCGGAGCGTCGAAGAAAGATTTGAAAAGAATTCCCGGTTTGGTTTCTCTTTTAGTGACTACCTGGATGATACTTCGGGGATCAATGCGTTCATGAACATGAAGGGAAACAGTGGGGACCTCGAAGGAAAGATGTTCGGTCTTTCCTCCCCACTGAAGAGAAGGCTCCAAGTGGGGATCATAGGAGTAGGTCTTTTTAGCTGAGTCTTTGTCGGTTCCCGGGGTAACGAGTCCCACTGGAGGGTTGTTCGGGCGTTGGGCTTCCGGGTGGATATAGGTTTCGATCTCCTTCTTGGATTTCCTGGGTGGGGTCATTTCCGGTCTCCGGTTGAAGGTCCATCTTCATCAGATGGCGATGAACAGATGCCCTCGAAAATACAGGATTCAGGAAGACGACACAACACTTCTTCTCAGATCGAAAAAATCTCTCCAACGGACCCTCGAAGGATAAGGGGAAAGATACTATGGAGAAGACCGATGCGAGGAATGGAACGTCACAGGTCCTGTCGATAATACCCGCCTCTTTTCCAGGATCGTATTTTTGACATGCCCCCGGCTCGATAATTCATCTCGTGATGACATGGGAAGAGAAGACATGAAAAAAGCCCGGTTTTACGCGGGCTTGATTCACTTACTGGACTTTCTCGGATGGTACAGAATCATCAAATGGTGGAGGCGGCGGGAATTGAACCCGCGTCCGGAAACAGTCCGCCAAGAACCGCTACATGCTTAGCCTCTGTTTAAGTCTGACCAATGACAGGAAAGAGAGGCATACCTGTCACCAGCGAGTCTGTAAGGGTTTAGCTTCAGGAACCCAGACATGTTCCTTCGGCGATCCTGCCTTCTCCACGCCTTCGGATCCGGGCAGGCGCAAAATCCGACAGGCGCGCTCACTTAATTGTTTAGATTAAGCAGCGAGAGCCAGCTCTTCGTTGGCAGTTGTCTTTTTCCCAAAGGTTTTACGAGGACCTGGGACCTCGGCATGCTGTCCTTGCTTTCTCATCCCCGTCGAACCCGATCGCCCCCATGAAAATCGAACGTTTCGGTGATATGGAGATCTCGGCTGGCCGCCCTTAACGGCCAACTTTCTGCCGGGAACGAAAGACCCGCTGGATTTCGCGGTTAGCCTCCCGTTCCCGAATGGCTTCCCTCTTGTCTCCCTGTGTCTTTCCGCGAACCAGGGCGATTTCGACTTTGTACATGCCCCGATGTCCGGAATAAATCCTCAGGGGAACGACCGTCAACCCTTTCTGACGGACGAGACCCATGATCCGGAGAATCTCCTTCTTGTGCAAGAGGAGTCTCCTTTTCCTCATGGGCTCGTGGTTGTCCCGGAACGCCGCGCGGTAAGGACCGATGTGAAGCTGCCAAAGCCAAGCCTCTTCGTTTTCGATCCGGACGAAGGCATCCCCGAGATTCACCCGTCCGTCCCTCAAAGCCTTGACTTCCGTCCCGAAAAGAGCGATTCCCGCCTCAAATCGTTCCAGCACTTCATACTGGTGAAAAGCCTTCCGATTTGTCGCAGTCGCCCTTTCACGGGGCTCAGACTGATCCTTGCCGGCCATCCCGGACCCTTTCATTATACCAGACATCCATGCCCGGGGTGCAAGCCTCTTCGGGATCGTCTACTTTTTTCGGGAATCCCTCTTTTCGGGTTTCCTGAGATCCTTGTCTTCGGCCAGCGTCCCGAGATAATGCGTCAGCAGGCGAATACCGATGCCCACGTTTCCTTTTGGCTTGTAAGGCTCGTCCGATTCGACCCAGGCGGTTCCCGCGATATCCAGATGCACCCAGGGTTTTCCCTCGACGAAGTGGGAGAGAAACGCTGCGGCCGTAATCGTGCCGGCACCGCGGCCGCCCACATTCTGGACGTCGGCAATCGGACTCTTGATCTGTTCGAAGTATTCCTCAAATAAGGGGAGCTGCCAGCCTCGTTCTCCGACTTTTTCCCCGGTCTCCAGAACTTCCGTCATGCGTTTCTGATCATTTCCCAGGACACCGATGGCATGGGCTCCAAGAGCCACTGTCACCGCACCGGTTAATGTCGCAAGATCAATGACGAGAGCCGGATCGAACTTTTTGACCCCCCAGGACAAGGCGTCCGCCAGAATCAGGCGACCTTCGGCATCGGTGTTGATCACCTCGATCGTTTTTCCATTGAACGCACGCAAAACGTCACCCGGCTTGTTCGCCGTTCCGGACGGCATGTTTTCGGTAGCCGGCATCAGCCCGACCACCCACAGCGGGATACCAAGATCCGCGATGGCCGTCATGGTTCCCAGAACGGCCGCCCCTCCGGACATATCCCCTTTCATGGTCTCCATCTTTTCGGCGGGCTTGAGAGAAATCCCTCCGCTGTCGAACGTCAGGGTTTTCCCGACAAGTAGGACGGGCCGGACGTTCGCCGCTTTCGAAGGGCGATATTCCAGCTGGATCAGTCTCGCCGGTTCCATGGAACCCTTCGCAACCCCGACCAGAGCCCCGAGTCCCATTTCTTCCAGCTTCTCCCGGTCGTAGCTGACGAAACGGATCCCGCGTTTTTCACATTCGACAGAAGCCGTCCGGGCAATCATGGACGGCGTGGCGACGTTGGCGGGATGGTTGCCGAGATCGCGGGCAAGATAAGTGCCGCGCACGATGGCATGCGCCCATTCGATCCCTTTCCGGACCTTCTTTTCGGCCTCACGGGAAGAAAAAATTTGAAGGCTTGCTAAATCCCTGGATGATGGGCCTGATTTTTTTCCTTTTTCCTTCTTGTCCTTGTCGGTGCTTTTATACTGGTCGAACCGGTACAGGGAGAGAAGGGTTCCTTCGACGATCGCTTCCGACAGATTCTCCGCGTCGCCGTCCTGGTTCGAAACCAGAGTCGACGCCAGGGACGCGAGATTCCGGGAACGGGCGGCCCGGGCGACGGTCCCGGAAATTCTGCGGATCAGTTCCGGAGTGGTTTTTTCCCGGGAACCCAGACCCGCCAGAATCACGTACCGAACCGGCAGCTTTCCCATGGTCGGCAGGAAGAAAACATCGTTGGATGTCCCTTTGAATTCCCCGTTTTCCAGAATCCGGGAAACCTCTCCCCCGAGTGCTCCGTCCAGACGTTTCCGGAAGTCCTGGGCCATACGTCCGTCCTCCCAGACTCCCACGACCAGACCATCCGCCACGGAGGTCAGCGGATCCCCGGTTTTTGACGCGATCTCGATCTTGTCCATTTTTTCACGATCCATTCTGACCCACACTCCATTTCTCGCCCAAATACGGTCGTCAGGCGGTTCAAATGATTATAAGGACAAAATATTCCCGACTTTTCAGTATCCTCCCGATACGGTCCGTTCGGCAAGTGGATCCTAGGGATTGCCGGATGGGTCGTATTCCAGGGGATCCCGAACACCAGCCAAAGAGAAGCCTCTCAGGCGAAGAGCGCAACTGTCACACCGCCCGCACGCTCTGTTTCCTTCCCTGTAACAGGACCAGGTGTGCTCAAATGGAACCCCGAGGCGTATCCCTTCCGCGACGATTTCCCCCTTGTTCAGATGGATGACAGGAGTCACGATCCGGATGTTCGCTCCTGGACGTGTTCCCAAACGGATGGCTTCTTCGAAAGCGTCGTAAAATATGCGACGGCAATCCGGATATCCCGAACTGTCTTCTTCCACCGCCCCGATCCAGATCCGGTCGAACCTGAGAATTTCACACCAGCTGGTCGCGATGGACAGAAAATGGGCATTTCGGAACGGAACGTAAGTGGAGGGAATTCCTTCGGCATCCAGGTTGGCCGGAGGAACGTCGATGGACCGGTCGGTCAGGGCGGACCCTCCCAGAGAGCCTAAAGAAGTGAGGTCGACGACCCGCTTCCGATCCACGCCCCAATGGAGGGAGAGGTTTCGAAACGCCCTTTCTTCACTTTCCTGCGCCCGCGCTCCGTAACGAACATGGAGAAAGGCTACCCTCGGGCTTTCCCGAACGGCCATGGCCCCTGTCACGGCGCTGTCCATCCCCCCGCTGACCAGCACGACGGAACCTTTTCCACCGATCTTTTTCTCGATGTTGTCCGGATCCCTGACAAGCATGATCAGACCCCCTTCAACAAGGGATCGAAAAGAATCTTGTGCAGCTGGACCTGAACCCGGATCGGGAAACCGGAATCCAGAACCCACCTCGCCAGATCGCGAGGATCGCATTCTCCGTATACCGGAGAGAAGGTTACCGGCACTCGACCCCACACCCCCCACTCTTCCAGTTTTTGGACCGACCAGTCAAAATCCCCTCGGTCGGCCACAACGGCCTTGATTTCGTCTCTTTGTCCGAGATCCGAGAAGTGTTCGGGCTTCATCCACGCATCCATTCCTGATCCGGGAGGCTTCAGGTCGACGATCAGGCGGCAGTCCCGGTTCAGTCCGTCAGGAACCGGGAATCCTCCGGATGTTTCGATCAGAACAGTCTTTCCCCGATCAAGTAGTTTCTGGACCAGTTCCGGAAGCTCCGGCTGGACAAAAGGTTCTCCCCCGGTGATCTCGACAAGGAATGTTCCGGACGAAACCGCTTCTTCGACCAGAGCGTCGACCGCCCGGTCTTCTCCCCCGTAAAATGAGTAGGCTGTATCGCACCATCGGCAACGCAAGGGGCATCCGGTCGTCCGGATAAAAAAACAGGGCCATCCCGAATAAAGGGATTCCCCCTGGATGGACCGGAACGTTTCGGTGATTTTCACGGCAACGGCCCCTGATTCGTCAACAATTGATCAACAAATGTCCGATCGACCATGTCCTACGGTCCTTTGCCAGTCGCCGATTTCGCGGCGGAGCGAATTTCTTTCCGGATTTCCGATATGCGCTCCAGGACGACCCCCTGGTTGGGATAGCTTCCCTTGATCGACTCCAGAATCGACAAGGCCTTCTGATGGTCTCCCAGACGGTTCCATGTCAGCGCCAGGTTGAATCGCGCGACCGGTGCGAAGGGACTGTTCGGATAGCGGTCGACAAAACGTTCGAGATCCCGCTGGGCAGAATGGGGGTCCGACGCCAGGTTTTCGAGAAGGCCGATCTTGAACTGGGCTTTCTGTCCCTGAAAGCTGTCTCCGTCCAGATCCGATACCTTTTTATAATATCCCAGTGCTTCGCTGTAATGCCCCTCATGTTCGAGGATACGGGCGGAAAGGTCCCAGACCCGGGGTTTGAACGAGGACATCAAATTGGAGCTGTCCAGACCCCGGAGAATGGCCAGAGCCTCGTCGGGTTTTCCCAAATGTTCCAGATCGGAGGCGAGATCGATCGACACCCTCTGTCGAAAAGAACCGTCCTTGAGGTTCTCCAGGGATTTCATGTAATGACCGGACGCTCTTTGGGGATCGTTTCCGTAGAGGTCGTCCATGCGTCCCAACTCGTAAAAGGCCTGACCTGCCAACGGAGAGCTCGGTGAACCGTCGATCGCCGCGTGAAACTCTTTCCGGGCCCCGGCAAGATCCATATGGATCAACGCTTCCTCGGCCCGGTTGTAGTGCTCCTGAGCCTGATTTTTCTGACAACCGGAGATGAGGGCTAGCACCAGAACGGTTCCCGTCAGGGCCCTACGTCCCCTCCGATTCACCTTCGACCTCCCTGGGAGGACTGACAACGGCGGAAACGATCGTGTCTTCGTCTCCCAGCCGCATGACGATCACCCCCTGGGCTCCCCGCCCCATTTTTCGGAGTTCGTTGGCCGGAACCCGGTTCGTCACCCCTTTCGAGGTAATGATCGTGAGGTCTTCCGCATCACCGGCCTTGACAAGGGACACGACGGACCCGATTTTTTCGGCACCCCTGGAGATCTTGAGGCCCATTCCGCCCCGATGCTGATGGCGGAATTTCGCCACATCCAGACGTTTTCCGTACCCCTTTTCCGTGACGACGGCCACAGGATCGGTTTCCGTCACGATTTCCGCGTCGGCTACGCGGTCATCTTCCCGGAGACGAATCGCCCGAACCCCGGTGGCGGTGCGGCCCTGTTCGGTCACTTCGTTGATGGGAAACAATATGGCCATTCCCCGGCGGGTCGCCACCAGGACATGGCTGTCCGGATCGGCGACGAGAACCTGGGCGAGACGGTCTCCTTCACGCAATGTCAGGGCGATGATGCCCGACTGGCGAATGGACGAGTAGGCATCGAGGGCGGTCCGCTTGATGACCCCGTTGACGGTCACGAAGACGAGGCTCCTCTCTCCCTCGAAAGAAGACACGTTCAGCATGCGCGTCACCTTTTCTTCCGGAGCCAGGGGAAGAAATCCACGAATGGGCTTACCTCGGGCGATCCGCTGGACTTCGGGGATCTCATGAGCCTTGACCCGATAGACCTTTCCGATATCGGTAAAGAACAGGATCGTTTCATGCGCCGTCGGCGTCAGGGTGATGGTCACGGCGTCGTCCTCTTTGAGCGACACACCGCTACGGCCCTTGCCCCCTCTTCGCTGCGTGGGATAAGCGTCGTGGGACACTCTCTTGATGTAGCCCTGATACGTCAGTGTGACGTAACAGGGATCGTTGGGGATCATCGATTCGATCGAAATCTCTCCGTCCTCCGGAACGATCCGGGTCCGTCTCCCGTCGCCATAATTTTCGCGGAGGGTCGTGAACTCTTCGCGAATGACGGCCATGAGCCGGGACCGGGATCCCAGAATTTCCTCGAGCCCCTGAATCAGTACGCGGACGACTTCGTGTTCCGCTTCGATCTTGTCCCGTTCGAGAGCCGTGAGACGTTGCAAACGCATTTCCAGGATTGCCCGGGCCTGGATCTCCGAAAAGGCAAACTGGTCGATAAGCCCGGAACGCGCTTCATCCGGAGAAGCGGAAGAACGGATCAGCGCGATGATCTGATCCATCAGATCGATGGCCCTTTTGAGACCTTCGAGAATATGGAATCGTTCACGGGCCTTGCGGAGCCGGAAAAGGGTTCGCCGGGTAACGACATCCTGACGGAACGACAGAAAATGGACCAGGGCTTCCCGTAGAGAAAGAATCATCGGCCGCTGGTTCACCAGAGCGACAAAGTTGTAACCGAAAGACGTCTGGAGCGGTGTCTGGGCGTACAACCTGTTCAGTACGACCGGGGGATTCGCATCCCGCTTCAGGTCGATGACGACCCGCATCCCGTCCCGGTCGGATTCGTCCCGGATGTCGGCAATGCCGTCCAACGCTCCTTCCCGGACGAGTTCCGCAATGCGCTCGATCAGTCTCGCCTTGTTCACCTGATAGGGAATTTCACGGATGATGATCGCCATCCGGTCCGCTCTCGTGCTCTCTTCGATGTCGGCGACACCGCGCATGACGATCGACCCTCTCCCGGTCCGGAGAGCCGATTCGATCCCTGATCGTCCCATGATGAGACCGCCCGTCGGAAAATCCGGACCATGCACGATGGAAAGAAGATCGTCCACGGAAAGATCGGGGTTGTCGATCAGCGCCAGGAGTCCGTCGATAATTTCGGTGATATTGTGGGGAGGGATGTTCGTCGCCATTCCGACGGCGATACCGGCCGAACCGTTCAGGAGAAGAAGCGGGAGGCGCGCCGGAAGAACCCGGGGCTCCTGGAGAGATTCGTCATAGTTCGGGGCGAACTCGACGGTTTCCTCTTCAAGCTCCGCCATCATTTCTTCCGAGAGCGATTCCAGGCGTATTTCGGTATACCGCATGGCCGCGGGGGCGTCCCCGTCAACCGACCCGAAATTGCCCTGGCCGTCAATCAGAGGGTATCGGAGCGTGAAAGGCTGCACCAGACGCACGGCGGTATCGTACACCGCCACATCACCGTGCGGATGATATTTACCGATCACGTCTCCCACAATACGGGCGGACTTGCGGTAGGGACCTCCCGAGCGAACACCCATTTCCTGCATCGCGAAAAGAACGCGTCTCTGGACGGGTTTCAGTCCGTCACGGACGTCCGGAAGCGCGCGACCGACGATTACGCTCATCGAGTAATTGAGATAGGCGGTCTTCATCTCGTCATCGATGGAAACCACAGTCTCGAACGGTATCAGCGGCAAAACATCCTCCCTTTTACAGAGACCTCACATTAGGACCGGCGTATCGTTCGTCGGGCTCAGATGTCCAGATTGGCCACGTCGAGCGCATGTTTTTCGATGAACTCCCGGCGGGGAGCAACGTGCTCTCCCATCAAAGTCGTAAAGACGCGGTCGGCCTCGACATAGTCCGGAATGGAGACTTTCAGAAGCGTCCTGCGGGCCGGATCCATGGTCGTTTCCCAAAGTTGCTCGGGGTTCATTTCCCCGAGTCCTTTGTACCGCTGGATGGACATTTTCTGACGGATGGGGTTTTCCAGAAAAGACAGAAGCTCCCGGGGACTCCTGAACCGGACTTCCTCTCCTTCGGAGCCTCTTCTCAGAAGATATCCTTCGGGATAAAGAAGCCCCGACGTTCGGAGAAGCTTGAGAGATCTCTTTCCGGCAAGAAGCTGGGCCAGGAGATGGTGGTCCAGGAGGAGACGGGATTCGTATCCGAGGCTTTCCGTGTAAAATCGGATCCGAAACCACTCTTCATCCGGATGACTTTCCGAAGTCAACGGATCGCGTTCGACCTGGCCTGTGAGAACCCCTCCTTCTGCCCAGCGGGCGTATTCTTCCGTGAGAAAAGAAACAAGCCTCAGGGCGGAATCCTCGCTTTTCAAAAGATCGATTCCGGTTTCCGGGAATATTCCGATCATCCGGATCAGCATCTCGTTCCCGAAGCGCTGTGCGTGGGCCCGGACCTGTTCTTCAAAATGGGAGAGTATCAGGAGTTTCGCCACGGAGCCTTCCCGGGATAGCCACTGACCCGCCGGTTCGTCGTAAAACATCCAGTCAGCGCAGGCAAGCTCCAGAATATACGCCTGAAGGGCTTCATCGTTCAGGAGATACCGCTCCTGCCGACCGTAGGACACCTTGTAAAGAGGAGGCTGCGCGATATAGACGAACTGGCCGTCGATCAGGGGATTCATGTGCCGGAAAAAGAAGGTCAGGAGAAGTGTCCGGATATGAGCTCCGTCCACGTCCGCGTCTGTCATGATGATGATCTTGTGATAACGGAGTTTTTTTTCCGAAAACTCTTCATCCCCGAGACCGCATCCAACAGCGGTGATCAGCGCCCGTACCTCGTCGTTTGTGATGAATTTCTCGATCCCTCGGGATTTTTCGACGTTCAGGATCTTTCCTTTGAGAGGCAGAATGGCCTGAAAACGCCTGTCGCGACCCTGCTTGGCCGACCCTCCTGCGGAATCTCCTTCCACGATGTACAGTTCGCATTTGGCGGGGTCGGATTCCTGGCAATCCGCGAGTTTTCCCGGCAGGTTTGATCCTTCGAGAACATTCTTCCGCTTGGCCAGATCCTTGGCTTTGCGGGCCGCTTCACGCGCCTGGGCTGTCAGAACCGCTTTCTCGGCAATCTTTTTGGCGGTCTGGGGATCTTCCTCAAATTTTTCCTGAAGCGCTTCCGACAGGAAGGACTCCATCGCTCCGGAGACCCAGCTCGAACCCAGCTTGGCCTTCGTCTGTCCTTCGAACTGGGGACTCGGGATACGGACGCTGATGACTCCCGTCAGGCCTTCACGGACATCCTCTCCCCGGACTTCTTCTCCCTTGTTCAACTGTTTTTCACGGATGAAGCGGTTGATGGTCTTCGTGATCGCCGTCCGGAAACCCCGAACATGCGTGCCGCCTTCCCGGGTGTGAATATTGTTGGCAAAACCCAGAACCGTCTCGTTTTCTGTCGACTCCTGGTACTGGAAGGCAACTTCGAACTGAGATCCGTCCTCCAGATTTTTCCGGAAAAACAGGACATCGTGAAGAGGCTTCTTGTTTTCGTTCAAAAAGGAAACGAAAGACTGAACCCCCCCATCGAAATGGAAGGTCTCTTCCCGGAGCGTTTCCTCGTCTTTAAAATGAATGGTCAGAACCGGATTCAGAAAGGCCATCTCTCGGAAGCGGTGGGCGAGTGTTTCGAAAGAAAACTGGTCCGTTTCCATAATGGTCATATCCGGCCAGAAACGGATGATGGTCCCTCGCTGGGCGGTTTCGCCAAAAACCGCCAGCGGAGCCACCGGTGCTCCCTTATGATAGGTTTGCCGATGGACCAGTCCGTTCTGGTGAATTTCCAGATAGAGGGTTTCAGACAGCGCGTTGACCACAGAAACACCGACGCCGTGCAATCCTCCGGACACCTTGTACAGATTGTTGTTGAATTTTCCTCCGGCGTGGAGAACGGTCAGAACGACCTCCGCCGCAGACCGTTTCTGTTCGGCGTGCATGCCGGTAGGTATGCCACGGCCATTGTCGGCGACGGTGACGGACCGGTCGGAATGGAGAGTGATGTGAATGTCCGTGCAATGACCTGCAAGCGCCTCGTCCACGCTGTTGTCCACAAGCTCGTACACCAGGTGGTGAAGCCCATCGACTCCCGTGCTGCCGATATACATGCCCGGCCGGACCCTGACCGCTTCCAGCCCTTCCAATACGCGGATATGCTCCGCGGTGTATTCATTTTCTACAGGTTCCCCTGAGCTCACCACTCCTCCTCCGTCCGTCCTTGCTATCCGGAAAGTTTCTTGTGCCCCTCCCGATGATCCCTAATCCACCGCTTCGAGAGGCATAATAACATATCGTGAATCCGGCTCTTCGGCACATGACCAGATGGAAGGCATACTGGAGCTCTTCGCCGGGTCGGGATCCATCACGGCTTCCATGCGCATCGTTTCCCCCTGACAAACCTGCAAAAGAGTCCGGATTTGGTCCGTGTTGAATACGAGGCTTCCCGGAGATCCTTTTAAAAACACCGGCAGGGTTTCTGTCGATTCCCCGATTTCTTCATTCCGGGTCGACAGGGTCAGGGAACGGGCGTCCCAGGAAAAGATGATTTCCGCTTTTTTGTCCGATACAAGCGACATGCGGCGGATGGACGATTCGAGCAATGAACGGGAACATTCGAGGCCCAGATTGAACTCGGAGGGAAAGGCATCCCGATAGTTCGGGAAGGGCGTTCCCAAAAGACGTGTATAGTAGTAAAAGCCGCCCCACCGGAAAGTTGCGTATTTGGGGTTGACCACGACCTCTACCGAAATGGAGCCGTTCTTGAGATCGAGGTCGAGAACGTGCAACAAATCCTGAAGTGTCCTTTTCCGAAGAATAAAGCGGCTTTCAGTCTGTCCGGCCAGATCGAAACCGGCGTCTTCTCCGAGAAGAACCGTTCCGTGGTGAAGACGATGCCCGTCCGTCCCGACAATATTCAGTCGGACCGTGGACCCCTCCCGGACCCGGTGAAAAAGAACTCCGTTCATGGGTTTTGAATCGTCTTCGAGAACAAACGGCAACGTTTTTCGAATAAGACCTGCGATTTGCTCAAGGGAAACCAGAAAGGAATAATCGGCCTTGATCTCGGGAAAACCGACATATTCTTCCGGATCGATTCCTTTCAGGTCGTAGAGAAGCCGTTCTCTTTCGATTCTGGTCGAGCCGTTTTCAAGACGGGTAAGGGACACTTTTCCGGATGGAAGTTCCCGAAACAGCTGATGAAGCTTTTTTCCTGCAACAGTCGTCTTTCCCGGCGTCCGGACTTCGCACGGGACTTCGAATCGTCCTCCCGTATGATTATCCGTAGCAAAAAGGACAGCTTTCTGATCGAACGCCTCTATCAGAATAAAAGAACCGATCTGAACCAGATTTTTCCGTTCGGCCAGCAGAGCAACCCGTTGCAGGCCGTCCAGAAAAGCTTCCTGGTCGACAGTGATCTCCATGATATCCTCCTTACCTTCCTAGCCCTGCTGCTCGAGCTTTTTTTTGAGATAGACAAGGTCGGAGGAAAGTGCCGGATCCGATTCCAGTTTTTCCTCCACCATCTTGAAAGAATAAATGGCTGTCGAGTGGTCCCGTCCCCCGAGCTCACGACCGATTTCCGGATAGGACTTCTGCGTCAGCTCGCGAATGAGATAAACAGCCACATGTCTCGCTGTCACAAGTGTTTTATGCCGTTTTTTCGACCGGATTTCCTTCGGAAGAACCTTAAAGTATTCCGCGACTTCCTGGAGAATGCGGTCAACCGAAATCGACTCTCTCGACAGAGGCATCAAGTCCGACAACAGGTTTCTGGCAACCTCGATCGTAATGGGTTTTCCCATGAGGTTTCCATACGCTCCCAAACGGATCATGGCCCCTTCAAGTTCCCGGATGTTGGACTTGATGGAATTTGCCAGAAAATAAACCACATCCATCGGCAAATCCACTTTTTCCTGTGCCATCTTTCCTTTCAGAATTTCCACCTTCGTCTCGAAGTCCGGAATCTGGATGTCGGCGATCAATCCCCACCCGAAACGGGATTTGAGCCTGCCTTCCAGGGTCGGGATGTCGTTCGGCATGCAGTCGCTCGAGAGGATGATCTGCTTTCCGTTCTCATACAGGGCATTGAACGTATAGAAGAGTTCCTCCTGCGTCCGTTCCTTTCCGGACAAAAACTGTACGTCATCCATGATCAGGACATCTATTTTCCGGTACCTTTCCCTAAATTCATTCATCTTGTTGAACTTGATGGCGCTGACCATTTCGTTCAGGAAGGATTCTGTTGTGATGTAAAGCACCTTGAGGGAAGGATAGAGATGGATCATGCAATTCCCGATGGCCGACACCAGGTGGGTCTTGCCCAACCCAACAGAACCAAAGACATAAAAGGGATTATAAGCTTTCGAAGGATTGTTTGCGATCGCAAAAGCGGCCGCGTGTGCAAACTGGTTGCACACCCCGACCACATAATTGTCGAAACAGTAGCGGAGGTTCAGATTGTGGTTCCAGGAAACGGCATGGTCGTCCCCCAAAGGAATAGGAACCGATTTTCCGGACCCGGTCGTCACTTCCGGTGCGGAATTCTGGCGGGTTTTCCTTCTTTTGCGGGGTAGATTTTCCGGCTGTACGAGAACATCAAAGGAAAGTTCCGGATCGTGTGTTACTTCCCGGAAGGCTGTCAGCAGATCATTGTAATACCGGCTCTGTACGAGGCGCTGGATAAAAGTGCTCCCCACCAGCAAGGAATATCCGTCCTTTCTTCCATCGAGGACGGCCCCCTTGAGCAGGTCCAGAATACCGTCCCGCTCAAGTACCCCCGGTTCGGAACCGAACTCGCAGAATCTCTCCAGAACCTGATTCCAAAGAGACTGATTCATATTTGCGCCCGTACCTCCACCCGATCTTGGCCCAACACTTTTTCAACACCTGTGGAAATCCTGTTTTTCCTTAAGGATATGGGGAATCATCTGGATACACTCGGGAACAGGACCACAAGCCCTGTGGAAGCGGAGTGAACGGAATGTGAATACCGCTCGAATTCGATGGTGGCGATCGTATCAGAAGGTTAATAGACAATTCAACCAACGGGAATATCCCGGGTTTTTCACTGTCCGACGAACCTGACAAATCCTTCTGCCATCATTATAAACAATTTTTTTTCCACAGACCGGCCTGTCTCTTACTGTTACTTCATTCCTTAAAGAAAGAATAAAAACAAAATACACAATAACAGCGCGATTCCATTTACCAAGTGACCCGGAGCACAGGTTGTTGTCGACTTGACCCCTCCCGAAGGCTGTCCTAGAATGAATCTTTATGACATATAACAAGATGACTGATAAAAAGAACATGAGAAGTCCGGATATATCCACTCCCCGCCCCGGGATATTCATCCGCTGAAGGAGAGTTCCATGAAAATGAGCGGAGCGGAAATGCTCCTTGAGTCCCTGAAAAGGGAAAAAGTAACCCATATTTTCGGATATCCCGGGGGAGTTGTCCTTCCTGTTTTCGACGCCCTGTACAAGGATCCTTCCCTCCAGGTTGTCCTGACACGGCACGAACAGGGTGCGGTTCACGCAGCAGAAGGGTATGCCCGTTCAAGTAATACGGTCGGAGTTGTTCTCGTTACCTCCGGACCCGGGGCGACAAACACACTGACCGGAATCGCAGATGCCAACATGGATTCCATCCCTCTGGTGATCATTACAGGCCAGGTTCCCACGAAGATGATCGGAAACGATGCTTTCCAGGAAGCCGACATTATCGGTATGAGCCGTTCCTGCACAAAACACAATTTCCTGGTCCGGAAGATCTCGGACCTGCCGAGAATTATCAAGGAAGCTTTTTACATTGCCAGAACCGGAAGACCCGGTCCCGTTCTGATCGATTTTCCAAAAGATATCATCCTCGAAAAAGGAGATTTCGTTTACCCGGAAACCGTGTCTATTCGAAGCTACAATCCAACGATACAGGGAAATCGCTGGCAAATTCGAAAAGCGGCCCAGACGATTCTGAAATCCCGGAAACCGGTTCTTTACGCTGGCGGGGGAATTATTTCTTCCGATGCCCACAAGGAACTTCTTGATCTGGTTACCCTGACGAACATTCCGACAACGCTCACTCTCATGGGTCTCGGCGCTCTTCCGGGAAATCATCCGCGGTTTCTGGGAATGCTCGGAATGCACGGGACATATGCCGCGAACATGGCAATTCATGACGCGGATGTCCTGATCGCCGTCGGAGTCCGTTTCGATGATAGGGTTACCGGCAAGATCGCGGAATTCTCTCCACATTCCAAAGTCATCCATATCGACATCGATCCGACTTCCATCCGCAAAAATTTCCACGTGGATGTTCCGATTGTGGGAGATGCCCGCGTCATCCTGAAAGATCTGATCGAAGAACTTCGGGAAATCTCCGGAGGAGAGGACGCTTTTCGCCATTACCAGCCATGGATCGAACAGATCTCGGAATGGGAAAAGGAACACCCTCTCTGTTACACACTCGACAAGGAAGTCATCAAACCGCAACATGTTATCGAAAAGATCTACCAGTTCACCCAGGGCGACTGCATCGTTTCAACGGACGTCGGACAACATCAGATGTGGACCGCACAATTCTTTAAATTTATCAAACCCAACACCTGGTTGACCTCGGGTGGCCTCGGGACGATGGGATATGGCTTTCCGGCAGCGATCGGTGCCCAAAAGGCCCATCCGGGAAAACGTGTGATCGCAATTACTGGAGAAGGCAGCTTTCTGATGAATATCCAGGAAATGGCCACGGTCGTTTCTCTGGACCTTCCGGTAAAAATCGTGATCCTCAACAATCAATATCTGGGAATGGTTCGACAGTGGCAGGAGTTTTTCTACGGGAGCCGCTATTCTTCTTCCTTCATCGGACAATCTCCGGATTTTGTCAAACTGGCCGAGGCGTTTGGAATGATCGGGATGCGGGCCACCCGCCCCGAGCAGGTCGAAGATGTTATTCTCGACGGGTTTTCCCGGCGTGGACCGGTCCTGATGGAGTTTCAGGTCGATCCGGAAGAAAACGTCTTTCCCATGGTACCGGCGGGAGGATCCAACATCGAGATGATTTTTGAATCACCGGGTGAAAAGGACGATCCTAAAAAAAGAGATTCCATACTGACCGCATGAACCCGGAGATCCAAGTGTCCGAGACAAGGAAACATTATATTCAGATCATCGTGGAAAACCGTTTCGGAGTGTTGTCACGTGTCGCTGGTCTTTTCAGTGCCCGTGGTTTCAATATCGACAGTCTTTCCGTCGCTCCGGGTCTCGATCCCAGTGTTTCCCAGATGACAATTGAAACCCAGGGTGACGATCATGTGGTCGAACAGATCATCAAACAGCTCAACAAGCTGATCGATGTCATCAAGGTCGTCAACCTGTCCGAGTTTTCCTTTTTAACGCGGGAAACTCTTCTGATCAGGGTCAATACGAACACGCGGCCGGGTGATCGGGATGAAGCTTTTCGAATTGTGGAAATCTTTCGGGCAAGGATCATCGACTCTTCTCCGACGACCTATACCATCGAGGTAACCGGTGATGAGGACAAGATCGAAGCGATCTTGAATTTTCTCAAACCTCTCGGGATCAAGGAAGTCATCCGGACCGGGAAAGTTGCCGTTGCACGAGAGGATCAGAAACTCGGGACATCGAAGAGTGTATCCCGTCTCACCGACGGGGACATGAGTTATCACCGGTGAGTGTTGTTCCGACACATCGCCTTTATCCCAGATTTTTAACAGGAGAGCATTCTTGAAAAAAAGAATTTATTACGAAACGGACCTGAATCTCGACATCATTCGGAAGCGTCGGGTCGCCATCATCGGATTCGGAAGCCAGGGACACGCTCATGCCCTGAATCTCAAGGAGAGCGGAGTCAACGTCACGGTGGGCCTTCGTCCCGGTTCTTCCTGGAACAAGGCGGCCGCTTTCGGATTTTCTCCTGCGACAGTTTCCGAAGCTGTCCAGAAGAACGATGTTGTGATGATCCTTCTCCCCGACGAACTTCAGGCCGATGTCTATCGTACGGAAATCGCTCCCAATCTGAAATCTGGTATGGCTTTGGCATTTGGACACGGATTTAATATCCATTTTGGTCAGATCAAGCCGCCTGCAGATGTTGACGTCTTTTTGGCCGCTCCAAAAGGCCCAGGGCATCTGGTTCGTTCCGAATATCAGAAGGGCTCAGGAGTTCCTGCCCTTGTGGCTGTGGCACAGGATGCGACGGGTGTCGCCAAGGAGCTGGCGTTAAGCTATGCAGCTGCCATTGGTGGAGGGCGGCCAGGAATTTTCGAGACGTCTTTCCGGGAGGAAACGGAAACGGATCTTTTCGGAGAGCAGGTTGTTTTGTGCGGAGGACTGACAGCCTTGATTTCTGCTGGATTTGAAACTCTTGTCGAAGCCGGATACGCTCCGGAAATGGCTTATTTCGAGTGTTTGCACGAGGTCAAACTGATCGTCGATCTGATCTATGAAGGCGGTATTTCGAACATGCGCTACTCCATCAGCAATACGGCCGAATATGGAGATCTGACGAGAGGTCCCCGGATTGTTACGGAAGAGACGCGTCAGGAGATGAAAAGAATTCTTCGTGAAATTCAGTCTGGTGCTTTTGCAAAAGAATTTATCCTCGAGAACAGAGCAGGAAAACCGGTTTTCCAGGCCCTTGAAAAACAAGGACAGGAACATCCCATTGAAAAAGTCGGGCAGGAAATTCGCTCCATGATGCCATGGATTACGAAATCCCGCTTGGTCGATCAGGCGAAGAACTGATTTCTGCCGACAATGCGGATTTCTGAAAATCATTTCAAGACTCCTGTCGTTCGGGAAGGAATTCCGTTCGTCGGACTGGCGTTGGGAATCTTTCTCGTTTGCCTGTATTTTTTGGGGACGGCGGGTTTGATCGCTGGCTTGATCCCCCTGTTTGTGCTCAATTTTTTCCGAAATCCGGACAGAAAGGTTCCGGACGGCAAAGGAAACATCGTCTCTCCTGCCGACGGAAAAATTGTCAAAATGCAGAAGGATCCCCAAACGGGACGATGGAAGGTCGCGATCTTCATGAATGTATTCGATGTTCACGTAAACCGGATTCCGGTGACTTCTGTCGTCCGGAACATCACGTATGTTCCCGGGAAATTTTTGAATGCGGACTTGGACAAGGCGTCCGAATATAACGAGAGAAACACCCTTCTTCTTCAAACGGAAGATGGTCAGGAAATCTCAATGACCCAGGTCGCGGGCCTGATCGCCCGTCGTATTGTCTGTTACGCGGAAATCTCCGACCGGTTACCCGCGGGAACCACTTTTGGCCTGATCCGGTTCGGATCCCGAGTGGATCTGGACCTTCCGGAAAAGACAATTCTGTCGGTCGGAATGGGACAGCGGGTAAAGGGAGGAGAGTCGATCCTTGGAACACTACCATCAGAACAGTCCGTCTGACGGGACGATCCCCCGATCACGCGGAATTTATATTCTCCCCAATCTGTTTACGACGGGAAACCTCTTTTTCGGTTTTCTTGCGATCGTACAGAGCTTTCATCATGATTTTCTGAAAGCCGCCTATTCGATTCTGATCGCTTCGATCTTCGACAATCTCGACGGAAAGGTCGCACGTCTGGCCCGCGCAACAAGCCAGTTCGGGGTCGAATATGACAGTCTTGCCGACCTGATTTCCTTCGGTGTTGCACCCGCATTTCTGGTTTTCAACTCCGATCTTTCTTCGTACCATAGGCTTGGCCTTCTGGCGGCTTTTCTGTTCGCGGTTTGCGGCGCACTGCGCCTCGCACGTTTCAATGTCATCACAACCAAGGTTTCAAGCCGTTATTTTGTGGGTCTTCCGATTCCGGCCGGTGCCTTATTTCTCGTTTCATCGGAGTTGGCCAAAAACAGCCCGATTTCAATTATTTTTCCACTTTCGAGCGGTTTTTTCCTAGCATCGACCTATTTTGTTGCGATTCTGATGGTGAGTCCAGTCCTCTACAAGAGTTTCAAGGAAATTCGTTTTTTGAAAAGGCCTCTCCACACGTTCGTTTCCGTTCTTTTGGTTGCGCTGCTTTTTGTCCTCTACCCCCGCCAGGCCCTCTTCGTCGGTATTTTTCTCTATACCCTGTCCGGTCCTGCCGAGTTTCTTCTTTTCCGGTTTATTGTCAAAAAACCCCAGACGCTGGATCCGGAACCGTCGACGAGAGATTTTTCTTCTTCTCGTCTTTCGCATCTGAAAGGGTTGAACAGACGTAAGCCCTGATCCGGATTTTCCTGAGGGAATTCAATCCGGATTGCATAGGAGATCAAAATGGCTGGAGAGAACAGCATGGTGAAAATTTTCGATACAACGCTCAGAGACGGAGAGCAAAGTCCCGGAGCATCCATGCAGAGAGAAGAAAAACTGCAGGTTGCCCGACAACTGGCTCGCTTGAACGTTGATGTGATAGAGGCTGGGTTTCCGGTCGCTTCTCCGGACGACTTCGAAGCTGTGTCACAGATTGCTGCAGAGGTCGGAAACTTGTCAGATCCTCCGGTTATTTGTGCCCTTGCCCGAGCGACAGACAAAGACATTCTGGAAGCGGCGCGTTCGGTAAAAAACGCCTGTCTTCCCCGAATTCATACCTTCATTGCGACCAGTCCCGTCCACATGGACAAGAAGCTTCGAATGGGACCGGAAGAAGTTCTTCTGACCATTGATCGCGCTGTAACCCTCGCCAGAAAGAATGTAAGAGATGTCGAGTTTTCCGCGGAAGACGCGTTCCGGAGCGACCGGACTTTTCTTGCCCGGGCTGTCCGGACGGCGATCGAAGCCGGTGCCACAACAATCAATATTCCGGATACGGTTGGATACGCCGTTCCGGATGCTGTCAAAGATCTTTTCCGCTTTTTGATCGACACGATTCCTGGAGCGAAGAACATTGTTTTCTCGTGTCATTGCCACGACGATCTTGGACTTTCCGTCGCCAACTCGCTTGCCGCCCTGGAGGCTGGTGCCCGTCAGGTGGAGTGTACGGTGAACGGAATCGGAGAACGTGCCGGCAATGCCGCGCTGGAAGAAATCGTGATGGCACTTCGGGTCCGGAAGCCGTGGTTCAATCTGGAGACACGGATACGGTCCGAAGAGATTTTCCGGACCAGTCGGCTGATTTCATCGGTAACCGGCATGATTGTCCAGCCCAATAAGGCGATTGTCGGAGAGAACGCTTTCGCACACGAATCGGGCATTCATCAGGACGGTCTTTTGAAAGCCAAGGATACCTACGAAATTCTGGTCCCCGAACAGGTGGGGGTCTTGGGAGGACGTCTTGTTCTCGGAAAACATTCCGGAAGACACGCGTTGAACGATCGTCTGAAAGCGATGGGGTATTCCCTCAGCCCCGAAGAACTCGAGAGGGTTTTTTCCCGTTTCAAAAAACTCGCAGACCAGAAAAAGGAATTGTACGAAGAGGATCTGGAGGTGTTGCTGACGGAGGAAGGATCCCAGAGTCAGGATCGGTTCGTTCTGAAGCGGCTCCATGTGAGCGGGGGAACGGAGATCCCTCCGACGGCAACGGTTGTTCTCGAGCGGGACGGAGTCGAACACCGGATGGCAGGATTGGGTGACGGTCCGGTCGACGCCATATATCGGACCGTTTCCAAAATGACGGGAACGGATGCGCGACTGGTTTCTTATTCGGTCAAGGCGATCACCGGCGGCACAGACGCTTTGGGTGAGGTGACGGTCCGGATCGACGGCAACGGGCTTTTGTCGATCGGTCAGGGAGCGGATACCGATATTTTGGTGGCTTCGGCCAAAGCCTATCTGGCGGCGTTGAACCGGCTCGAACGGAAGAAGACGAAAGCGGGACGATTGTCTTCCATCTCCTCTTTTGACAGTGAAAAAACGGAAATCCAGGAAACATCCTGAGGGACTCCGACTTGAAAGGGCACGGATGAAAAACGCAGAACGAAAGAGAAAAATCCTTCTCCTTCCCGGGGATGGAATCGGTCCGGAAGTCTTCGGTCCCGTCATGAGAATTCTGGAGCATCTCGTCGGATGGGGGGTGGTGTCTCTGGAGTGGGAAGAAGGTCTGATCGGCGGAATCGCCACTGACCGCACCGGCCTCCCTTTGCCCGCCGACACGGTCGAAAAAGCGGATCGATCTGATGCCGTCCTTCTCGGAGCGGTGGGAGGGCCGAAATACGATACCCTTCCCTATGAAAAAAGGCCGGAGCGTGCGTTGCTCGGAATACGGGAACATCTTGGGGCGTTTGCGAATCTCCGCCCGGCCCGTCTGTTTCCGGAGCTCGCCGGAGCGTCGACCCTCAAGCCGGAAGTCATTTCCGATCTCGATCTTATGGTGGTACGCGAACTGACCGGAGGGATCTATTTTGGAAAACCCCGCGGTATCGTCACGGAAGACGGGGTTCGCCGGGGGTTCAACACGGAATCCTATTCCGAACCGGAGATTGCACGGATCATGAGAGTGGCTTTTGACCTTGCGCGAAAACGACGGAAAAAGGTCACATCGGTGGACAAGGCCAACGTTCTCGAGTCTTCCGTCCTCTGGAGAGAGGTTGCCAATGCGATTCACAAGGAATATCCGGATGTCGAACTATCGCATATGTATGTGGATAACGCCGCGATGCAGCTGGTCCGGAATCCCCGGCAGTTTGACGTTCTTGTCACCGGCAATCTTTTCGGCGACATCCTTTCCGACGAGGCAGCCCAGCTGACCGGGTCGATCGGCATGCTTGCCTCCGCTTCCATCGGGGGGAAGACGGGCCTGTACGAACCCATTCACGGCAGCGCTCCGGATATCGCCGGCAAGGACATCGCCAATCCTCTTGCCATGATTCTTTCGCTGGCTCTTCTTCTCCGCTACTCGCTGGATCGGGATGATCTGGCCGGTCTTCTCGAGACGGCTGTCCGAAACGTCCTGAAAGAGGGACTTCGGACAACGGACATCCAGGGAGACGGGACGAAAAAGATCGTGGGAACCCGGGAAATGGGAGATCACGTGTTCGCGGAGTTCAAAAAAGTGCTGGAGAAAAAGTAAAGAGTAAAGGATGTATGAAATGTCGAATCAGGAAATCGGATACAGGGTAGCCGTCGTCGGTGCTACCGGAGCGGTCGGTCGGGAAATGGTATCCATCTTGGAAGAGCGGAATTTTCCCGTGTCTTCTCTCCATCTCTTCTCATCGGAACGATCGGCCGGTGAAAGAGTCTCGTTCAAGGGAGAATCCGTTGTCGTCCGTTCGATGAAGAATCCCCGCGATGCGAAAGATATCGATATCGCCCTTTTTTCCGCAGGAAGCGACGTCAGCGAGGCTCTCTCCCCCGAGTTTGTCCGGCAGGGTACCCTGGTCATCGACAACAGTTCGGCGTTCCGGATGGTCCCTCAGGTTCCTCTTGTCGTTCCCGAGGTCAATCCCGAGGCCCTGCCGAAAACATTGGGACCGGCCCTGGTAGCAAATCCCAACTGCGCCACCATTCAGATGGTCGTCGCCTTGAAGCCGCTGATCGACCGTGCGGGTGTTCGACGGATCGTTGTATCGACCTATCAGTCGGTTTCGGGGACCGGGAAAAAAGCCATGGACGAACTGTCCGGTCAGATCGCTCTCCTCCTGAACGGACGAGTCGATGACATTCAGCCGGAGGTGTACGCTCCTTATCAGATTGCTTTTAACGTTCTTCCCCAGATCGACAGGTTTCTTCCGGACGGTTCAACCAAGGAAGAGGAAAAGATGAAGATGGAGAGCCGGAAGATTTTGGGAATCAGTGACCTGCGGGTTAGTGCGACCACCGTAAGGGTCCCTGTTCTCATCGGGCACTCGGAAGCCGTATCCATCGAATTCGAGCGGCCTCTTTCTCCTGACGAGGCACGTGCGATCCTGGCCAAGGCGCCAGGCGTCCGGGTCTTTGATGATCCCTCCCGAAAACTGTATCCCGTTCCACGGGAAGTGGCTGGCCAGGACGACGTTTTTGTCGGGCGGATCCGCCAGGACGATTCTGTCGAACATGGTCTGAACCTCTGGATCGTGGGAGACAACCTGCGAAAGGGAGCGGCTCTCAACGCCGTGCAAATCGCCGAGCGGGTCGTTTCCGGGGAAGCTTGACCATGGAGGCTTCAACCATGAAGACTTACGAAGCTTTGGTCCGGACGGATACCGACCCTGAACTCTCGGGGCTTGTCGAACGAATCCGGCTTTTGAAGGAAAGACATCACGCGATTATTCTGGCGCATAACTATCAGATCGGAGAAGTTCAGGATGTGGCGGATCTGATTGGAGACTCCCTGGAGCTGGCCCGTTACGCCGCTTCCACGGAGGCCGACGTCATTGTTTTCTGCGGCGTTCATTTCATGGCGGAAACGGCCAAGATCCTGAACCCTTCCCGAAAAGTGCTCGTTCCGGACCTGAAAGCCGGTTGTCCAATGTCCGACATGATCACGCCGGAAGAGGTCGACCGACTCCGTCGGGAAAACCCCGGTGCGGTCGTCGTGACTTATGTCAACTCTCCGGCTTCGGTCAAGGCGAAAAGCGACATATGCTGCACGTCGGCAAACGCTGTCCGGATTGTTTCCTCGATCCCGGAGGATAAACCGGTCATTTTTATCCCGGATCAGTTTCTCGGAGATTTTGTCCAGCGCGCAACCGGCCGAAAGCTCGTGCTCTTTGAAGGGTTTTGTCCGACGCACATGCGGATCATGGCCACAGATATCGATCGGGCCCGGGAAGAGCATCCGGAAGCTTTTGTCATCGCTCATCCGGAATGTCAGCCGGAGGTTGCAAGAAAAGCCGATGTCGTGTCGAGCACCAGCCGCATGGCGACCGCTGTTCGGGAGAACCCTGCCCGGAAGGTTGTTGTGGGAACAGAGCTTGGTATGATTTACCGTCTTCAGAAGGAAAATCCTGACAAGGAGTTCATTCCGGCCTGCACGTCCTGCGACTGTGCCAACATGAAAGTCAATTCGCTTGAAAAAATCCTGTGGGCTCTCGAAGATATGGCACCGGAAATCGAATTGCCGGAAACGATCCTTCACAACGCCAGGAAAGCCTTGGACCGGATGATCGAGATGTCTTGATGTCGCGCCTGTTTTTCGTTCTGGGGATCGTCTGTTTTCTGTTGGCAGGGATATTCTTTTTCGTGGAGAAGGGAGCGGGGCGGGGGATTTTTTCTGTTCTGGGGCATCTTCCCGGGGATATCGTCGTGGAGCGTCCGGGGTTCAGATTCTATTTCCCTCTTATGACAGGTCTCCTCCTGAGCGTTCTTCTGTCGCTTTTGTTCTACCTCGTCTCCCGATTTTTCGGGAAGCCCTGATCTTCCGGGACACCGCAACCCGGCGAAATTTCGCCGGATTCCAGTTCTTCGACCAGAGCCTTGACTGATGCCAGCAGTTCCGGATGTGATGAAGCGTTGTTCCGGATCGCCCCGAGGATGTTCTCCATCCGTGCCAGCACCTGTATTCTCCGGTCGTCTTCGGCCAGCTGGTCCAGTCTTCGGTAGAAGTCCGGAAACAGGGGTTCGATCTTTTGGCGGACGCTCTCCAGAACCGGGAGAAGTTGCGCGGGTTGCAAAGACATATCTCCGACGACGGAAAACAGTCCGTGTTCGAACAGGAGGATTGTCAGGCGGGATTGATCGGGCAGCGTAAGAGAAAGTGTTTCCTGCAGGATTTTTCCCTTTGCCTGATCAGGGGATACAAGACCTGGACATGTCCTGGCGTGTTCGTTTTTTTCCCGGTTGATTTTCCATTTTTGTTCGACGTACACAGGAACCACCGCCTTTGATCATGAAAAAACCCGCCACATAGCGGGTTTTTTCATGCAACCACCTCTCCAAACTTTAAACAATCAAAAGCCCTTGGAGTTTTTCCGCATCTTGATCAGAAACTCGGTCAGTTTCTCGAACTTTTCCGGACCGGTATCCCGGATGGACAAGTTGGCGTCTTCATGACCGGCAAAGGAGCAGAACGCCAAGGTATAGCAGGAGGTACCGCCCCGAATGATCTTGAGAGCCAGGTTGGCCTGATGACAATGAACTCCTACGAACAGACAGACATCAATCCTGTTGTGCCAGATGGTGAGATTCGGATGGTTGGGATTGATTTCGGTTTCCGGGTCGATCTTGGGGTATTTTGGACGATAGTCGGACATCGGGATGATCTTGATCCCGCCTTCGACGGAGGCTTTCTTGATGGCCTTGGCCATCTTGGCCGATTTTTCATTCCACTTCCAAAGGACCTGGGGACCGGGGAAGAATGTGGGAACCTTGGCCGAAGAAAGCTTCAGGGCGGCGGCTTCGATCGCTTCGTCTTCGGAGACGATACGGCCTTCGATGTGACCCTGGCCCGGATCCGGCAGGGTGATACCCATCAGGGCAGCGGCTGGCGGGAGGAAGGCTTCGGGACCGGCAAGAACACGATACTGGGACACAGTCACTCCTTGTTCGTTATAATGAGAAATCCGGCTTTCCGCCGGCATATTCCAGATGTTTTCTCTTGAGATGCCGATCAACGGAAAATTTCCGGAACGGGACGGCCAAGAATATCTGATCGAATCAATTCCGTGGGAATTCTCATTTTAATGGGCCTATTCCCTGATTGTCAAACCGGGACCCCGAAGCACAATCCGCATTCGTGGAGAATCTTTTTGGCATCGTGTTTTTTCCGGAAGGAGGTGACAGTTATGAAGATCCGGTTTCTGGATCATGTCGCGATCCCCGTTTCGGACCTGAAACGGTCAATTCGGTGGTACGAGGAAATCCTGGGACTCGAAAGACGATACGAGCGCGAATGGGGAGACTATCCCGCCATGCTTTGCGCGGGTGAAACCTGTGTGGCGCTCATTTACCCTCCGAACGATTCCCCAAATCCCGGAGAGGGACCGGAAATCGACCGGGTTCCCGACCGTCACGTTGCGTTCAATACCGATCTGGAGGGATTTCACGAAGCAGTACGGGAGATTCGGATGAAAGGCATTCCTTTTACATATGACGACCATGGAATCAGCCTTTCGATCTATTTCTTCGATCCCGACAACCACTGGATCGAAATCACGACGTTCGATCTTCCCGCCGGAAGAAAAGCGGGTGAACCGGAAACACGGGTGACGGGAGAGGAATCCTAGCGAGCCTCCTTGATCCGGAATCCGGGTCTGGGGTTGTCGTCCGGGCGGGAACGTGGTTGATAGGCGCCTGCCAGAAAGCCGGCGAACGAAAGGAGCGTCAAACCGGAAAACAGGGACCAGGGAAAGAGGGGAGAGACCGGACGGGCTCTCAGGAGCCAGGAGATTCGTCGGATCTGCCCTTTTCGGGAAGTCCATAACGTCAGGAAATACCGGCCGTCGTCCGGAAGAAGGAAGAAAGAGGAAGCGACCGCCAGATCCTTCACGGGCCCTTCGAAGAAGGTGAGGGACCGGCCGTAATCCGTCCAGCTGTCCATGTTGTGGGTGATTTTCAGAAGGCCACCGCCGTTTTCGGCGGGAGGAACGATGGGTGCTGGCGTGGGGTCGGGCCGGCCTTCGGATTCATGGAGGACAGGAGAAGAAGGTTTCTGGTCGAGGGGAGGATGTTCCCGAGGGGGAAGACTCGCCAGCCCCAGGGACAGGCAGACGAGGGCAATGATCAGGGTGCGATGGACTGGAGCGGAAGACAGCCGATCCGGCAGCAGCGACCGGACGACGGGCGAGACCGTGCGTCCGGAAAAAAAGGAGAGAACGAGAATGGCCACCAGCAGAAACACGTCGTTCCGGTAAAGAGAAACGGGGGCGATCACCGTGAGGGACAGACTCTGAAGCCTTTTTCCCGTTTTCCGGCCGGTGATTTCCACCCGGTATTTTCCCGCGTCCCAGAGAGACATACGGACGCAGACGCCGCAGTCGGTCACCTGGACCGGAAGGTTCAGGACGAAAGATCCGGGGGAGTAATAGGCCGTACTGAAAAAGGCGTTCCGGATTTTTTCGACTTCGATCCGGACGACGTCTCCGTTCCGAACGCCCTTGAGGTCTGACAGGGGGACACGGAGATCGAACGGGCGCTGGAGTCGGGGTGTCCCGGGAGAAAAGTTCTTTCCTGGCAAAAACGTTTCCCGGTAATAATGAACAGACAGGGCCAGGGTCCCGAGAATGAAGAGGGACAGAACGAATGGTCCGAAGATCAAACTCCGTGATTTCACGAAAAACCTCCGGTTGTGGGTGGTAGGTTGGTCCTTCCGTTCCTTATTCCCCACGGTATCCGAAGGGACCGTTATAGTAAATGGTGACGGTTCCCATGGGCGTATAGGTCTGGGGGTAGTTGGACTGGTAGACGGGAAGGGCGACTCCCGCTCCCCACGTGACGGTGACCGGTCCTTCGTAGGGCCATGTCACCTCGATCTCCGGGGCCAGCCAGAAATAGGACCAGGCAGGGGCGTTTGCCGCGCCGAACAGCAGACTTTGTCCGCTCTGGGATTCTCCGAAGAACTCCAGCAGATAGCCCGCGCCCCATTGGGTGTTGAGAACGTGTTCGAGGGCGCCGGCATAGTAGAGAAGATTGCCGTTGACGACAGACTGGGGGGCCTGGGTGACGGTCAGGCCGTTGTTGAAGGTGAAGCCGGAGCCGACCTGGGTCGGGTTTTCGAGGATGTCCCCTACCTGTAGATAGAACATGAAGGGTTTGAAATGCTTGCGCAGGATCAGGTAGACGGCTTCGTTGAATGTCCCGTCTCCGGTCTGGTCGACGCCGTAGAGCTGAGGGTTCAGGTTCAGGAAGTGACCGGTCGGAAGAGTGAACTGGTATTCGACCGTCAGGGCGGGACGGGCCCAGAAATGGTAGACGTCCGCATCGGACGTCAGCTGGTTCTTGATCCAGATCAGGGTGTCCCCCATGCCGAACGCATTGATGGTCTGTCCGATCGGGGTGGTGGGGTACGTTCCCTGGTTGACGACGAACGGAACGGAGAGATCGAATTCCCAGTTCTGGATGAGTCCGACGGACAGGCGTTCCGGCATGGACAGGGAGGAAAAGCCGATGCCGGGCTGGAGGTAATCGAACCAGTAAGGTTCCAGAAAGAAGGACCCCACCGGTTCGACTTCGGCGGTTCCGGTAAAGAATGGACCGCTGGTGTTCGGCCCCCAGGGAAGATAGGCCGGTTCCAGGGGAAGCAGATCCGGAACCATGTCATGGTTTTCGTCTTGTTCGAAGGCCGAAGGCGGTGTCAGGTCCTGTGGCGGATCGTCCGCAAGGGCCTGTCTGCCCGAAAACAGGCCCATCAGGGTCAAGATTGCCAGAAGGAAGAGGATGATCCTGAAAGACCCTTTTCTATTCATGAACTGTTTCATTCTTGAGTCCGGAGAGGTAAACGCGCGCCAGAGGATCCCGGGGTCTGTCCGAGAGAATGGCGTACAGCAAAAGACGCGCTTCTTCCTGACGGCCGGTTCTCAGGTCGGCGATGGCGAAGAGGAGGCGAAATCCTTTGGGCCACGGGCGAACAGCTTCCAGGGACAGGAGGATTGTCCGGGCTTTTTCGTTCTCCTGACGCGCAAGACAGAGTCGTGCACGGTTCTCGAGAAGAAATGTATTGCCCGGATGGAGCGCGAGCCCCTGGGCGAGATCTCCGTCGGCCTGGCGATAGTGTCCGGTTTTGAAGTCGAGATAGGCCAGGTTGTTCCAGACGGAGACGTTGCGGGGATGGAGCCGAATCTCGCGGGAGAGGTCCTGCCGGGCTTTTTTCAGGTCTCCTGCATGAATGTCTTTGAGATAAAGACGGTTCAAGCTTTCTGGTGAGTTTGAATTTTCTGTGATGGAAGCGCACCCCAGGGTGAGCAAGGGGAAAATGGCGACCACTGCCCGCATCAGAGTACTGCCACAGGCAACTGTCCGGATCCTGTTTCCATTCCTTCTGAAACGAAGTTCTGCCCAAGCGGGTCCAGGGGCAGGACTCGCCGTGAGAGAGCGGACCCGATATTGTTTTGGGATCGGTCTCGAAAAAGGAACCGTTTGAGCAAGAACTCCGGCCTGGGTCAGAATCTCGTTTGCAATATGAAGCAGGATCCGGATCCTGTGCAGAAGGAAAAAGGTCATGGACCGGGCAATTATAAGCATGGGACAGTCCTTCCGTGTTTTGACAGTGTTCCATTGCCCGAAAATCAGTCGCAAAAAAGCCCATCACGAGCATTGCAACAGTGTCTTTCGAGCGATTCGTTCATGTTGTCAATGGAAAACAGCGGACAGGACATACATAAGGAAGGATAAATCAGGGGAAAGGGTCAGATCTTAGTTGAGCGCTTTCTCCTCCTTTCCTGTCCGCATGCGACTAGGGTCGCCGTCCATGAGACCTCCAAAATGGGGTTGATCAATCGCACGCCTGATAGATTGGCATGTGTTTAAGAATCATACTTATACTATAGAGTCAAAGCTCAGAAACATTATTCAAACTTTTCGAATTTGTCAAGAGAGACAGGCACGGTCATGTAAAAGTCCGGAGTAGCATCCTGTACTTGTTAAGAAGGATGGGCTGGCTTTTTTTCCGTCATTGCGAATCAACCTTTTCGCATGAACTCTCTCATTCGATACGCCGATTGATTTCCAGAACATCGGAGTGCCCTGTCTCGTTCCGTAGTGTCAGCAAAAAGGATCTCTGTCACTCAACAGGAAAAACCTGTCCCCCGGGGATCCGAAAAACATTCGTCCCCTCTCTCAACCTAAGGTGAAAAGCTTTCAGTGATCAGCAATACAAGACTGGAGGTGCCCCATGATCACAAGAGGGGACTGGCTCATGATACTGCAGAGGATTCGGGACGGAAAATGGCTGAAAGACATCGCCAGGGAGCTGGGCGTGCATCCCCGGCAGGTGTTGCGGCTGGCAGCGGGAGCGACGCTCCGGTTCGAGTCCGACCCGAAGCGAGATCTGGAGCCAGGTAGGAAAGCCGCCGGGAAAGGTGCATTTCTCCGTCAACACCCTGGGATTTTCCCGGATGATTCACTTCTGGGGGGCGAACGCGGAGGATGTGGGTCACGCTTGCGAGGGGATCACCGGACCTGCGGGTTTCCGGGAGGGTGTACAAATTCCTTCTTTCGCTCCCCCGAGATCGTGAGGCAATCATCTTCGATCGAAACCCTGGTGTCTTCTTTCCTGACCTGGGGCAATTCTGCCGTTACCAGATACGCGCGGTCGTTTTCGGCGACATTGACAGTGGGAGCCCCGATCATCGTCATCGGTTGACGCTCTTCCGACGGGAGCTCCCGGCTCATCCGGCTAAATCACGGCGCCATTCGGCGATTGAAGTCTTCAAGTTCCTTGAGAGGGTTCCATTTGAAAAGCACTCATCGCACATCTTCTTTCGTGATTATCGGGCGAGTTGTCCGCCTCCGGACGGCACGGGTCGGGTCGAAATACAGGGAACGGGCTGTGTATCCTTGCCGACGCCCGTCATGACAAGGAGATTCCCCCACTGAAGACGTCGATTTCGAGTCCTGCCGAAAGTAGTATGGCCGGAAAAGCCATCGTCAAAACCATTGTTCTTGAGAAATCGAAGATCCTTATTTTCTTACCGGAGCGCCAATGTCCGGTGATGTTCGCAACACGCCTTGAAGACCGGCATCAGATCGTTGAACGAGAGCTCGGGCTTTTTCCGGGAGGTTCCCGCTTCGGCGGCAGAGACCAGATCCCCGAAGGAGATGATGCCCTTCAGAGACCCGGAACTGTCCACGACCGGAAGACGACGGACCTTGTGCTTGGCCATGATCCGGATCGCATCGTCCACATCGTCTCCGATGTGGCAGGTCGCAAGCGGGCGATCCTGTGTCACATCGCCCGCCCTGAGCGCCCACAATTCCTTATGGTTCAGCACCGAAGACATGGCGATGTCCCGGTCCGTCACGATCCCGGTCGGATATCCCCGGTCGTCCGTGACCAGGATATCTCCGCAGTCCGCATCCCACATCATTTGAGCCACCCGGTCCAGAATGGTATCGGGAGCACAGGTTCTGACCTCGTCCGTCATGATGTCTTTGACTTTCATGAATTTCCTCCTTCATCCCGGATTGGTTCAATCGACATGCGTCCTGAGCCTCAGCATTTTTGTCGGATCCCGGTTGATCGTCTTGCGAACTTCCAAAAGAACCGTGTCCAGAAGGTCTCCCCTATGAAAAAAAGGATCTCCTTCATAGGAATGATCGGAGTGTTCCTGGAGTTCCTTCCAGATGATTCTCGAATCGAGACCGAAAATATCGATCAGAGATTTCGCAATCTCGCGGGAATGCCGAAGAAGTGTCGCATCCTGTTTCCATGCGCCCTTCCTGGGGAGCATGCGCGGATGGAGGCGGACAATGAACTCGTCGCGGTCGAAATCGAGATCGATCGCAGGGGATTCCATGGCCCAGCGCACTGCGCTCTCGTACCCGGAGAAGAGAACCGCGAAGAGCCGGATGCCGCCGCCGATCTCTGCGCCGTAATCTCTTGTCAGAAACAGGATGGTACTGGGAGATTGATGGATAAAGATGGTGTTGTCGAGATCCTTGGTCTTGAGGAGTTCCCAGACCGATTGGACCCCGCATGTGTCCGATTCGTGTCCGCTCGTTGCGCCAGGATTTCCTTGCGGGGAAAAGGGAGCGCTGTTTTCCGGGAAGTGTATCGGATCGACAACTTTTTTTCCTGACAAATTGAAAGTCATGGTCTTCTCCTTCCGTGGAGGTCATGCAGACCAATTTTGAATCCATGGGATATTCGGGCAAATCTCGATCGAGGCATCCCCGCAATCCGGAGAGGTTCCGGAAGACATTCCTGCGGTATTCGCGAGAAGGTCTCCGCATCGGGATCACCGGAAGTCCCATTCGGGGGGTTTCTGGACTCCGACCTGCAAGGGCTTTTCATCCTGTGCCTCAGACCGGGTCGTTGCGGTATCTTCCTGCGTTCGCTGTTTGGATGCCGATCGTTTCCATGACTCTCTCGCAGGTCGAGAAACTCCTGTGGATCGAAAAAGCCGGAAGAACCCAAAAAATGACCTTTCTCCGAGAAGACCCCATCCTTGAATCTTTCCTCAAGACAAAGGGTTGTCTCGAAAGAGCGTCCGGCAAAAACGGATTTTCTTCTTCGCCTCCTTTCTGAAGTGGATTTCCGCGTAAAAGTTCAGAGAAGAGGGAAGAAAGATTCGATATCTGGATATGCTTGCAGGCAATTTCTGGGAGGAATTCTTGTTTTGGAAGAGCAGGATGGTCCGGGGTGGAAGACGGTAGCTGAAGAAGTACGGGAGAACGATACAAAGAGAGCCGGCATGATGGAATCCTTCCAGGAGTGTCAACATTGCAGAACGGGGAAAAACAAGACAATCTGGTGTCATGACAATGTCATGTTTGAATCCTATCATGATTTTCGGGGAAAACAAGTTAAGAACACCTGTCGGGACAAGTCGCTTGTGACAGGCTGAAGGGGGGATTCTGCTCTTGGAGCCGGGAAGAAAAGAAGATTGAGGCCGGAAACACTCCTTCGGAACTCCACTATATTTCTTTATTTCTTTGGCTTTCCGGTCCTCTGCCTTGATCCGACACCAGGGAATTTCATTCCGGGAAAAGTCTTCTGTCCGGTTTCACCTCCGGCAAGGTTGATGCCCGGTATGGGGTATAAAGGAAAGCATGGCTTTTCCTCTGAATGAAAGACGCGGGGTTCCAGTCCCGATGGGCAATCCCGAAGTCCTGTCCGAAGGGAAAACATACAGCAATCTGCCCCGGCCCCATTCCGGATCGATGGTGCGGAACGCGCGAACCGGGTCACCCTTTTCCGGTTTTTTCCAGGAAGAAATGAGTTCCCGGACGACCGCGTTCAGCCCCTCAATCCTCGCACCCTCAAAAGAGCAGAAGCGGTTCAGAGACTCCGATCCATGGAGAGGCGAAAGACTTTGCTCCAAAACAGAGAATCGGATCAGCGCTGAAGCGTTCCGTGGCCGAAATAGTACCAGAGAGAAAAGTTGGGGGTTGTCGCAAGATATTCGTTATTTCCCCAGACCGGCAGGAGAACGCCGACGGACATTGCCAGGCGGGGCGTAAGGTTGTATTCGATCGTCGGCTGGATGCCGAGCAGGTTGAAGTTTGTTGGTGTCGTGTTGACCGGGATTCCGTCCGCCGAAAAAGGCAGTTCGGACAGTCCGACGACTTCCAGGATGAGCCCCAGTCCGGTCTTGTCGTTGATCACGTCCTCCACGGCCATCCGGTACTGGATCAGGTCCCCGAACTGGGCGAAAATTTGAGGATCGGAAGCCGTCAGCGATTCGATTCCCGGGAAACTGTAGGTGTAGTACAAGCCCCCGTAAAACCGGAAGGGACGGATATTCTTCCGGACGAGGAGTGTCCCGGTCAGGGAGGGACTGCCAAAATGGGTGGCGGGCAGAACGGAGATGGGGGGAAGTCCTCCCCGGGGAACCGGCGTGCCGAGCCACGAGGTCGTGGGAAGAGTCAGAAACAGGAACGTTGCAAAAGACGGACGCGCCGAGTCGGGATTCTGGATAATCCAGCGATGCTTGATCCCGATCGTGAAATCGTTCAGGCCCCACCCGTCGAGCGGGCTCCCTCCGAATAGCCTTTTTCAAACCAAAGACCCTGAGAAAATCTACCGAGAACGCAGGATGGAATCGATGATGTCCGTATTTCGTATCGGGTCGGGAAGTTTTTGTGCGGATTTTTTCATCCATGACACCCATGTTGGGTGCGTTTTCCGGACATCTGACCACGCAGATTGCAGCAACTCCGGAGTTTTCTCGCTGAGATAAGAAATCAGTGATCCCGCCTGGACAAGATCCTTGGCTTTTTTCCCTATCAACGCGGCAGGTCTCCGTTCGTGAACGATCAGCTTGTGGAGGGCAAATCGTCCGGGGTCCGGGAGGTTGACGAGAATGGCGCTCCGGGAAACAGGGGCCACGGCATGGAACGCCCCTTCGATAAGAAAATCCATGAAGCGTAGGGGTTTGGCATGAACTCCTGTCCATGGAAGAGGCACCGGGTAATCGTTTTCGTCTGGTCCGATGAGAGGTGCGAGAAATTCGATCGAAAAATTTTCCTTGCGGATCAGAAAAGTCCACGGAGGATCTTTTGGACGGAGAGTCTTCCAGACAGGGTGCGCTTCAATGGCTGACAATGCATCCCGGATTCCGTTCGACACGTCCAGAGGAACGCCAATCTTGAACCGGGTAAATTGGGCAAAGTCGATATCCGTTGTCTGCATGGCTGTCGCCACAGACTTCCATCGGATTCCAAAAACGTTCTGATAGGCAAGAAAAGCATTTGTCCCGACCAGAACGGAACCTGAAAGAAAGAGACCGGAGTCTCCGAGGGAAGCGAGGATTCTTCCGGAAGACTTCGGAAAAACAAACCCTCCAGAAATCGAAAGAGTTGACGAAAGCTGTCGGACAACCTCTCTCGTTTCCTTCGTTTCCGAGATCGCCAGCCGGATCTCGTCCGAATCGGGACCGATAAAGACCGGCTTCTGCTTTCCTGCATCCATATCCATAAACTGGAAATACCAATATCGCTTGCCCTTCACGGTCTTCACGACAAAAGAACCTTCTCGTCCAGCAAGACCGAATCGTTCGACAAACGAATGTTCAAGAGCCTGGAGAAGATCTGAATAACGGGTATGAAAAAATGGAGAGAGCGAATTGTAAACCATATGCTGAGACGTCTCCGAAAAAAATTATACTAAAATCGTTAAATTAGTATAACAGGAGTCGAACCAAATGAATAGGGAAAACATGTATGGACCCACCCGTCACTTCCATACAACAGGAATGACAAGGAGGGTCCATTCATTAAAACAGAAATCTGCCCCGGCCCCATTCCGGATCGATGGTGCGGAACGCGCGAACCGGGTCACCCTTTTCCGGTTTTTTCCAGGAAGAAATGAGTTCCCGGACGACCGCGTTCAGCCCCTCAATCCTCGCACCCTCAAAAGAGCAGAAGCGGTTCAGAGACTCCGATCCATGGAGAGGCGAAAGACTTTGCTCCAAAACAGAGAATCGGATCAGCGCTGAAGCGTTCCGTGGCCGAAATAGTACCAGAGAGAAAAGTTGGGGGTTGTCGCAAGATATTCGTTATTTCCCCAGACCGGCAGGAGAACGCCGACGGACATTGCCAGGCGGGGCGTAAGGTTGTATTCGATCGTCGGCTGGATGCCGAGCAGGTTGAAGTTTGTTGGTGTCGTGTTGACCGGGATTCCGTCCGCCGAAAAAGGCAGTTCGGACAGTCCGACGACTTCCAGGATGAGCCCCAGTCCGGTCTTGTCGTTGATCACGTCCTCCACGGCCATCCGGTACTGGATCAGGTCCCCGAACTGGGCGAAAATTTGAGGATCGGAAGCCGTCAGCGATTCGATTCCCGGGAAACTGTAGGTGTAGTACAAGCCCCCGTAAAACCGGAAGGGACGGATATTCTTCCGGACGAGGAGTGTCCCGGTCAGGGAGGGACTGCCAAAATGGGTGGCGGGCAGAACGGAGATGGGGGGAAGTCCTCCCCGGGGAACCGGCGTGCCGAGCCACGAGGTCGTCGGGAGAGTCAGAAACAGGAACGTTGCAAAAGACGGACGTGCCGAGTCGGGATTCTGGATGATCCAGCGATGCTTGATCCCGATCGTGAAATCGTTCAGGCCCCACCCGTCGAGCGGACTTCCTCCGATGGAGGAAAAAGTCCCGATGAGAGAAGGAAGGACCGCCAGCTCGGTATTCGTGCCGATACCGAAATACATCGCTTCCAGCGCCAGCATCTGGGTTTCGTAGAACCCGGGAGGCAGGCCCGTCACGCCTCCGCTGTCCGTATACTGGGCCTGGGTGAAACGGGTGTAGAAAAAGAACCGGGCGTTGAAGACGCCCTCCGGGAGGGTGTCGGCGTAGGAAACGAGGTTCGGTCCCGCCGTCAGGGGGTTCCAGACCCGCTTGTAGGCCGCAAGGGCATCCGGTCCGTTCAGGGAGATCGCCTGTTTTTCCACTGCCGGTTTTGGCGGTTCCGATGTCGGAGCCGTTTGCGGGGAAGACGATGGCGGAGTTCCGGATCCTGCTGACGGTCCCGTGGGAGTGGCCGGTCCGGAGGAAGATGGGGAGGGCGAAACGGGATTCGCGAGAGGAGAGGAAGAAGGAGCCGCGAACACGCTCCCTGGACCGACGAGAACCAGGAGAAGGGCGACTCCTCCCAATCCGGTCGTCCGAATTGGTTGTCGTAACGGGCTTCTTCTATTCCTGGATTTTCGGTCCGACAAGGGCTTCTCTCCTTACCTTAGCTTTTCAGGATCCCGGAAAGTTCCGGTCTCAAAGAGGCAAAGGGCAATGGAACTCGCGCGGGATCAGCTGGATTCTTCCGCCGGGTTCAGGTGCGGATGGGTTTCTTCGGAAAAGGCCGCTACCCAGAAACCGGACAGGAGCAGAAGGCCGGCGGTCAACCAGAAGGCGATTTCCACGTCCTGCCTCCATTGGGCCACCCACCCCAGAAGGACGGCTCCGATCGCATAACCTGTGTCTCTCCAGTATCGGTAGGTGCCGAGCGCCCGACTTCGCCAGGCGGGCGGAGAGATGTCTCCGACCGCGGCCACGAGATTGGGGTACAGAAGGGCCATTCCCGTCCCCATGACGACGGAGGAAATGCCCCAGGAAAGCCGGTCGTCTCCTGCGGCGACACCGGCAATGCCTCCGCCGAGACACCAGAGACCTCCCACGATCGGAATCTTCCGTCCGATCCGGTCGGAAAGATACCCTGTCCCGATCTGAAGAACACCCCATACCATGGCATAAATCCCGGTCACCCATCCGATGTCCAGGAGGGAAAGTCCCCGGTTCCGGAAGTAAACTGGGAAAAGACCCCAGACCAGGGTGTCCGCGATCTTGTTTGCGACACCGGCCTGAGAAAGAGCGCGAAATGTGGGATGTCGGAAAGAAACCAGGAGAAAGATCTCCCGGAGGCCGGGATGATCGGAGACGTCCCGGGGAAAGCGGGGGCGGGGTCCGGTGAACGTTCCGTTTTTGTGTTCGCCGTGCTCGGCCTGTGCCCAGGGCAATGTTTCCCGGACGAAAAACCGCGCGAAAATCAGCGCAATGAGGATGACCGCAAGACCAAAAACGAACAGGGAGGCCCGTGAGCCGAAACGAATGGACAGATAGCCGGTCGCAATACCCGCAATCCCCATGGCGAGATAACCGGCGCTTTCGTTCAGGCCGGTCGCCAGTCCCCGTTCTTCCGGCCGGGTGATGTCCAGCTTGCTCGTGACGGTCATGGACCAGGCGAATCCCTGGTTGACGCCCAGAAAGACATTGGCGACGACGATCCACCACCAGTTCGTCGCGAAGAAAATCAGAAAGGGGATCGGAAGGGCTGCGAGCCAGCCGAAAATCAGGACGCGTTTTCTTCCCATCCGGTCCGCCAGGCTTCCGGCCACGAAGTTCAGGGCCCCCTTGACCAGTCCGAAGGACAGAACGAACGAAAGGAGGAAAAGGAAGGACCCCTTTGCAACCCCGAAATCCTTCCGGGCCATGGCCGGAAGGACGGTCCTTTCCATTCCGACGGCAAGTCCCACGAAAAAGACCTGCAGGATCTGCTGGATGAACTGGGAGCGATTGATCCGGATACCCCGGCGATAATCGGCCGGTTCCCCCCGGTTCACGCCCGCTCTTTCTGTCCCTTGACGAAAGGCAAAACGTCCGACAGGCTTTTCCGTTTTTCGGTATCCGATTCCATCTGATCGAGGATGATCTGACGGATCAGGTCGCAGACTTCCAGAACCTTGTCGCTGGTCAGACGATAACGGCAGGTGGTCCCGGATTTTTCGCAAAAGACCAGGGCCCGGGCTTTCAGGACATTCAGGTGCTGGGAGACATTGGCCTTGGACAGGCCGGTCAGTTCCGCCAGCTCTCCCGACCCTCGCTCGCCTTTTCCGATGTGATTGATAATCTCCAGACGCTTGGGGTGGGAAAGGGCGGAAAAGAGCTCCGAAACCAGGACAAAACGGATCGTATCCATCGAAAAGAGAGTTCTCCTCAAATTATGTGGTGAGAGTTCCCGTGTTTTTCGCGACGATTTCTTCCCATCCGGCCGGTTTTTCCGGGATATTGGCCGTCAGGGCGGAAACGAAGTCGGACGACTTCGTCAGGGAAAGAAACGGATTGAACCGCTTTTCGAACCCGATCGTGGAAGACGGTTTTCCGGAAATGTCGGCGGCACAGACGCTGCCGGAGGCATGTCCGGGATAGATTTCCAGATCGTCGGGAAGACTCAGGATCTTCTTCTGAAGACTGTCGAACAGGTCTTTCGCCTGGTCTTCGGGGTTTTCCCCCAGATCCGGACGGCCGACCGAACCGACAAAGACCGTGTCCCCCGTCAGAACGAACCAGGGAGCGTCGCCCCGTCGCAGATCCGAGACCAGGAGACAGATGCTGTCCGGAGTATGCCCGGGCGTGTGCAGAACCCGCGTCAGAACATTTCCCGTCTCCAGCACATCCGCATCCTTCAACGCATAAAATGGATAACGGACCGTGCGTTCCGCATTTTTGTGGAGACAGTACGACGCTCCCGTCGCTTCAGCCAAACGGCGGCCGCCGGAAACATGATCGGCGTGTACATGGGTATCGATGACATAACGGAGCTGGACCCCGGCCTTCTCGGCTTCCCGGACGAACCACTCTTCGTCTCCCTCCACGACATCGACCGCCACCGCCTGTCCGAGCCCTCCACAACCGTAGAAATAGGACAGGGTCGATTCTTGGGTCAACCGTTGCCTGAAAAACATGACCCGACTCCAATGTGTTTATAATTTAAGAAATTTTGAAATTACGAAACTTTTATGTACCATATCATGCAGATTCAAAAACAGTCAAGACGATCCGAGCAATCTCTTGTCGCGGGAGATGGCCTCCGGAGAAAAGACGTGCAAGACAATTTCGATCCGGGAGGCGGGAAAGGATGGATCATGATCTTCAGCATATTCAGCCAGACAGGTCCCCGGACGGGACCGGATCCGCCTGGATTCGGTCCTTTCTGGATCCTTATATGACCCAACTACATCACAGTCCGGGGCTTTTGTTGATCGGCCTGATGGTGGTGGCGGGACTTCTCGGGACTGCCGGGTGCCCGTTCACCATCCCGACACTTCTGGGGGTTGCCGGAGTGGCCGGAGAGGCCTCGGCGGACGAAAGAAGGAAAGGCATTCTTCTGGGTGTATCTTTTTCGGGTGGCATGTGGCTGGGGATGATCGTACTGGGAGGCATGGCAGGGAAAGCGTCAGCCTTTCTCGCCGGTCCTGTCCGGGGACTCTGGGGCCTCCTGATGGTCGGTCTGGCGGTCTTTCTGGGGATCTGGATCCTGCGGGACCGTCCGTCCGGTCTTGGGACTCTTTCCGGCCAACTGGTCCGGAAAGGTCTTCCCGGCGCCTTTTTCGTTGGCCTCCTTTACAGTCTGGGACCGCCCCTTGTTTCCCTCCTGTTCATTTTCGGACTGGGATTCGCTCCGATGACGCCAGCTTTCGGCGCCTTTCTGGGATTTTCTTTCGGTCTGGGGAGAAGCCTTCCGTTTCTGTTCGCCGCACTGGCGGTGAGTCCGCTCTCCCGGGCTTCCTGCCGCATGGGCGAGAACCGCTGGATGCGTTATGCGGGCGCTTCAGCCCTGTTTCTTGTCGCCGCTTACTATCTCTATCTCTCAAAACCCTTTTTATAATGACGAGATGAGATGCAGAGACCCGGCCTGTCCGTTTCGGGGGAAACGTTCAGGCCGGGGTGGGGGATCTTCGATTAAGGAGAACAACACGATGGGATGGGTAAACGGGATGGGAGTTGGAATCGCCTGGATGTGGATCTTTCCAGTCCTTTTTCTGACCGGCCTCGCTCTTTTTCTGGGAATGGCCCTCAGAGGATGGGGGAGGCTTTTCCAGGGATTTCCGGAGTCCCCGGATCGCAAAGCGATTCCGGAAGAAACATCGAAAGAGATTCTGGATCGCCGCTACTCAAAAGGAGAGATCACGCGGGAACAGTATCTCCAGATGCGGAAGGATATGGAATAGGATCCTCCTTCCCGACATGGGTCATCCGGGAGGTGCGCATCAGCCGTCTTGGGGTAACCCATTTTCCCGGTTGCGTCTTCCGGAGAGATTTTCGGAGACGAACAGGTTGTGCTGACACGACGCTGACGGGCATTTTCTCTCCAAATGAGGTGAGAGTCCCTGGATATTTACAGATCATGATTCTTGTCTCCAGCGCGTTGAGCACACTCGAAGGAGGCAGGGACGGATCGTTTGGGCCTGGCTGAATCGGGGAGAATCTCTGAGGAGGAAAATACATCGGGGAGGAGAATCGTCAGATCTCTGCATGAATCCCGATCTCCTGTGTTCAGGGGATCGGGAAGACGTTGAATATTCGGGAACCGTCCACTAATCCGACCGTTCGTCCAGGGTCCAAGGATTCAGGACCCGCGCTCCACAGGCGGCCAGGTCCGGAACATTTCTCGTGACAACAACCAGATCGTAAACAACCCCGGCCTGAAGGTCGGAGCTTTTCCCTAACCCGCCTTGCGGCGGGCTGAGAACTCAGGCCGGTTTACGGCGACCTTTGCGATGTTTCGGGCGGCGACATGGTCCGCGAGGGCGGAATAATCGCAGGCAATACAGGAGAATCGGTCCTGGGATTTCCGGTTCTTTTTGTCCACACAGCCGCATTCCGGACACGTCCGGGACGTGTCCCGGGGATCGACGACAAAGAGTGCGACGCCCTCCATCCGGGACTTGTAGGACACAAAGGAGCGGAGTTGATCGAAGGACCAGTTGTGCAACCTGTTTCGTTGGCTTTTTCGGGCCGTAACCCCGTCCCGGATGCCGGAGAGATCCTCGACGGCGATGCCGGAACGGGTGCGTTTGGCCTTCGAAACAAGGTGTTTGGAGATGTTGTGGTTGACCCACGTCTGACCTAAGAACCGCGATTGAGGGATGGAAAACGGGATAGAAAAACAAGAAGCCCCTTGTCGTTTCTGGTAAAATGGCAGGTGTCCAGACCAACCATTGACCCACCCGATAGGGTGAACGAAAGGGGCG
>JAKAYA010000050.1 GCA_021826965.1 Nitrospirota bacterium
GATGCTTCAGCAAAGAGACGATCCTGACCATGATGTTCAAGTTGGGGCTTTGTGCTGAAAAACGGTGGAGAAAGATCAAGGGATTCAACCACCTGGCTCTGATTTTGGAAGGGAAACCCTTCAAAGACGGAGTTCTAGCGGAAACTTCAAAGCAGGACGCTGCCTAATGTCCTCAAACACCAGATTTGACAATAACTCCCCGAACGGCGGCTACCTCTCGTACCGTCTGCACTTCGTCATAAAGAATCATGATTCTTTCTTCCGTTCCACCCACCCTTTTTCCCGGACCATCCGTAACTCCTCCAAGATAAACCTGTCCTCAAAAGTGAAGTGGAATCTGATGTTATCCAAAGCTTCCCAACACTTCTGGGAGACCTTGAATCGAACCCATGGAAATGACCTTTGCTGGGGGGAAAGGGAAAAACCATGAAATCCTACGAAGAACTCTACAAAGAAGCCCAGAAAGATTCCCGATGATAATATTTCCGGACTGACTTCTGGTAAATCAGTCTTTACGGATACATATCCATCCGTGGTTCAATGATTCAGGCTCTCAAATGGTCTCAATAGACTTATCGGAGCCATACGTGCAAAGATGCCCATAAATTCCTTCAGTGGTCGTCTGAAAATCCGGCGTGTTTATGCTGTTGTCGAGATCTCGGGAAGGGGATGTTCACGATCCATCCCTGGAGCCCACAAAGACTGTCGTTCTAACGCGGGCCCCCGTTCCCATGCATGTTTCACCCGGAATCGGACAAAACTGCCCACGCGATCCGAAGACTTCAACCTCGTTGGTGCGCCTCATGACTGAACTCATTCTGGACCCATTGGAAAAAGCCTTGGTTCAGCTGGAATCCGGGATTCTCGAAAGCCGGACCGAACCGGACAACGCGCTCCTCCGGGACGGAGTGATCCAACGGTTCGAATACACCATGGCTCTCTGCCGGAAACTGATCCAGCGCTTCCTCAGACACATTGCCCAAGTCGAAGACAGCGCGATCCGGACCAGGAAAGACCTTTTTCGAGAAGGCGCCAGGCTCGGCCTCCTGGAAAACGTGGAGGCATGGTTCGGCTACTATGAACCAGGAACATCACTTCCCACACGTATGATGAACAGACTGCCCGGGCTGTGTACATCCAGGCAGAACGATTTCTTCCCGATGCCAGAAAATTACTGACTGCATTAAAAGATGCCACTCGACATCCGTCCTGACCACATGGAAATTGTCCGAAACATTCTGGAAAACGTGATCCCGGAACAGGAAGTCTGGGCATTCGGGTCCCGGGTAAACGGTACCGCCCGGAAAACATCCGACCTGGATCTTGTCGTTATCGGAGTCCATCCGCTGGAATTTCAAACGTTGGGACGGCTTCTGGACGCTTTCAGCGCATCCGACCTCCCCTACAAGGTGGATGTGGTGGATTGGTCAAGAACAGGAGAGGGATTTCGAACAATCATCGTCAGCAACCATGTTGTCCTGCAAAAACCCCGTCGGCAGAGCCAGTGACCCCAAAACCCGATCATGTTTTCTGATCGAACATTCTTCCGAAGCATCCTTCCGGACGACTTTTCCCCTTGATGGGAACCCTTTACACTCTTCCCCGGATTTCCACCGGACCACCTTCGATACGGTTAAACCGAATGCGTTTTCTTGCCCGGAAAGCAGGAAAATCATGTTCGCTCGCATGGAGAAAACCCTCTTGTCCGCATTTCCCTCTGAAGATATGCCATCACTCAGGGATGCTTTGTCACGTTATCTCCAGGAAGTCACGGACTACAAGAAAGGAAAATCCCAGGAAACAAGGCGAATACACGCCTGGCAAACCCATCCTCTGGGAACGCGACCGCTCGACCAGATCCGTCGCATGGATCTGGTGGCCTACCGTAACGAGCGGAGAGATCAGGGTCGCTCTGCCCACACCATCCGGCTGGATCTGGCAGTCCTTTCGCATCTCTATGAAATCGCCCGTTCGGAATGGGGGTACGAAACGCTGACCAATCCCGTCAAGGCAATTCGCCTTCCGGCTTTTCCGCCCGGACGGGACCGTCGTCTGGAACCGGGAGAACTGGAGAAGATCCTGCTCCATTCCGCCCCGACCATGTCCGCCATCGTCCGCTTCGCCATCGAAACCGCCATGAGAAGGAGCGAAATCCTCTCCCTGACATGGGACCAGGTTGATCTCGATCGGAGGATCGCCCTGCTCAAGGACACGAAAGCCGGTGGAAGGAGGAAGGTTCCCTTGTCTCCCCTGGCTCTTTCAATCCTGAAAGAACGAAAGATGACATCTTCCAGTCCGAACCGGATCTTTTCATTGTCGGCGGACGATGTCTCCCATCGTTTTCTGGACTCCTGCCGGAAAGCCGGCATTTCGGACTTGCGTTTCCATGACCTCCGGCACGAAGCGACCAGCCGCCTCTTTGAAAAAGGGCTGAGCATTCCCCAGGTCGCTGCCATTACCGGACACAAAACTCTCCAGATGCTCCACCGGTATACCCATCTTCGAGCAGAGGACCTGGCCCGGACACTGGCGGACCTTGACTGAAACAGGAGAGCGGACTCTCCTGTTCTGTCCTTGCTTTTTCAGAAAACGTCAGACAAATATCCCTCGACCACAAACACATTCCCGACTGGCCCAGTCATGAAAAGCATAAGCCAGAATCTCCAATATACGGACGGACCTGTCCGGGTCCATTTCCGGCAATTTCTTTGCCCCGACGATATGAACCGATTCACCCCGATCGTTCACCCCTCGAAAATGCTGGTCCGTTGAAGAGTCAAGAACCACCCATTGCTTTTGTCCCCCCGAAACCCTATAAGGGATGCCGGATCGAAGACAAAGCTCTTTCACGGTCAAGAATTCCCCTTGCTTTGAGGAACAAGGCGGAAGGCGGATTCCGGGTGAATGGAGGTTCGGGTCTGCTTTCCAGTTCATCACCAAACCATCTTTTCGATCCGCGTGAGAGCGGACTGATATTGTTGCCTGAGCAAGGAAGCATCGTGAGCATTGCGGGACGACACAACCATAAATGGTTCCGGATGTCTTCCGATGTCCCTCAGGATTTTCCGGTTTTCCTCATCGAGATAGATGGAAAGGATCTCTTGAACAGGTTTATCGATCGTGAGAACAATCCGGATGAGGTCTCGCGCATCTTTTTCACCCTTGGGACTTCCCTGCCGGTCCTTGAAAGCTTCCAGCTTGAGCGCCAACAAATGTTCGGAGCAGGCCACACGAACGCCGTCAATGATCGTCGAAAAACGGAACGCCTCTTCGAACGGAACAACAAGATTGTTGTTCCGTTCGACATAAATATCGAAGTCGACACCATTCTTGATTAACTGGTGCTTCTTCAGCCTGGGGTTTCCTGTGACGATTTCGAGATCTCTCAGTTCCGAATACGCCACGAGAGAGAGATAGAAATCCCCATCGTGGCTATATTCCAGAAAAGATTGCTTGAGTTTGTCGACCGACCTCAAATAAACCGCGACTCCACCAATGACAATCAAACTATCCGGAAACCATTCGGAAAATTCACGAAATGTTTTCCGGATCTTTTCCCACTCACTGTTTTCGTTTTCATCCACCATGACAAAAGATCTCCGGACAAACAGTGCAACGAGCCATTCCGGACAATCCTCTGTTGTCTTCCAACGATTTGTCCCCAAAGAAGTCTGGAAGAGAGGAAAAGAGGATTTCGCCACACAGATCTACCGGAAGACTTCCCCTTTGGATTGTACCGACCTATTGGAATCTCAGGCAAGACTGAGAATAACATCCATTTTGGCCCTTCAGACAGTCAATGGGAATTGAAATGGCCGGGATGAAGGGAACTCCCGGCCAGTATCCTCAACAGGTCATTTGCTATTGAAGAGTTTTCAGCTTGGTCCACTGATCTTTCGTCAACACTTTCCCGACCTTGACATGCCCCGTCAGGTGGTCGAATGTCGCCAGGGCCATAAGCCGGGTCAGCTTCATGTAAACTTTCCGGGCTTTTCGAAGGGGGGGGTTGGGGGATTTCATCAGGTCCAGGTACCGGGCGCGGATCTTGTCGATCCGGGCGATCTGCTTCAGGGAACGGTTCACCATTTCCCGCCGGATCATCCGGATCTTTTTGATCTGCTTGTCGGAAAGACCCAGATCCTTCGCATGTATCAGAACGAAAGTCGCTCCCGGATGGGCCCCGAACGCCTGAGGCACGATAAAGGTCCCGCCCGCCTCCTTCCGGAATTGTCCGAGTTTCTTCGCCATTTCGGGGCTCGTTAAGGGGGGCGGAGCCGCTTTGGCCATTCCCGGAAGACACAGAATGATTCCCGTTGCCAGAACCAGAAGAGAACGCGCGTTCAACACCGTCATGCCTGACTCCTTCCTGAAGGACTTCATGAATTGACTGCCGGTCCATGCTTCCGGACAACCGGAGCGCACTCCTACACATGTCATTCATCCTATGTGACCGGAGGCGTTCCTGCAACCGGGAAACGCTTCCGGTCTTCAGAACGGCGTGGCGTGATACCCCATTTTCCGGAGGAGCCACCCGTAGAAAAACGTCGTGTAGAGAACGTACCGCTGGCCGATAAACGAAGAGTCCGCTCCGTACGGCTGCTGATAGGCCAGGCTCACCTGGTACCAGTCCGCCTGGTAATTCATTTCATAGGACAGATACCCTTCCGTCAGACCGTAAAAACCGTTGTTGGACAGGTTCACGAGCGTCCGGGATTCGATCGCCGGTGTCAGGTGCGCGAAAAAAGACGGCATCGGAACCCCCAGGATGTCGTGGAGATAGAGGAAACTGTACTCGATCGCCCCGTCGAACCGGAAAGAATCTCCATAATCCAGTGTTCCCACGAAATCGGACAGCGGCATGGGACCGTTTCCGAAGGGTACGATACCCGCCACGTCTGTCTGGAATGCGAACGGACGGATCCAGGAAACGGGCACGTCGCCGAGCCCCTTGTTGAACACCAGGTAGGAGTACAGGGTGAAGGGATCCCCCTGTCCGACGGGAGTCCCTCCGACCGGCGTAATGCCTCGCAGGATAAAGGTCGTGAAGATTTCGTGGGGATCGTTTTCATAAAGCAGCAGTTTTCCCTGCAGTCCGAAATACTGGAACCCCCCGATCGTCCGGTTGGGCGTCCAAAGGTCGATGTAATGGGTGTCGACCCGGACGCTGAAGTGATGGGTCAGTCGTTTTTCGATCATGACCGGTGTCGTGAACGCGCTCGAAGACCCATGCATACCTCCGTATGCCGGCATCAGGGTCAACTGGTTGTCGATGTCTCCGTCTTTCACGATCAGCGGTTCGATGAAGATCCGGTTTCCCGCATGGGCGATCCCGCTCGACAGCATGTTTCCGGTCGTATTCGGGGAAGCCGGAGATCCGGCGGGAGGGGTCGGGGTCAGGGCGACGGGTTCCCCGACCCCGGAGAAGGTCCAGGAAGGGAGGAAAGTCAGGGAAGGAATCGGGGCCGGGGACGTTCCGTCTCCTCCGGCGGCCCGGGAGAGCCCGGGAAAGAAGAAGTACAAAAAAAGGAGAGCCGAGAGAAGGATCGCCTCCCGAAAACCCCCTCGTAAAAAACCGGATCGTCTCATCGATTACATCCCCCGGTAGCCGAAAGGACCATTGAAATAAAGCGTGACGGTCCCCATCGGGGTGTAGGTGTGCGGGTAGTTGGACTGATAGACGGGAAGAGCGACTCCCGCGCCCCAGGTGGCGGCGAACTTCTCCGTGTGCGGCCATGTCAGCTCGACTTCGGGGGCCAGCCAGAAAAACGACCAGGACGGAGCGTTGGCGGCACCGAAAAAGAGGTTTGTTCCGCTTTGCGTTTCCCCGTAAAACTCCAGGAGATAACCGGCGCCCCATTCCGTATTGAGAACATGCTCGAATGCCCCGGCGTAGTATGTCAGATTACCGTCCACCATGTGAAGATTGCTTCCCGTAAAGGGGATCTGGTCAATGCCGTTGTTGAAGGTGTATCCGGCCCCCACTGTCGCCGGATTTTCCACGATATCCCCCACCTGGAGATAGAACATGAAGGGCTTCACATGCTTTCGGACCAGAACGAACACCCCCTCATTATACGTCCCGTTCCCCAGCTGGTCCGTTCCGTAGTCCTGGGGATTGAGATTCTGGTATTGCCCGGAAGGCACCCAGAAATCGAACGTCAGGGAAATCGCCGGAAGGGTCAGAGGTTCGTAGACATCCGCATCACTGGTGAGTTCCCACTTGATCTCGAAATGGGTGTTCCCCACGCCGAAGTGGCTGGCCGAATGGTCGATGTTCTGGGCAGCATCCACCCCCTGCCCGTTTTCGATCAGTGGCAGGAAGGAGTCGAATTCCAGATTGTGACCCAGACCGACCGCCAGACGCATCGGCATATACAGCGACGAAGCGGAGATGCCCGGATTGATGAAATCGTAGGCGAAGGGCTCCAGATACCAGGACCCGATCGGTTCCACTTCCGCCGTCCCGGTAAAAAAGGGTCCGCTCGTGTTCGGACCCCAGGGCAGGATGGGTGGAGACAACGCCTGAAAATCCCGGGCCATGTCCGCGTCGCTCGTATAGGGGAACAGCAATGGGGGACCTCCCCCCGAAGGATTTGTCGCCACCGGACCGGCCCATGCAGGGGCCACGGTCAGGAAAAACCCAGACAGAAGGATCCCTCCCCAGAAGAGCGCAACTCCGCCCTGACGCACACACGTCTTTCTTTGACACATTTTGCTTGCTCCTCGTTCCGCCTCGGCGCAGAACAGTTGGGGTGAATCCTAGGGCTGGGGTTTTTCCAGCTTGATCCTGTGCCTGTCCAGGAGAACGGCGAGGGCATGGGCGGACTGCCCGTTGTGCAGAAGCGCCTCCGCCATGATTTTCCGGTAGCCCATCGGCCACTTTCGGCGCGGTTCGATCAGGGCCAGAAGGGAAAGGGCCCGGCGGTAATCATGATGCGCAATCAAAATGCGGGCTTCGTTCAGGATATAGGGTTCGTCGTTGTCGTCGGAGCGCAGGACCCGGGCCTGCTCCAGATACCCCACCGCCTTCATGGTGAAACCCTTCCGGAACGCGATATAAGCCATGTTGTTGAGAATGGAAGGCTCCCGGGGGTTGTCCCGAAGAGCCTTCTTCAGATCTTTTTCCGCCTGGTCCAGCTGTCCCTGCCGGATTTCGGCGTAGGCCCGCTTCTCGTGTATGTAGGACCTTACGTCCGGCTCTGTCATCTCGGCGCAACCGGACAGGAGAATCCCCGACAGCCCGCACAGAAATAACAAACTGCTTTTCATTTTCATGCGCGTTTTTTTTGTCATTTTTTTTCCTCGGCGATTCCACTGGGACTCCGGCCGTCCCCCGGACATCCAGGGTCCTGGATTGCCGGCAGTCACCGGAGTCTCTTTCTTATAGATACTTAGTCTCATTAAATTCACTCTTGCATGTCCGGAACACTTTTGTCAAAGCCTCAGGGAATCAACCTTCCCCAATCGCCAGGCAAGGACAGAATAACGGACACCGTTTGCAGAAATTTCCAAAGACGCGCGCCAATCTCTTTCCTCATTTTCCGAAAAATTCGCATTTCTCCTCCCTTCTCTGCCGGGAACACGCAAAAGCATTCCCGAAAACTGCGCTTCATCACGCGAGTCCGGCAGACATTTCTCTCCTCCCGATATCCGGAAGGCCTGATTTTGGCATCTGTACTGTTTTTTGAGGGAAGGGTACGGAAGAAAAAGGCGAAGTTCGAAAAAGGCGGGGAAGAAATAATTCCGATCTTACCGTGCGCGCATTCCGACTCCTCCTTTCCCGTCCATACCCGGACTCGATCCATCGTCCACGGACATCTCCTTTGCTGAAAGGGCGGTTCCCGAATCGCCTGCCTGATGCCGGCGGTCCGGCCCGTCGCCCATTGGAGCCGGGGCTTCTTTCGCCCGGACTATCGATGCATTGCTCTCATTTGAGGTAACGTTTGATGACCTCGACCACGTCTTCGACCGCCTGTTCCCTGTCCCGGGCCGATACTTCGCGATCCGAACGGACATGCTCCCGGATGTGGCCTTCGATCAGCTCGCACATGAGGCCGTTCAGCGCGCCGCGGGAGGAAGCCACGGTCTGAAGGATCAGCGACACATCGTCGCCTTCTCCAGTGGACTGTTCCAGCAACCGCTCGAGACCTTCGATCTGTCCCCGGATTTTCCGGGTCCGTTCGAGCAGTTTCTTTCTGTTCCGGACTGTATGCACTCTGACCTGATCCTTTCCGTGATTCTGAATATATACTCCCCCTCCCTATATGTCAAGAGAAAAATCAAGGAGTTATCCGTTCCGATAGAGATCCGGTCGCCGCTGACGGAAAAAGTCGCTTTCCGCGACGACACGTTTGTCCCGGGCTTTCTCCGGATCACAATGGATTTCCAGGAGCGTTTCGGCATCTCCGGGAGCTCTCCCCAGAATTTCCCCCTGGGGAGACACCACCTGGCTCGACCCGATATACCGGAGAGGATTCAGTCCTCCGCGCGCCTCTTCCCCCACCCGGTTCGCGGTCGCCGTGAACACCCGATTTTCGACAGAACGGAGGATCATTCCTTCGGGGCCGAACGGCAGGACCCAGTTGACGGGGTGGGCGATCAGCAGGGCGCCCGACAGGGCCAGGGATCGCGACACTTCCGGAAAAAGCCAGTCGAAGCAGATCATGACCCCCATGAGCCCGAACTCGGTCCGGACGAGACATAAGGGACCGTTTCCCCGTTCAAACCAGCGGTTTTCGGCTTCGAACAGGTGCGTCTTGTCGTATATGGCCATCACCGTGCCATGATGCGTGACGATCGCGGAATTGAAGACCTTGTTTCCCCGTCGGAGAGGAAGACCTCCGACAACCCACCCCTTGGTTTCCCGGGAGAATTCTTCCAGAAATCGCACCGTCGGGCCTTTTTCACGGCCTTCCCGCCCGTCGCCTTCCCCCAGGGAAAGCGCTTCCGATTTCGACGTGAACTGGTAGCCGGAAGCAAACAATTCCGGAAAAATCACCACATCGGGGCGGAGACCCTTCCGGGTATCATAGAGGGCACGGACCCGTTCGAGATTTCCTTCGACCTCCCCGAACACCGGGTTGTTCTGAACCAGAACCATCCGGATCAGCACTTCCACCTCCTTTCGCTCGCATTCATCCCGCCACGGCCCACTTTCGTGGGAAATCCCTTCGGCCTATGGTAGCATGGTTGCATGGAAATCCTGACATCCCTCGCCAAACTCAAAGAACGACTTCCGTCGCCGGAGCGACGGAAAAAGCCACTGGCCCTCGTTCCGACGATGGGAGCCCTCCATGACGGACACCGGGCCCTCTTCCGGAAGGCCTCCGAAGACGGCGGAGAGGTCGTCGCCAGCGTGTTCGTAAACCCTCTCCAGTTCGGACCCCAGGAAGATTTCGAGCGCTATCCGCGGACCCGCGACGCCGACGTCCGCCTTCTGGAATCGGCCGGCGCCTCCTGGGCTTTTTTCCCGGAAGCGGACGAACTGGTCGGGGACAGTACCGGCTTTTCGATCTCCCATCCCGTCGCCGGCCTGTATTGCGGAGCCCACCGGCCGGGACATTTTTCGGGTGTTCTGTTCATCGTCTCGAAATTGTTTCACCTCATCCATCCCGACAGGGCCTATTTCGGAAAGAAGGACCGCCAGCAACTCTTCCTGATCGACCGGATGGTCCGCGAGTTCGCCTTTCCCGTCGACGTTCGGGGCGTCGATACCGTGCGGGAGGGGGACGGCCTCGCCATGAGTTCCCGGAACCGCTATCTGGACCCGGAAGAACGTCTCCATGCCCCCGAACTCTACCGCATCCTGAACATTGCCCGGGAGCGCTACGCCCCGAGAAATCACGCCGACCGTCTCGACCTGGCTTCCCTCCTGGTGGGTGACTTGAAGGAACGCGGCTTCCGCCCGGAATATGTCGTCTTCGTCCATCCGGAGACGTTTCTTCCCCTGTCCGCCGAAGACCCGCCGGAAACCCCCGCCATCCTCATCACCGCAGCCTGGCTGGGAAAAACCCGACTGATCGACAACATCGACATTCCTTCCCTCCATGGATAAGGATCGCCCGGGAGAGCTCTTCGTCGTCAGCACGCCGATCGGGAACCTTGAAGACATCACCTTCCGGGCCGTGCGCATCCTGAACGAGACCGACATCATTGCGGCAGAGGACACCCGCGTGACCCGCGTCCTGCTCGCTCACCACGGGATCCGGACGCCGACGGTTTCCTACCATGCCCACAACGCGACGGAAAAAGCCCCGCTATTGGTCTCCCGCATGCGGGAGGGACAGTCGGTGGCCCTGGTTTCGGACGCCGGCACTCCGCTTCTCTCGGACCCCGGAGAAGTGCTCGTCCGTGCAGCCGTGGACGCCGGCATCACGGTCCGCCCGGTTCCTGGCGCTTCGGCGCTCTTGTCCGGCCTCGTCGTGTCGGGACTCGACACCAGCCGGTTCGCTTTCCACGGATTCCTTCCGCGAAAGGAGTCCGAATGTCGTTTGACGATCCGGTCGCTCTCCCGCTATCCGGAAACCCTCGTATTCTACGAATCCCCGCGCCGGGTCGACAAAACGATCGCGCTTCTGGCGGAAGAACTGGGAGACCGTCCCGCGGTGCTCGCTCGGGAGCTGACCAAGATCTTCGAATCGGTGAAGCGGGGGACCCTCTTCACCTTTCGGGATCGGGGAACGGGTGAACCGGAAAAAGGCGA
>JAKAYA010000051.1 GCA_021826965.1 Nitrospirota bacterium
ATCGACAAGGCGCTGTCGATGGGATGGGAGGCCGGATTGTCCGATGTCTACCATCGTCCGAAGGAGCCGGTGATCACGCCGGAGGCCAAGGCGTGGATTGTTTCTCTGGCCTGCACAAAACCCAAGGGTCTGGGTCTGGCGGCGGAGCTCTGGACCTTCCGAGCCCTGGCCACTTATGTTCGGACCCATGCCGGAGAAGCGGGCCATGTCAGTCTTTTGAAGGCGGCCAAGTCCACCATCCACCGGATCCTGGAAGGTCAGACCCTCAAGCCCCACAAGATCACCTACTACCTCGAGCGCAAGGATCCGGAGTTCGACCGGAAAATGCGCGAGGTTCTCATGGTCTACAAGGAAGTGACGCTGAGGGAACAGAAGACCCCCGACGGCCGTCCCGTCCTCACAGTGAGCGTCGACGAAAAGCCGGGGGTTCAAGCTCTTGCGACGGTCTCTCCCGACCTTCCTCCGGTTCCGGGACAACATGCAACCGTCTCGCGGGACTACGAGTACAAGCGCCTGGGAACGGTCTCCATCCTGGCGGCTCTGGATCTTCAGGACGGACATGTCATCGCCCAGGTCCACAAAAGGCACCGGAGCCGGGAGTTTGTCGAGCTGCTCCAGGAAATCGACACCTATTATCCTCCGGAGGCGACGATTCGGGTGGTCCTGGACAACCATTCGGCCCACATCTCCAAGGAGACGCGCGCGTTCCTGGCCACCCGCCCCAACCGGTTCGTGTATGTTCACACCCCGAAACACGGCTCGTGGCTCAATCTGGTGGAAACCCTCTTCTCCAAGATGAGCCGGACATTCCTCAAGCAGATTCGGGTCGCCTCCTGGGAGGAGCTCAAGGAGCGTATTCTGAAAGGGGTGAATGAGATCAACGCCAATCCGGTCGTCCACCAATGGAGGAATTTTGATTTCGAATCCGAGTCCGCGTAACTTATGCCTATATTATGTTGGAACGGACTACTAGTCCCTTATTTCTTTTCCCGGGGAGAGGCGCTGCGATGGCGGGCGAGGAGAATTTTCTGTTTCCGGTAGATATCCTCGATCTCCGGAACCGTTGTTGCATCGAACGGGTTCTTGTCGGCACGGGGTTCTTCCGTTATCCGGGGGAACCTTAAGGCGTATCCTTCGGTTCCATTCCGCCGGCCGCACGTGTGTTGGGGAGACCGGGTGATATCGTCCGCCCGGACCCGTATGACAAATTTGGGTTCGACCCAGTAGTCCGGAGCGATGTCACTCAATACCGAATGGGGTTTTCCCGAAAGGACAGACTCTTCCAGCATTGCTCTCAAGGAGATCCACTGGTTCTCCGTCAACCCGGATCCGATGCGGGCAATGGAAACGAATCGGTCCTGCTCCTTGTCGTAGGCGGCGGTCAGGATGGCCCCGATTCCCAGCTTCGTGCGCTGGCCTTTTCCCCGGTAAAAGCCGATGATGACCAGGTCCAGAGTATCTGACAGAGCGTTCTTGTAACTTCTCTTGAGCTTGATCCAGTTGAAGTTTCGGGATCCGGCGGTGTAGGTTCCCGTCATTCGCTTGGCGATGATGCCTTCGAACCCTTCTTCCAGAACTTCATCGAAAAAATGATCGATCGTCGACGGGTGTTCGGCCACGATCAGGCGGGATGTTCCAAAGACACCGGCCGGAGCGGTTTCCTCTTCGTCGACCGAAAACGTGTGTGTCGGAAAAAGGGATTCGATCTTGCGGCGGCGGTCGAGGAACGGGGTATCCAGCCAGCTTTCCCCGTCCAGGTACATCAGGTCGAACACGAGCATTTTGAGAGGAATTTCATCGGACTTTTCCTTGACGTTGTGTTTTCGCTTCCGGGTGATGGTGACCTGAAACGGGTGATATCCGCCGGTTTCGGGGTTGTATCCGAGGGCTTCCCCTTCGAAGATCGCTGTCCGGCCTCCGAAAAGTGTGCGAGTGGCTTCAACGATTTCCGGAAACATGGGAGTCGTTTCCTCGAGATTTCGCGAGAAGAGCTGGACCCGGTTGCCATCCGAATGGATCTGGCAGCGAAACCCGTCATATTTGCTTTCGACGGCGCAGGCCCCGATCTTGTCGAAAATTTCTTCGCCGGAGGACAATCGTTCGCACAAGGCCATCCGGATGGGATATCCGGGAGACGGCCGGAGTTTCCGGACCCCATCCAGACCTTCCTCTCCAAGAATCGTGGCGATCCGTCCCAGATCCGAACACAAATTGTAGCCGTTTTCGATGGGATCTTTCGCCGATTTCCCTCCCTGCCAGTAGGCAAGGGCATCGATAATGGTGGCATCTCCCACCCCCAGACGAAGCTTGCCGACAACGAATCGCGCCACAAATCGGGAAGAGAGCGGGGAAAGCTTCAGGAACAGGTTCGCCAGTGTCCGGACCTTTTCCTCCTGTGATCCGACTCCTCCCCGAAGCGCGAGATTTTCCAGCGTCCGGAATACGTCCAGAAAGGAAAGGGAGTTCCCACGTCTTCCCGCCAGCACGTCTTCCGCCATGTTGCCCATATCCCCAATCTCCTCCAGCCTCTTTTCCGGAGGGACAGCGAGGGAGATTCCGGCTTCGTCCACGGCCAGCCCTATGGCCCGCAGGACCAGGCGGGTCGACATTCCGGTTTCCCCTCCACGAAAGGGTGGTGCGAGCTGTCCCTGGACGAGATACACGAACGGAGCCCGTTCGAGGGTGTCAAGTTCGAGCAGAAAAGTCCCCATTGCCTGTGCCATTTCGATCCGGCCAGTCAGGCTGTCCAGAATCTGGAGGCAGTCGCAGACACGATCAATGGAAATGGCCAAGAGACTCTCCTTGTCTGTCGTACATCCGTGATTTTTGTCCTTTTCATTTGGCGGCGTTAGAATAAACTTTCGAAGACAATTTTCGACAACGATTTTTCGGAACGCCCGCATCGTTTGCGAAAGAGGGGTGCGGGCCTGCATCGACAGCTGTAGCCAAGGGGAAAAAATGAAACCTGTGCCTTTTTCTTCCCGGAATTTCTTTCCAAGTCTGGCCGGGGTGCTTCTTTTCCTGCTGTTCCAGGCATGCTCCTTCAACTTCGGAGGGGCAACGATCCCGGCTCCATCGTCCGGTTCCCGGAATGCGGGATCGGCTTTGGAGGCTTCGTCGGCCTCTCCTGCGACGCCGCTCCCGATCGCGACCGAAGCGTCGTCGGCGACGGGGAACCGGGAAAGTCCATTGGGACTCCAGCCCATGGGGAACGGGAACGACCAGAGTCCGGCTTCCCAGTTGATGTCGGAAGGAACGTTGGGGTATCTCCTGGATCACCTTTTTGGTGGTGCCAATCCCCACATCACACAGCCTTATCTCCCGCAGCCAGGCTACAGCACGACCACGGCCGGCGGCGTTCCGGGAGGGTTGTGGCCCGGGAACTGGTGGATCCAGGGTCAGGGAGGGGGGTACAATCTGACCCACCTCCCGTAAAGGGCGATCCTGTCGTCCGGAAAGATCCGGACGCTATTTCTTGGGCGGAGTCTTCTTCGAAGGGCTGGAAGATTCCGTTGAACGTGAGGCTGCCAGGTGGGCCGACCAGCTCATGCGGGCTTTGTCCCACTGGGCCTTTTTCAGGATTCCCTGAACCCTGGCGAGGGAACTGATCGCACTCAGGGTGAGTTCTCCCCGAAGGTCAGAGAGACGGCGGATGGACGGTTTGACCTTGTTCAGGGGAATGGGGTATGTTCCGACGTCCCGGGAAAGGGATCCGGCTATCCGGCCCATTTCCCGTCCGAGGTCCTGACTCTTGAGCTTAAAGTCGACACGTATGTCCCGGAGCTCTCTCACCTGATCCGGGGACAGGGAGAGCGATTTCTGCTGATTTCCGATCCAGGAGAGAAATAGGTCTGTCGAAATGACGCTGTTCTGGACCGGATCCAGCTCTCCTGCTCGCGCGGAGGGCGGTGGTGAAAGAAGGGCCGGTCCCTGGAGGAGAAGAAGGCCGGCGAACAGTCCTCCAAGCAAATATCCGGCTAAAGGTTTGCCGGCTGGGGCATGTGATGGCTGGTTCATCTATGTCCTTTCTTGATGGCGGACCGATACGGAGTCAATATCCCTTCGGCCAGAGGTGTTCCGGGGCCGGCCGGTAAGGGCAGCCTGAGAGCCTTATGCTCCCGGCCCTGCATCGTTCCTGTTGAAAAATACGGAAAGTCCAATCGCCAATGAATATAGTATACCGCTATGGCGGATGTCACCTTCCGCTGTTTCTGTCCATTGCCTCATGACCGGTTTCTTTCGTTGATCTTCCGCTGGACGATGCCTCTTCTTGCCGGCACTTTCCTGGGTCTCCTGTTCCAGAACCACCCCTGGTCCCGTTCTCTCTGGTGGCTTGCTCCGCTGGCCTTTTTGCCCCTGTGGACCGAGGACATTGCGTCCTTTTCCCGGTCTTTTGGAAAAGGGTTCCTGTTCGGACTGGCGCTGAATGTGGCCGGCCTGTTCTGGCTGGTGACGACGATGACCCATTACGGGCACGTTCCGTTTCTTCTCGCCGTCTGCGGGGATCTTCTGCTTTCATCCTACATGGCCCTGTTTGCGGGGATATTCTGGTCCGGAACCGTTTTTTTCCGCGGAAAGATCCCTTCCTGGAGCATCCCTCCCGTTGCCGCGGCCTTATGGACGGTTCTGGAAGGGTTCCGGGGGATCCTGTTTACCGGTTTTCCCTGGAATCCGCTGGGCTCTCTCCTGTTCGGCCATCCGCCTTTCTTGGGCATGGCGGCCTTGGCCGGTACGACGGGCATGTCTTTTCTCCTGGTTTTATCGGGGGGAATCCTGGGGGAGCTGATCCAGAAAATACAGGGAAAGGAAGGCGTTCGCGTATGGGGACCCTGGTTCCTGACTCTCGGGATTCTCGTCTCGCTCTGGGCGTTGGCCGGAAGGCATGCTCTGAACGCTGTCGGAGAAAAAGGATCTCCTGTTCGCATCGCCCTGATTCAGGGAAACATTCCGCAGGATCATAAGTGGACCAGGGCATTTCTGAAGGCATCGCTGGCCCGTTATCTGGCACTGAGCCGAAAAGCTGTTGCAGAAGGAGCGACCCTTCTTTTCTGGCCGGAAACCGCTCTTCCCGTCGTCTGGACCGATCCCCCTCCGGCGCTGCTACCGGCCATGAATCAGCTGAAATCCATGCCCGTTCCTCTGGTTACAGGAACGTTGGGGGTCGTCCAGACCGGCGACGGAACCGGATATGCATTCACGAACGAGGCGGTCGCCTTCACCGGTCTGAACAACCCCGTCCAGAGCTACCGGAAGAGACACCTCGTTCCGTTCGGGGAATACATCCCTTTTTCGTGGCTTTTCGGATGGTTGCGTTCCATGACCGGGATCACCGGAGACATGCGTTCCGGAACCAGGGGCGCTCTGTTCGTTCTTCCGGAAGGAGGGGGGACGATCCGTCTGGCGCCATTCATCTGCTATGAAGCGCTCTATCCTTCCCTTGTCCGGCAAATGGCTTTGAAAAATCCGGACCTTCTGGGGGTTCTTTCGGATGATGCCTGGTTCGGACGCTCCGATGCTCCTTATCAGCTTTTCCGGCAATCGCTGCTCCGCGCGGTTGAAAACGGCATCCCTCTTGTCCGCGTCGCCAATACGGGGCTGTCCGGTATCATGGAGCCGGATGGCACTGTATTGGCGCGGACTTCACTTTTTGCCCGGCAGGAGGTTACAATTTCACTCCATCAAAAATGGCGGGAAACGTTTTACCGTCTTCACGGAGAGTGGGTTTTCCGGCTTTCCCTCCTGTCCATCCTGTGTCTTCTTGCCGGGGTTCCCTTTTGCGGGATTTCGGAAAAATCGACAGAAAGGACTGTTTCATGACCGAATACACCATCGAATCCCTGCGCGAGATTTTTGAAGGGGAAAAACAAAGGGTTGCCCAGATTCGGAGGCATCTTTGACGCGGACCGCCTGAAGGTCACGCTCGAACAGATCGACGCCCAGACGCAGTCACCCGAATTCTGGAAGGATTCCGACAGGGCGAAGAAAATGCTCCGCGAGAAGAGCAACCTTGAAAAGAGGCTCTCCCTGATTCGGGGAATCGACACGGAAGATGCCGACATCCGTGCCCTTTTCGAACTGGCGGACGATCCGGATTTTCTGGAGGAACTCTCCCGTCGCGTTCCGGAATTTGCCGAATCGGTCAAGGCGTTCGAACTCGAAGAGATCCTGTCCGACGCAAAATCCGACAATCCGGCATTTCTGGAAATCCATCCGGGAGCCGGTGGCACCGAATCCCAGGACTGGGCCCAGATGTTGCTCCGGATGTACGTCCGCTGGGCGGAACGTCACGGGATGACCGTCGAAGTTGTGGACATCCAGCCGGGAGAAGAGGCGGGGATCAAGAGTGCGACCCTTCTCGTCCGGGGGGACCATGCGTTCGGGTACCTCTCTTCGGAATCGGGTATCCACAGGCTCGTCCGGATTTCTCCCTTTGACGCCAACAAGCGCCGGCATACCTCCTTCACCTCGGTTTTTGTCTATCCGGAACTCGGAGAGGACGTCCCGGTCGAAATACGGGACGAAGACATCCGGATCGACACTTTCCGGGCCTCTTCCGCCGGAGGCCAGCATGTGAACAAGACGTCTTCCGCCGTCCGCCTGACCCACATGCCGACCGGCATTGTCATATCGAGTCAGAACGAACGGTCGCAACTCCAGAATCGCGAGATGGCCTTCAAGGTTTTGCGGGCAAAGCTCTTCGAGCTCGAGGAAAAGCGCAAGAAGGAGGAGCTGGACAGGATTTCCGGTGCACAGAACAAAAAAGAAATCGGATGGGGCCATCAGATCCGCTCCTATGTCCTCCAGCCCTATCAGTTGATCAAAGACCATCGAACAGGTCTGGAAACCGGCAAGGTGTCGGAAGTCCTCGACGGGGATCTGGACATGTTCATCCGGGGATATCTTCTCGCCCGGTGGAATGGCACACTGGGGAGCGGCAACCTCGAAGGGGACGATCTGGAAGTGTGATCACCGGTGTCGGATCAGGACCCGTTCCTCCGGCTTGCGCGGACCGGCATCCGGAGACACCTTATTGTTCTTCAAGGAGGCAGGATGAAACCTCACGATATCGACCACCTCTTTCTGCAACTGGTGGATGCCCTGTCCCGGGGCGTCGTCCCGGAAGTGGTGTTCCGGGCCCCGGGGGATATGCACTGGCAACCCATGACCGACATCTATGAGACCGACGACTCCCTGGTCATCAAGATGGAGCTGGCCGGCGTCCACAAGGACGACATCTCGATCGCCCTTGACGGCGACCGGCTCGTCGTTCGCGGACATCGGAAAGACGATTCCCAGAAGAAGAGAAACTACCGTCAGATGGAAATCAATTACGGAGAGTTCGAGAGGATCTTCTCCCTTCCGCCGGGCCTCGATCCGTCCTCGGTCCGGGCGGAGTTTCCCATGGGGTTCCTTCGCATCACCCTGAGCCGGGTTCCGCCCAAGCCGGTCCTGATCGTTCCGGTGGGAGAAGGGAAAGGAGGTGCCAATGGCTGAAGACAATCTGCCGACGCCGGAGGAATGTCCGGTTGTCGTCCTGCCGGAAACGGTTGTTTTTCCGCATATCCTTTCTTCCCTGGCTTTTCACGATGCAAAGTCCCTGTCGTCGATCGACGAAGCGATGAACCGTGAGCCGAAAATGCTGGTGTGCGTGGCAGAGCGCCCGGGAGACTCCGACGTTCCGCCGGAAGGCGAACCGGTGGCCGACCGTCTCTACCGGAACGGGACCCTGGTCCTGATCCACAAGCTCCTTCGCATTCCCGCCGGAGGACTGGCAATCATGGTCCAGGGATATCGCCGCGTCAAGGTTCTCGAACTCCTTCAGGAAGAACCCCATTTTCGTGCCAGGATCGAAGCTTTTCCGGAGTCTTCCGACAAAGGCGGCAACGTGGAGGCCCTCATGCGGACGATTCTGGGGCAGGTGAAAAAGCTGGCCGCGATGGCGCCTTATCTTCCCGACGAATTCGAGACCATGGCCCTGAACATCGACAACCCCCATCACCTGACCTATCTCGTCGTGACGTTTCTGAAAATGCCGGTCGAAGAGAGACAGCGTTTTCTGGAAATCGATTCGGCCGAGGAAAAGCTGATGCTCCTGGCCTCCAAACTCGAACGTGAACTGGGTCTCCTCGAGCTTGGAGGAAAGATCAAGTCGAAAATCCAGGACGAAGTCCAGAAAAGCCAGCGCGACTTTTTCCTTCGGGAACAGGTCAAGGCGATCCAGAAGGAACTGGGGGACGGTGCCGAAGGAGAAGAGGAAATCGTCCGTTACCGGGAACGGATCAATCAGGCCGGTCTGCCGGACGACGTCCGCAAGGAGGTGGACCGGGAAGTGGACCGGCTGGTCCGGTTGGGAAGCGGACAGTCCCAGGAATCGGGCGTGATCCGTACCTATCTGGATACGGTGCTGGATTTGCCGTGGAACCGCCTGTCCCCCCAGTCCTTCGACCTGGAAAACGCCCGGAAGATTCTCGACGAAGACCATTACGGACTGGAAAAGATCAAAGAGAGGATCCTGGACGAGCTGGCGGTCCTGTCTCGCGTGAAGGACGGTGTCTACCAGGGACCGGTTCTTTGTCTTATCGGTCCTCCGGGCGTCGGCAAAACCACTCTCGGTCAATCGATCGCCCGGGCAATGGGACGGGAATTCGTCCGGATTTCCCTGGGCGGCGTCCGGGACGAAGCGGAAATTCGCGGGCATCGCCGGACTTACGTCGGGGCGATGCCGGGACGGATCATTCAGGGAATGCGCAAGGCGGGCACCAAGAACCCGGTTTTCATGCTGGACGAAATCGACAAGGTGGGAGGGGACTACCGGGGGGATCCGGCCTCCGCCCTGCTGGAAGTTCTCGACAGGGCCCAGAACAGGGACTACCGGGATCATTATCTGGATCTCCCTTTTGATCTGTCCAGGGTGTTTTTCATTACGACTGCGAATGTTTTCCAGACGATTCCGCCCCCGCTCCTCGACCGCATGGATCTTGTCCGTCTCGCGGGATACACATGGGAGGAGAAAAGGCACATTGCCCGGAACTATCTGATTCCAAGGACCATGAAGGAAATCCGGCTCGAACAGGGGGAATTCGACCTTTCGGACGATGCCCTTGTCCGCCTGATCCGGAGTTTTACGCGGGAGGCGGGTGTCCGGAATCTGGAGAGAAAGATCTCCACGATTCTCCGGAAGGTTCTGAGGGCGAGAACCGAACAGAAACGGCGCCGTAAAATTGTTATCGACGCCGGTTCGCTCGAGAAATACCTGGGCAACGAATATGTCGAGCCGCCGAAACGGTTGTCTGAAGCGGCCCCGGGAGTCGTGACAGGACTCGCGTGGACGCCGAATGGAGGAGATGTCCTCTTCATCGAATCGGTGGCCATCCCTGGCCAGAAGGGATTCATCCTGACCGGCCAATTGGGAGACGTCATGAAAGAGTCCGCGCGGGCTTCCCTTTCTTTTGTCCAGTCGCGGTCGGAAGCACTGGGTCTTCCCAAAGATTTTTTCGCGAAACATGAAATCCACATTCATGTTCCCAGCGGGGCCATTCCGAAGGATGGCCCCTCCGCGGGAATCACGATGGCCAGCGCGATCGCTTCCCTCGTGACCGGAACTCCCGTGGCGTCGACGATCGCCATGACGGGAGAAATCGCTTTGTCCGGCCGGATCCTTCCGGTCGGCGGGATCAAGGAAAAACTGATCGGAGCCAGGGAGGCGGGTATCCAGGAGGTGTTCATTCCGGTTGACAACGAGAAGGACCTGGAAGAAATTCCGGCCGAGGTCCGCAAGGACCTGAAGGTCCATACCGTGGCCCATATGGATGATCTTCTGAAACGCCTTTTCCCCGTTTCGTCCATCCGCCAGGAAGGAAGGAAAGATGTCACCCGCCAAGACACGAAAAGAGCCGGAAAAGACAAAACGGTCTCCGGCCGGTAATCCGCCGGTATCGGGGAAACCGGCGCCTGTCCCGGAAGTTCTGCGTCTTCTCGCTCTCTCCATTCCCGATCCGCGAATGGAGCTCGACGCGAAAAACCCTTTCGAGCTTCTGGTCGCAACGGTTCTTTCCGCCCAGTCGACGGACCGGATGGTCAATGCTGTGACGCCTGCGCTGTTTTCCCGTTTCCCCGATCCCGAAAGCCTTTCGTCGGCGGATCCGGCGGTCCTTGAGTACCTGATCCGCTCGACAGGATTTTTTCACCGGAAGGCTTTGCAGCTGATCCGGCTTTCAAGGGAACTTTCCATGCGCTACCAGGGAAAGGTCCCCCATAAGATGGAGGATCTCGTCACGCTTCCCGGTGTCGGCCGAAAGACGGC
>JAKAYA010000017.1 GCA_021826965.1 Nitrospirota bacterium
CCAAGAAGGAAAAAATTGCCCGTTTGCGTGCCGAGCTTGCTCATCTCAAAGCCAAACACACAAGCAGGGGATTGGTCCTGACCCTCGGAAATGTCCTTTTCTCGGTCAATAAAGCCTCTCTTAAACCAGGTGCCATGAAGAGTATTGACAAACTTTCGGAGTTCCTGAAGACGGATGTTCACCGGAGCGTTATGATTGAAGGTTATACCGATAGCACAGGATCTCCGGGATACAATAAAAAATTGTCTGAAAAAAGAGCCGAAGCCGTCCGAGATGCGCTGGTCGCAAAGGGAATCGATCCGCAGCGTATTGTAACGAAGGGATATGGCAAAGATTTTCCTGTCGCAACAAACAAGTCTGCTGCCGGGAGACAACAGAACCGGCGCGTAGAGATTGTCATTTCCAACGAAAAAGGTGTATTTCCGGAAAATCGTTAAGATTGTCCGATTCCTGACGGATGAATTTTCGGAGCCCAAGGAAGAAAGGAAAAATTCTTTCTGGGCTCCATCATCCTCTTCTCTATTGACTCCTGCAGGATCCTTCCGCACAGATCGTGTTTCCGTCCAAAACTTGCCGTATTTCCGTTTTTCCGATCGAAATGAATCGATATGGGCTTGGGTCCGATTTCGTGAACAGGACCCCTGTGCGAATTCGATCCGTTTGCCCCGAAGGTAAAAGGGCGCATGCCAGGAGATGGAGTGTGCGGAGAGAGTCTGCAACCTTTGACCTCGAAGCCCCGTTCCCGCAATAATAGAAAATTGCTCCGGAAAACGTGTGTATGCGCACACGGTTTTTCTTTATTTTGTGCGTTTGTGCGGAAACGTTTGGTCTTTTCCGGAGCCTGAAGAAGAGATACCCCGGACAATCCAGAAACATCTGGCCACACTATTCCATAGGATCATCCCCTGAAGGCTTTTTTCCGGGGACAAGGGAGGTCTGTTGCACGCTGCTTCCTTTTTGCTGGTTTTGTTGCCACTGATGCCCCTTGTCGGGGCCGGGGCCGCTTACGGCCTGTCCTGTAGCGAAGACCGCAAGGCGTTTTTCTGGACGAGAACGGGAATCCTTCTCTCGTTCCTGGACTGTCTGGTGATGGTTTTTCTTCCGAAAGAGCCGGGGGGAATCCGGGCCATTCTTTTTCCCGACGCTTTTTCCCGGATACCGGGTCCCGGGATCGGTCTGGACTTCGACCCTCTGGCGGCAATCATGTCGTTTCTGGTGTTGTCCGTCAGCCTCGTCATCCTGACATTTTCCCGGCGCTACATGACGGGAGAGCGAGGTTCGGACCGTTTTCTGGCGGCGATCGGACTGGCGACCGGATTTCTCCTGTTGCTGGTCACGGCCCGAAACCTCCTGCTGCTTTATGCGGCCTGGGAACTGGTTCTGGTGGCGCTATGCCTTCTGCTGATTCACCATCGCCAACGGCGCGAATCCAGTCAACCCGCCCTCCGGACATGGGTCATGAATCAGGTCGGCGGAGGGTTCTTCCTGGCAGGGATTCTGGTTCTTGGCCATGCTGCCGGAACCTTTGACCTGGACGGCCTTTTTCGGCTGCTTGGAAACGGGACGGACAGCGGTGGCGCCGGGTTTCTCGCTGGAGGGATCCCGTCGGCTGCCATCGGATGGGGGACGTTTCTGATCGCCGCGGGTATTCTCGTCCGTTCCGCCCAACTGCCTTTCCACCTTTGGTTGCCGGTGACGCTCGATGCCCCCACTCCCGTTTCCGGATTTATGCACGCCGGAATTGTCAACGCCGGAGGTTTTGTTCTCAATCGGCTCTCTCCGGTTTTTGTCCATGCTCCAGCCGTTTTGCACGGACTGTTTTTCGTCGGTGCGCTGACCGCCATATCCGGATCGGCCATCATGCTCGTCCAGGTCAGTGTCAAACAGACTCTCGTTTACTCCACCATGGGACAGATGGGGTACATGTTTGCGGAATGTGGCCTTGGTGTTTTTCCGGCTGCCATTTTTCACATGATCGCCCACGGCATTTTCAAGGCAACACTTTTTCTGGGATCCGGCAGCGTGATTCATGCCGCCCGTTTTCACGAGCACTCTCCCAAGGGGTCCCTCGCCCGGGCGCTTGGGCGTCACCGGATTTTGTGGGTTCTGGGAGGGGCCATTCTGATCAGTCTTCCCCTGATCCTCCTGTTGTCCGACACGTTTCGCGGGAAGCCCTTTCTCCCGGGAACAGGGGGATTGATTTTGCTGTTTTTCGGACTGGCCACTGCAATGCAGACTGTGTTCAACCTGTTCCGCTTCAGCCACCTTCTGACACCCCGGGCCGTTCTGGTTTTTACCGGGATTTTTGCTCTCGTGTTCGGCCTCTACTGGGGAGGACTGACATGGTTCGATCGTTTGCTGGCCCCGATCTCGTCGACTTCAAACCTGCGTCCGCCTGGAACCGGATGGTCGTTTTTTTATCCCGTCGCCCTGTTGACGATGGGGTTCATTTTGGTTGCCGGCTGGATCTTCCTCGCGCGAGAGGCGGGACCGGGATGGCAGTTTCCCGGAAGCTCCCGGATTTCCGGCCGTTTGCATGATTTCCTCGATCAGGGGGGATATGCCGACATGCTGGTGCGACATATGATTCGGGAACCTCTGTTGTCCTTGTCGGCAAAGGTCCGGAAACTCCACGAGCGGATCGACGGAGGACCGTCTCCCGAATCCATCCTGACGGGAAAACCCGATGTCTGAAACATCCGGAAAAATTCTGGAAGGGCTTCTGCTGGGTTCTCCATTGTGTGGCGCCCTTGTCGTGAAGTTTTTCGGACAGCAAAAGACGTTAGGGAAACGAGCCGCCCGGGCAGCGCTGATGGTCATGTTGCTGGCCGCCGCTTTCCTTGTCTTTTTTGATCGGGGTCAGAACGGATTGTCCGTTCCTCCGCTGACGGGCATCCTGATGCTTGTGGCAGTTTGGGTTCCCAGCGCGCTTCTGGTGGGGTTCGAACAGAAACGGGGAGTGACGGCAGGAGGCCTTCTGGGGTTCCTGTTTCTCTTTTTTTCCGCGGGCTTCGTCCTGTCTCCGGCCTCTTCCCTGGCTCTTCTGTTCTGGTGGGGAATCCTGGGAGCATCCTATCTTCTCTTCCGGGTGTCCTACGGATCCCGTCCGACCGGCAATCTTCCTTTTGCGCTCCCGATTCTGCTGTCGGGCCTCCTGTTCCCCTTGGCCTTTTTTCCTTCGACGCGCTCTTTCGCTCCCCTGGCATTCCTTCTGTTCATGCCATTCTTCCCGTTCCAGCGATGGATGTCCTTTACTCCCCGCACCGGCTCGGCGACTGTCTGGATCGCCGTCCGGACCTCTCTGTTCGTCCTGTCGGCCTGGGGAATTCAACGCTGGACCCCTCTGCCTTTTTCCGCTGGCACCGGGGCCTTCGACGTTTTTCTTGGAGTTTGCGGACTGGCTCAGATCCAGGGAGCCCTTCTCGCCCTTGGAGAGCCTGTGGCCCGGAAACGGGTCACAGCGGCGATCTTTTCCCAGATGGCTTTGTGCACCCCGATGTTGCTGATGGAATTGCCGCGCCATGCGGGTCGGGCGATGGTCCTTCTCTTCTCTCTCCTTCTTCCGGCCCTTGTTCTGGGACTTTTGACGGATCATCTGGAACGGGAAACCCGTCGTCAGAACCTCTCCGACATGGGTGGGCTCTTTGCCGACATGCCCCGGGCGGACCGCCTGTTTTTTCTGTTTGTCCTGATGCTTTCGGCAATGCCGGGATCGGGACTGTTTTCAGGGGTCCTCGGATCGGACACCGGACCCATGGACAGCATTCTCTGGGCGTGGGGGGGAATGGGAATCGCCGGTGTGATTCTCCTGCAGTGGGCTCTGTGGCAGGCATGGGAACAGATTTTTCTCGGTCCGCCAAAAACGGGCGCTCTTCCGGTGGCCGATTTGTCTTTTCGTTCGGCAGGCCTTCTGGGTCTCTCTCTCTTGACGCTTCTGTTCCTGGGAATCTGGCCCGGAATTTTTGATGCGATCCTGTCAAATCCGGGAGGAGTCCGATGAAGAGCCGGTTTCGTCTCCCGGAAGAGCCTTTCCGCCGGCATGCGGTGATCGATGTCCGGTCGCGTGTCCGTTTGGCGATGGAGCTTCTGCCGGACGCGTGGCCGATGGATACCTTCATTCACCACAACCCCTTGAACGGACTGGAAGATTTGTCCTTCGAGGAAGCTGTCCGGACGGGAGAGTCGCTTTTCGGGGGCAAAGGGTACCCAACCCCGGGCTTTCTCCGGGAATGTCTGCGTCGGGGACGTGTAAGGCTTGAAGATCTGGAGGGAACGTTCGAACGTCTTTTCCCGTCTTCCTCCGCTCCGGAAGGATTTTCTTCCCCTCCTTTTCCCGTCTCCTTCGCCAGGTTCTCTCTCGCGCAATATCTCCTGTCTCCGGGACTCCCCTCCTTCGCTCCGGAGCCGGGAGATCCGGACGGCGTCGGCTGGTGGAACGACCTTCTTCCCGGAATCGTCAAAAGCCTCGAACAGCTCGGACGAAAACCCGACAGAGAGTCCATCGGGAAAGGGCTGGAACGGATTCTGTCCGTCCTTTTTGGCGAAGAAGGCGAGGGGCATTTTGACCGGTCTTCCGAAGGGCCTGATCCGGAAGATTCCGTGGAACGGATTGTGGGGTTTCCCGGAGAGGAAACCACTTTTTCGAGCTGGACGGACCGTCTTTTCGGAACGCGGATCCATTCCGAGATCAACGCGTTGCTTTCGGATGCGGCGGCACTCTACCTGGACGAAGGCCAGTCTTTCTGGCCGACGCCCGGAAGGGAGCTCGGATTCTACCTGCTCATTCGGGAACGATGGTCCTCTCGCCTCTCCGCTCTTTCCTGTCATCCGGCCCTCCCGCAACTTTTTTCCGGTCTTCCCGAATCGCCGGAAGAAGCCATTCTGAAGGTTCTTGAATCCTGGGGGATTCCCCGTAACGAATGGGTCGGCCTCTTTTCCCGTGAATTTGCTGCGCTTCCCGGGTGGTCCGGGGCAATCAAATGGCGGGCGGACGAACATTCCGAGGAGGAACGGCTTCCCTTTTCGATCGAACCGGTAGAGTGGCTGGCCATCCGTCTTGCCCTCGAATCGGTCATGGTCAGAGACGTCCTTTCGGAAGCCTTAAATGCCGGGCCATCCCGTTCCTCTCTGACCGCATTCATGAAATCCAATGCCAGAGAGTTCGTCCTGCGTTTCTGGAGGCAGGACCCTTCTCTTCCTCTTTCCCTTGTTCAGGACGTTGACCGTCTTGCAGAACGGTCTGCTGTTTGGGGACAGCAGAATCCTTATTGGGAAGATCTGTGGGAAAGAGCTCAAAGCTCCCGTCGCCGGGCTTCCGGAAGAAGAATCCGTCTGGGCTGGTCGATCTTTCGAGCCTGGGCCTTATGGGATTCAGAAGGAGATTGGGATTCGTGGACCACTCCGGAGGCATTGGAGTTTTTTCGGGACTGGAGCGGCAAGGTCCCCCGCGAAAGATTCGGTTATTGGGGTGTTCTGGCGATGGAAAAAAACTACCGGGATGCATTTTTGTCGATTCTGTCGTCCCGCAAGGAGGACACACCCGTTCGCGTCTCTCCGTCCCGGGAGGAACACGCTCCGCAAACCCGAAACATCCGGGCTCAGCTGTTATTCTGTATCGATGTCCGTTCGGAAGGAATCCGTCGGCACCTTGAGCGGTTGGGGTCCTATGAAACGGCCGGTCTTGCGGGATTTTTCGGAATTCCGATCCGGTTCAAGGGATTTGGAGCCGATCATGTGCAGGTCCTGTCACCGGCGATCCTGACCCCCCGGCATTTGCTGGCGGAAATCCACCGTCCTTACGAGGTGGGGACGCTCCGTGTCTTCTTCCGGGGCCGGCGATGGCTTCGGTGGTTGAGTCATCTCGTGCACGAAATGAAGAACAACATCGTGACGCCCTATGTTTTTGTCGAAGCCATCGGCTGGATGTCCGGTCTCCCGCTTTTTGGAAAGACGTTTTTTCCAGGGTGGTACCATCGTCTGGTTTCCCGGACCGGACGGATGTTTCTTCCTTCGATCTCCACCACGGTCCTTCTGGACAAGATTCCGGAAAAGGAGGCGAGGGACATCGTCCTTTCCGAGGAACGCAGTGTGATCCGTCAGGTGCTGATCGGGAAGTACGGGAAAAAAGCCCGGTCTCTTCCCCAGAATGCTCTGGAAGAATTTCGTTATCTTGTGTTTTCCGGTGAATTTCGACCGCAGGAAGGCGTTTCCGCGGAAACGACGCTGGGACGGTTCCTGGGACTCGCCCGACATGACGAGATCGAGCTGGTTCGGGAACTGCGCGAAGACCATCAACTGCGGCCGAAGCGGTCCGAAAGCCGTCTGGAAGAACTGTCCAGGATGGGACTGACACCGTCGGAGCAGGTGGCGTTTGCGGAAACGGCCCTTTCCCTGGCGGGGCTTCATCAGGATTTTGCGCCGCTTGTCGTGTTTCTGGCGCACAAGAGCACATCCGACAACAATCCCTACGAGTCTGCACTGGATTGCGGGGCGTGCGGAGGACAGGACGGTTCGCCCAACGCGCGCGTCGCGGCCGCGCTTCTCAATCGGCCATCCATTCGTCTGGCGCTGGAAAAGAAAGGAATCCGGATTCCGGCTTCGACCTGGTTTCTGGCAGGAGTTCACGATACGACCATGGACCGCTTCGAATTCTACGACGGAGAGGATTGGCCCGTTACCCATGAACGGGCCATCCGGGACCTTGTCGACGATCTCCGTCAGACAGGACTCTCCCTGGCCGCGGAGCGCCTGCGCTCCTTTCCCGGCTCCTATGAGAAATCCGACGGAGACGTTTCGTCCCGGATCTCTTCCCGTTCGCACGACTGGGCCGAAGTCCGTCCGGAATGGGGTCTTTCCGGGAACGCGGCTTTTTTGATCGGACGAAGAGATCTGACACGCGGGATCGACCTCGGTGGTCGGGTCTTTCTCCAGGAGTATGACGATTTGCTCGATCCGTCGGGAAAAATCCTCGAAACCCTCTTGTCAGGCCCGCTTGTCGTCGGTCGTTGGATCAACCTTGAACATTATTTTTCGACGATCGACAATGACGTCTACGGAAGTGGCAGTAAAGTTTCCCATAATGTGGTCGGAAGATTCGGCGTGCAGTTCGGTAATGGCGGAGACCTTCGGATGGGTTTGCCCTGGCAGACCGTTTACGACGCCGGGACAAACCGTCACGAGCCGATTCGCCTGTTGTGCGTCATTTGCGCTCCCCGGGAAAAGGTGGAAGGAGTCCTTGGAGGGAATCTGGCGCTCAGCGGACCGTTCGACCGGGGATGGGCCCTGCTCGTCGTCATGGATACGTCGTCCGGTCTGTTCTTCGAGTATCGGCCGGGTGCCAGGTGGGTGCCATGGAGTCATGATTCGGAACGGACGTCCGGAGAGACCGTTTCCGGGCTTCCTGGAGCAAAACGGGGGAATCAATGGAAGGATTGAAGCTATACACGGTCAAGAAGGTGGAGATCGTCGTCGGAGGCGAACATCTGAAATTTGTCAAAACTCTCCTGGACGACGTCCGGGTCTCGGGTTACACGATCATTCCGAACGTTTCCGGGAAAGGTCACAGCGGTTTTCATGAGGGGCATCTGATGTTCAATGATGTGAACACCCTTGTCATGGTGATCACGGTCGTTCCGGAAACGTGGGTGGAAACGATTCTGGCCGGGCTGGCTCCGCTGTTCGAACGATATTCGGGCGTGGTGTTCGTCTCGGATGTGCAGGTCAGCCGTCGGGAGTACTTCGGAGGGGAGGCTTCCCAGACGTCCTGACCGACATTCAAAATTCTCCTTTGCTGTCACAGGGCAAGGCCTTCTCCCGAGGGCCCTGCCCTTTTTTTCGGGCGATCCAGCTTCTTTTCCCGGCGAGAAGCAGGAAAAGAGGCGCGAGAATGTTCAGTCCCATCAATTCCTTCGAGGCTGCGGAAAACCCGATCCGTCCGTCCACCCATCCGAAAAGAATGATTCCCAGAGCCCCGGCCGTCATTACGGTAAGGTCCACATATCCCGACATCTGGTTGAACGTGTTGTCCTTGCCTGATCGCTCCGCCACCCATTTCAGAGATGCCATCCAGAACAGTCCCGAAGAGATGCCGTCCAGACAGGCGATCCAAAGGAGGCCTTCTGCCGAAGGCGACAGTCCGTAGAGAGCCATTCGAAGGGCGAGAGCTCCGGAAGCTGCCGTCAGGGCGAGACGGGCCGAAGGGACAGTCGTATGTCTTGAAACGAGGAGAGCGGTGAAAACCATGAACATCTCTGCGATGGCAGCGATCCATGGGATCCATCCGGGGTGGTGGGTGCGGGTCTTCATGTAGAGTTCGGCAAAGGGCAAGAGAGGTGCGTTCACCAGGTGAAAAAAGAAGAACGAGAGAAGAACGAGAATTTCGTCCATGTTCGGAAAAAGACGTGGCGGTACCGGAGGAGGGGAAGATGTGGCGGCGCCGGCGGGAGCGGGAAGCAGGAGAGGTGTCATGGCCAAAAGGACGATCAGCCAGAGGAGGGAAAAGGTTTTTCCGATTCCGAGTGCCAGGATAATGGCTCCCGCCAGAAGTCCCAGGGCACCCAGAAAGAAATGATGTGCCCCGACAAACAGAAGCGGGGAAAAATGTCTCTTTTCCATGTCGGACTGTTTTTTAAGCCGAGCCAGTCCGAGCGGCAGAAAAGGAAGTCGCGCCAGCGCCAGGGCCAGAACAAGGACGATCAGGCCGGCGGCGGACCGGGTTTTTGGAAGAAGAAAGAGCAGGAGCGGGAAAGCGAGCAGCATGGCGATCAGAGGGAGGTCGAACCGATGTCCGTGGCTGTGGTCGAGCCACCGTCCAAGAGGGAGTCGTACCAGGAAGACAAGAATGTTGGAAACTCCCAGGACCAGGCCGATCTCGCTTTTGGACAAATCGGCATCTGCGAGGAAGACCGGAAAATAGGGCCAAACGAATCCACCCGCCACACCGTTGACGAACAAGGCCGACAGGACAAATCCCATGGGATGTAAGGCCAAAAGGCGTCTTGCCATGAAATTCCCTCCAGGTCCGGGCGTTGCCGGAAGGATCCGGAGCGGTTGTTCCACCAGCCTAACACAATCCCGCAGGACGGGCACTCATCCGTTGGTGCAGTCAACGCTGTCTCTTCCCTCCGCGTGTTTCCGATCCGGGACATGGCTTTTCTTTCCATTTCGGAAAAAGGATTATCCTTTATTTTGCAATCCGGCAGATTGTCCAACCCGGATTCTAACGGTCTCCGATCGATTTTGGCAGGAAGGGGAGGCCCGGGGTCGGTGGTTTTCCGGAGATCCCGGGAAATCCATCTTCCCTTCTTGAACCGCGTCCGTTATGTTGACTGTGCGTTTCGGATCACCCTTTTGTTTCTGGTCACGGTTTTCCAGGTCGTTCTGAAACTCTTGGGGACAGCTTTCGGTGAGAGAGCCCGTCTCCCGGAAGAGGAAAGGGGAGAGAACCCGGTTGAAACGGATGTCGGTTCGTCTGGCAATGTTTTCGTTGGTTTTCCTCTTTGCGTCGGGGACGGAAAATTCCGTGGCTGCCGGATTTGACTCCGGATGGGCTCGTTACAGGTCCTGCTGCATTCAAACGGACGGACGTGTCATCGACCGCGGCCGACAGGACGTGACGACCAGCGAGGGAGAGTCCTACGCTCTCTTCTTTGCCCTTGTCCAAAACGATCCAATTCTCTTTGCCCGTCTTCTCCGGTGGACGAAGGACAACCTTTTCCGGGGAGATCTGTCTCACCATCTTCCAGCATGGCTCTGGGGGAAAAAAAAGGACGGAAGATGGGGCATCATCGATGCCAATTCGGCGACGGACGCGGATATGTGGCTCAGCTACGACCTGATCGAAGCGGGAAGGCTCTGGCATCGGTCGAAATATATCCGGTTGGGCGAACGTCTGGCCCTCCGGATTGCCCGGCGGGAATTTGCCGATCTGCCGGGATTCGGACCTTTCCCGTTGGGCGGCGACCGGGGATTTCATCCGAAGCGGACACTCTGGCGGACAAATCCCAGTTACTTTCCCCCGTTCATGCTCCGCTTTCTGTCGGACCGGTTCGGAGAAAGTCCGTGGGCCGGTCTTCCTCGGCGGTTTTTGACGCTGGTAAAGTCTGTCAGTCGATGTGGGTTCGTGCCGGACTGGGTCGTCTATGAAAGGGGGAAGGGGTGGCGACGGGATCCGGCTACCGGTCCTCTGGGGTCTTACGATGCCATAAGGGTTTATCTCTGGACCGGGATGACGTCCTCCCGTGATCCGGACATGCGGTCCCTTTCGAAACGCCTTCGGGGATGGATCCGGAAAAAGGACATCGGGCCGACGCTCTTCGTCAACACGCGCACCTGCTCCGCTTACGGAAAGCCCCCGTGGGGATTCGAAGTGGCCTACCTTCCTTTTGTCCGTCGGCAGGAGACGTCTTCGTTCCGGGAAAACTACAGGACAGTCCGTTTCATCCCTCCGCCGGAAAACGGTCGGGAATATTACGACACCAACCTGTTTTTGTTCGGGTCCGGGTTCCTCGAAAAACGATTTGCCTTTGATGAAAAAGGGCGACTCATTGTTCCCTGGAAAAAAGCGCCCTGAGACCGGGAGGACGTTCCGGTCGATTTTCGGAATGGAGCGAAAAGGTTCAGTGCGGGGATAACAAGAAGGTCGAATCGGCCTGAAAGAGTGGCTGGGGGACAGGGACTCGAACCCCGATAGACAGATCCAGAGACTGTCGTCCTGCCATTAGACGATCCCCCAGTTTTCGAAACATTTTCTCCAAAACGTGCAGGAAAATCAAGGGGGTTTTCGTGTCCGGAGCTACGAAGGCCGCTCAGAAAAGGTTTCCGAAGAAATGGCCGATTTTTTCGAAGATCGACGGAGGTTCGGGGGAAATACAGGTTTCTTCCGGTGGAGTCGTTCCGGGGAGGAATGGGACTTGCCGGAGGTCGGGCGAACAGGAGGCCAGGGCCAGGAGGCCCGACCGGGCATCGACCGTTTTTTCCAGGATGCCCGGAGGAGGAGGGGCGGGGGAAGGCGGCGGAGGAAGGTCTTTCAGGATGGCACCGGCCAGGGGAACCGCCAGCTGGGATCCGGTCCGGCCGGTCGGGCTGTTGTCGTCGAACCCGATCCAGACGACCAGGACGTTTTGGGGAGAAACGGCGACGAACCAGGCGTCCCTTCCCCGGTTCGATGTTCCCGTCTTGCCTCCCCATGACGTCCCGGGTCCCGTCCAGATCTGGAGCGGTTGGCCGGTTCCCTCCCGGACGGTCTGGCGCAGAAGGTGGTTCAGGAGATAATCGACACCAGGGTCCAGAAGCTGTCGGCCAGGTTTTTTTCCGGGCTCCGGAAGTCCATCGGGCGTCACGTCCTGTCCTCCGTTTGCGACGATGGAAAAAGCCCGGGCCATCGCCATCGGTGTTTGAGGAAGAACCCCGAGAGGCCAGGAAAGCGGGAGCCGGGCGGCGGGCGGAACTTCGAGTCCCAGCGTCCGGGCTGTGTCCACCACGGCCTGGGGGGGAAGTGTTTCGGACAGGTGCAAGAAAGGGATGTTCATGGAATGGACGAACGCATCTTCGAAAAGAACCTGTGCATCGAGAACTGTTTCGGCGTTCTTCGGCTTCCAGACACGCCCTCCGGCTCTCAGGCGGATCGGGGTATTGGAAAGGGCGCTGGCCAGTGTGTATTGTGGCTTCTGTCCGGAGGCCGGAGTCAATGCCACGATCGACGCCACGATCTTGAAGAGGGAGGCGACCTGTCGTTTGGCGAAAATCGCCCGGTCGAAGGGAGAGGGGCCATAGTCCGACCCTCCGATCAGGGTTTTGACCGATCCGGTCCGAGGATCGAGAACGACGACCGCTGCCTGGAGACCTTCTCCTTTTCGGGGGCGGAATTTCAGTCGCCATATCCGGGCGAGCCGGCCAAGTTCGTGCGTTACGGTCCTTTCCGCCCGATGTGCCAGAAAGGGGTCGAGCGTGGTGAAAACGATGGACGATCCCGTCCGGTCGGCGAGATGCCGGTCCCGGATTTCATGGGCGACCCAGTCGGAAAAATAGGGCCCGGGGCGGGAAGTCCTGTAGGCAAGAGAGGAAAGTCCGAGAGAGGACCGTCGGTCCCGGACAAACTGGCGGGACGACAATTTTCCCTCCTGGAAGAGGCTGGCCAGAATCCGGTTCCGGACAGTCCGGGCCCGATCCGGGTCCCGAAAAGGGTTGTTGCGCGTCGGCGCCCGGAGAATGGCGGCCAGAAGGGCCGACTCACGATAATCGAGCGTCCGGGCCGGATGGCCGAAAAACCGTTCCGAAGCGGCTTCGATGCCGATGATGCGCGAATGGGCTCCGGAACCGAAGTCCAGATGGTTCAGGTACAAAGTCAGGATTTCATCGGGGGTCCGAAGCCGGGTCAGTCGCCAGGCGTAAATGGCTTCCATAAGTTTTCGCGAAAAGGTTTTGCGGGGAGACAGAAACAGGTTTTTGACGACCTGCTGGCTGATAGTGCTTCCGCCTTCGCGGAAGGATTTCGAACGGAGATCTGTCCAGGCCGCCCGGAGAATGCCTTCAAAGTCGATGGCCGGATGATCGTAGAACCGTTTGTCTTCGGAAATCAGGATGGTTGTGCGAAGTTTCTTTGATGTTTCGCCCAGAGCCACCGGACGGAAATCGCCGACTTCCGTCCGGACAAGGGTTCCCATGAAAACCGGGGGAAGCCATAGTCCCGGGAGAGAGGGGGGTGGTCCCGACGGGTTGTTTCCTTCGGGATAGATTCCCAGAAGGGTCCGGTTCCCGCTGTCGAAAACCAGGCGGAAGTAGACGTTTGAGCGTAAGGTTCCGGCGGCGTCCGGAACGGGCTCCGGGCCCGGAAGACCAGGCAGGACGAGGGTGTGTTTTTTCCAGGGAAAGTGGACCGACATCTTGTCGGAGGGAGCGTACCATGTATGGAGGAGCCAGAGGGGGATCCGCTCTCCCGGCGTCACCCGATAGGTGTCGGAATAGAGAGGTGTTCCGGGGGACTCGAGGAGGGCGAGCCGCTCCCCGATGTCGTGGTCCAGGCGCCAGACGGACAGGAACACGGCGGAAGTCGCGAGGAGACCGGAAAGGATGCCCATCCCTGCCCGGGTTTTTGACCCGGAGCCGGGGCCTGATAAAATTGTCCGGAAGCGCCTCCACAACTTTTGCACATCCCGGAAAATCTTCCCGAAAGGAGATTTCATGAACACCGCCCGTCTCTCCCGTCCCGCCAGATGGTTGACCCTCCTGTTTCGACCTGTCTGGCTCTGCCTTCTCCTGGCCGTTCTTGCCGGTCCGGAAACCGGATGCACACGACAGGAAGGGACGGCCGTCAGCGCCTCCGCCCTTTCGCACATTCAAGAACGCATCAGTACGATGAGTGATGTCCGGCACTGGCTGGGCAAGCCGGACAAGATCCGGGCCCTTCTGGGAAACCAGACATGGATCTATCGTCACAGCGTACGCCGGGGGTGGTTCTCCCTTCGGATGAAGGAGCGGGAGGTCCGGATCCGGTTTTCCCATGCGGGAATCGTCCGGAAAATCACCGTTCTTGAGAACCACAATTCGCAATTGTTCTAGATCCGGAAGCGGAGAAGGATCTCTATGTTAGTGTAACCGGACACTGATCGCAAAGGACCCTCGTCACATGCCGGAAAAGTTTATTCCTTGTTTTGCCGAAAAGACCGGAGGGACGGCGATCGATGAGCCGGTTTTTTGATTCGGGACGGAAAAGGTTTCGTGCTTTTTCGGTGAGAGGAGGGAGTTCTGAGGTGGGTTCCATAGGCATTTTCAGGCGATGGGTTCTCCTTGCGGGGGTTGCCGTCTGCATTTTTGCTCCCGGCCGGAGCCGGGGAGAGAATCCACCCGTCGGATTTCCCGGCCCCCTTCCTCCAGCGTTCGGGAACGCGGAAGATCGATCCACGACGGCATCGGAAATTCTTCCGCCGGAGACCTGGAGTCAGGAAGGGGGGGGTTCGAGCCGCAATCCGTCATTCCGGTTTCCCGGAGAAAAAACGGCCGGCGAATCCGCCTGGAAGCGACAGTACGCCCGGGAACGGGTTCCAGGAGAACGTTCTCCGTTACCGGAAGATTTTTATGCGGGGGTGGTGGAGTCGGGCGGAGTTCTGTGGATGGCGGGTTTTTCGGGCGATATGCTCGCGATCGATGCCCGCGATGGTAGGCTGATCTGGCGTCGGCATGTTCCCTCCTTTTTGCCTTCTCCGCCGGTCCTGGGTCCGTCCACCGTGTATCTCGCCGCATCGGAGCCGGGTGTGACGCTGGACCATTTGCTCTGGTATGCGAAGACGCGCACCCTGATTCGTGGACGGGGGCCGGGTCTGGTGGAGGCGCTGTCGCGAAAATCGGGCGCCGTCCGATGGAGTGCAAGGATTACGGGAGGCTGTTACGGCAGTCCGGTTCTTCTTCCGCATACGGTCATGGTGCAGACCGGATCAGGGCACCTGGTGTTTCTGGATCGGGCGGACGGACATGAGGTTTTCGACCTTTCTCTCGACGGTCGTTCACTCGGCATGGCCTCCCCCGTCCAGGATGACCGCAAGGTTGTCGTAGCCCAGGAAAATCCGCCTCTTTATCAGGAGGTCAGCCTGGACGGCCCCCGGCGAGTCTGGCGGTTTGGCTGGACGGGGACCCGGGACTGGGAGCACTTTTTTATCGGAACGCCCCTCCTGGTTCACGGGACCTTCATCGGGATTCTTCGGAGACCAGATTTGCCTGGAGATCGGGTGATGGCGGTCAATCCCGATCTCGGCCGGGTTTTGTGGTCCCGTTCTTTTCCCGCAGGCGATCTGCCCCGGGCGGGAGACCAGGCTCTGCCGGTCGAGTCCGGAGAAGTGGTCTATGTCCCTTCGGGAGTTTCCCGCTCATTGATGGCCATCGAAATCGGAACCGGAAAGAGGCTCTGGAGCACGCAGTTCAACGAACGACCGTCGACGGGAGGAGTGGTCACGGGCGACCTCCTTCTTCTTCCGCTTCCTTCCGGAAGGCTTCTGGCCATCGATGCACGTTCGGGAATCCTGGAGGGGGAGCGAAAGGTTGCTTCCCGACTGGGTCCTCATCCGCCGGTTGTTGTCGGAAACAGGGTTTTTGTGGCCGGAGAGGATGGCACGGTCTCCCAAATTCTTCTGACGGAATGGGGGGACAAGATCCGGCAACTGGCTTTTCCTTCTTCGCCAGCTTTCCCCGCCAACAGCGCAACGTCCGCGTCCGCTTCCTCTTCCGGGGAATTTTCCGGACGCATCCGATAGGAGTCTTCGTATGACGGAACGGCCCGATTTCAATGATCCTTCTCTGCCGACGATTGTGGTCGGACATCCGGCGATCGTCAACTTTCGCGGAGAAGAGGTGGTCGTTCCCGAAGGACTGCTCGAAAGGGCACTGGAAGAACTCGGGCAGCTGGAGGTCCGTTTGGCGGCGGAGGAGGAGATTTCCTTTGACGCCGGAGAACGGTTTTTGCGTCAGGTCTATGCGGTGGTGGATCGTGTGGGAGAGGCGGTCTCTCCGGGAATGTCGTGCCAGTCCGGCTGTTCGGCATGCTGTCGGGTCATGGTGGCGACGACGGCCGCCGAAGCCGCTCTCATTGGAAGGAGAATGGAGCGGGCTTTGGAACGGGAAAGATCGGACTGGAAACACGAGATCGTAAACAGAAACGAACTCCTGGACAGATTGGCCGAGCGATCGTATCCGTCATCGGATCTGACCACTTTCGGAGGATTACTCGAAACGTGCGAAATGTACGAACGGGAAAATCGTCCCTGTCCGTTTCTGGGGTCCGACCGTTTGTGCCAGATTTATGAAGACCGTCCCTTGTTGTGTCGTGTTTGCTGGGTGCTGACCGATCCGGCCGACTGCTCCCCGGGCCAGGGTCCGCCGATCAAATTCCGGTCCCGGGTCTTCGAAAAGGCCCACGCCCTGTGCGGCGAAATCTCCCGCATCCACTTCCGGGACGTTCGGGTGAGCCCGATTCCCTACTGGTTCCGGAATGACGGATAGCGATTGAAACAACGTCTGACCGAAACATTTCGGCCCTGGTTGTGGTTCGTTTTTTTTCTCCTGTCGTTCGGAGCGTTTTCCCTGGCGGTGAACGACGGGATGTTCCGGTCTTTCGACCATGCCGTCGGACATGGACTGCGCGCGTCTCTTCCGCCTTTTCTTCCATGGTTTTTCGGTGTCGTCTGCCGGACGGGGAACGCCGAATTTACTGTGCCGGCCGGCCTCCTTCTCGTGCTTTTTGCCTTTCGCCGCGGTGCAATCTCCCGCCGTCAAGCTTTTTTCTGGACTGGCTGGTTCGTGTGCGGGATGGTATGCGAACATCTTCTGAAAATCCGCCTTCTTCAGCCCCATCCCGGCTCGGATGTCGCCAACGATCCCCTTGATCGATACCTGAAACCGGTCTTGTCGGTGGAAACGCCCGGATCCTATTTCAGCGGACATACGTTCCGGGCATTCTGGCTGGCTCTTTTGGTCTTCAAATCCTGTCCGGCGTGTCGTGTGGCAGCACTGGTCTGGGCCTTTCTGGTCTGGATCGGCGTCGTCGTTCTCGGTTGGCACTGGACGACGGACACGCTGGGCGCTCTTCTGGTCGTCGGGACAGGTGCGGCGATTTTCCTCGCTTCCGGAAGACAAAGAGGTTCCGGTTCCGCCGAATGGACGTCTTCCTCAACGGTCTGATCAGCTTTTCTTGCCTTTTATCCGGAAACGCCTCCCCGATGGACGACTGGTCAGAACGGACAGGGTGTCCTAGACTCCCCCGCGAAAAAGAGCTGGAGCGAACGGATGGCGAAAAGATGAGGGAGAGGATGGAAGATCGGGAAGTGCATTATCGTGTACGTGAATGGGCGGAAGGAGACAGACCGAGGGAACGTCTGCGGGACCGGGGACCAGGTGCCCTGCACGACGCCGAGCTCCTGGCCATTCTTCTGCGGGTGGGAAACAGGGGTGAATCGGCGGTCGCACTGGCTCAACGACTTCTGGCGAAATACGGGGGTCTGGACGGAGTGGCTTCGGCCGGTTTTTCCGCGCTTTCTTCCCTTTCCGGTATGGGTCTCGCCAAGGCCTCCCAGATCATGGCGGGCTTCGAACTGGGAAGGCGCGTGTCCGGAAGGGCCCGTCCGTTCCGTCCTGAAATCCGTTCCGCGCGGGATGTCTACGACATTCTGGGACCCCGGCTCCGGGATGAAAAAAAGGAATCTTTCTGGGTGCTTCTGCTCGACCAGCGCCACCGTCTTCAGAATGCGGTCCGGATTTCCGAAGGATCCCTGTCCATGACGCTGGTCCACCCGAGGGAAGCGTTCCAGCCCGCTATCCGGGATTCGGCGGCGGCTGTCCTGTTCGTACACAACCATCCGTCGGGAGATCCCGAACCGTCCTCAGACGACTGGAGCTTGACGGGCCGGCTGAAAGAATGCGGCGAGATCCTGGGGATCCGGGTCCTCGATCATGTGGTTCTGGGAGATCACGCCTGGGTCAGCCTTGAAGAGCGAGGTGCCCTGAAGAGTCGCTTTCCCGGATAAAACGTCACTTTCGTTTTAAAGTCGGACTAGAACCGCCGGGACCGGAGAATGGCGATGATCAGTCCGAAACCCAGAAATCCGGCGACGAAGAACCCCATCAGTCCGATGGTGGACAGCCCGAAAAACTTCGGTCCGTTGGGGGAAGCGAAAATCAGGGCCGATCCGATGACCAGGGATCCGACAAGGATGGAGATGGACAGGCGGTTCCCGGTCCGGTCCATTTCCGCGATCAGGTCTTCGAGATGGCGAAGGTTGAAGTCAACCCGGATTCGGCCATCCCGGACCCGGGTGACGAGTTTTTCGATTTCGGCGGGAAGGTGCGTCAGAGTCCGGAGAAAGACGAAGGCGCCGGAACGCATGTTCCGGAAGATCGTTTCCGGTTCGAAACGCCGGCGGATCAGCTTGTGGACGAATGGCCGGCTTTCCTCGATCATGTTGAAGGCGGGGTCCAGCGTCCGTCCGATCCCTTCCATGATGACCAGGGCACGGAACAAGAGAGAGAGATCCGGGGGCAGGCTCAAGCGGTGGGTCCGGACGAGATCGAACAATTCCACGGACATGTGGTCCAGGCGGATTTCGCGCAGGGGCCGGTTGGTGAACTCCTCCAGAAATGCCGAGATGTCGGCGGACAGGTCGTCCTCCCGGAAGTCTTCGGGAAGAGCCCTCAGCCTTTCAAGCGTACGGATCATGAACGGAATGTCCTTTTCCACCAGACTCACGAGAAGGTCTCCCAGGAGGTCCCTCCTGTCGGGGGAAAGAGAACCGAACATGCCGAAATCCAGGATCCCGATCCGGCGTTCGGGCAGGACCAGAATATTGCCGGGGTGAGGATCTCCCTGGAAAAAACCGTGGACAAAGACCTGGAGGAGAATGCTCCGCGCCCCCAGACGGGCCACTTCGGGAGAAGTGGTTCCGAGTTTGTCAAACGAACCCGTTTCCCGGATGCTGACACCGTCCAGATATTCCATGACGAGAAGCGTTTCGGAACTCCATTCGGAATAAAATTTCGGGATGGAGATGGAGGGTTCTTTCCGGAAATTTTTCCGGGCCCTCTCCATGTTCCGGGCTTCGTGGGTGAAGTCCAGTTCCTTTCGGAGCGTCCGGATGTATTGACGGGCCAGTGCGCGCGGTCGAAAGACCTTCATGTCCTCGATGTTGCGTTCGACCAGATCGGACAGAAAGCCCAGAATCCGAAGATCGGGTTCGACGGCGTCCAGAATACCGGGCCTGCGAATCTTGACGGCCACGATCTCTCCTGAATGGAGGCGGGCGCGATGAACCTGTGCGATCGAAGCCTGTGCCACCGGATGGCGGTCGAATTCGGCGAAGACGCTGTCGATCGGACGTTCGAGGGCCTCTTCGACGGCCTTTTCGACGTCTTCGGGAGGAACGGGCGGAAGACTGTCCTGGAGCTTCTGGAATTCCGTCAGAAATTCGGGGGGGAACAGGTCTGCCCGGCTGGACAGGATCTGCCCCAGCTTGATGGCGGCTGGACCCAGCTCTTCGAGGGCCATTCGCAGTCGGACAGGACGAGACAGCGACTGTGGTACGGAAGATTTGGATAACTTTCGTCCCAGTGAGACCAGGGGCTCGAGGCGCAAAAATCCCACGACATCCTGGAATCCGTATTTGACCAGAACTGTCAGGATGGTCCGCAGTCGCCGGGTTTCGGCATTGGTCCAGATTCGGGAGATGTTCATGGGGACGATGGGTTCTCGGGACCCTCTTGTCTTCCTGGATTAACCGGGAAGGGCACCGATGGTCGTGATATAGAGAACCGCCGTCTGGTGGGGCAACCCCAGCAGATCTGTGACCTCGTCGTCATAGAAACCTCCGATGCCGCTGGCCCCCAGCCCCAGGTGGACTGCAGCGAGATTGATCCGTTCCCCGATCTGTCCCGCGTCCATGTGGAGCGTCCTGTAAACGCGATCTCCGAACTGGACGACCAAGGATTCCAGGTCCGCCGTCTGGACGAGGACGCAGGCGGCGTCCCGTCCCAGATCCTGGGACAGGACGGCTTCATAGATTTCTTCCTGGAAGTTTCCTTCTTTCATGAGAGTCAGATGGCCTCCTCTGGGATCGTAGAGGTAGATGCCCGAAGACAGTCCGGTCACCTGGTTCACGACAAGCCAGGAGGTGAAGAGTTCAGGCTGGAAGAAGTGCTGGACCGGAAGAGTTCCCGCGGGATCCGGCACATCGATTTCCCGATAGGAGAAAGACAGGATGGTGGACAGTTGGGTGAAGTCCACCGGTTCCCCCGAAAACTGGCGACCCGACCTTCGGGTCAGAAGGACGCGGGGGATCTGGCTTTCGAATTCCGGAAGATCGGTTTCCAGCGGAATCGGTTCTGCGATCGGGACAAATCGGCTGGCTGGCTCCTCTCTCGACATTCTTTCGCTTTCGGGTCCTGCCGTATTGACGACGGACGGAGGGTGGTTTCCGAGCGACGAAAATCGGTGAAGGTCCCGGAAGAGATCCCCCGTTTCCGGCTTTTCGGGAGGCTGGTAGGGAAAGATGACGGGAGACGGGAAAAAAGGCAGGGACAGACTCTTGTCCCGGGCATCCTGGAGTCGGACCAAAGGTACGACGACGAGCACGACCTCTTTCTGGTCTCCGAGGAAAAGAAAGGAGTTGATGGTCTGGTCGTTGAATCCCGACAGGGGATAGGGGATGAAGCCCGTCTGGTAGGACATCAGGACGATGTTGCCCAGAAGATGTCCCGTGTCGAGAAGGATGCGCCGGTAGCCTCTTTCACCGTATCGCCAGGCCGATCGATCGAAATATCCCGTCAGGATCAGGGCTGCATGGGATTCTTCGAAGGAAGGATGGTCAAAAGCCCAGGCGGACAGGCGCGGCCAGAAATTGCCCTCATAGAGGGTGGCGAGCGTGTGTTCCTTTCCGTTGTAATGGAAAATCCCGTCGGAAATGAAAGGAAGATCGCGCGTAGCCAGGTAGACTTCCGCCGGATAGAGGCCACCGGCGGACGGAGCCGCGCGGAGGAAGGTCTGTTCCGTCCTCGGAGAGTCGATGATGGCGGTGACCCCGTAGGAGAAAAACAGGAGCTGGGACAACTCCGACAGCCCCCAGGGATAGGGAGGCTGCGGCGGTGGCTCGGGCAGGGGGGTGCGGGTGAACGGGATAAAGTTGAACGGCAGAAAAGGCATCAGGCTGATCGGGTTGTCCGTCTGGTAATCCTTGAAAGGAGCTGGTTTTGAAGAAAAATCCAGGGACTGGAAGCGATGAATGGTTTTCCGGTCGTATTTCGTATCTTCGTGATAGTATTCTGCACAGGATTCATGTGAAGCACTCAAGACGGGACTCCTTCATGGAACGGGGTTTCTGCCGGACAGATGACAGAAGGTATTGTATCACGACTGTCCGGAAATGGTGCCACCCCAACCGGATCCCCTTTCCGGGCGGGACGATGTGACGCACCTTGTGGTAGGATAGACCGGCTTTCGTCCGTTCGGCTTCGGTCAGAACAGGAAAACACGATCCGGAAGGGATCTTGAGAAAGGAGAGGAGCGCACATGTCTGTCCAGACGGATGAACGTCTTCAGGATTACCTTCTTCCCGAATGGGTGTCGGTTTTCGATATCGCCGATTTTTCCGGTCGGATGGCGCGAATCCGGGGAGAGATACGTCCGGCGCTTCTGAAGCTTTCGTCGCGTCTTGCCGATCTCCTGAACGAATCGGAAGGTCCCCGTCCCTGGTATCCTCACGTCGCGAGCCACATGCGACGTCGTGTGAATCCTCCGCCGGAGACTTGGCTTGCGCTGGGACCCGAACGGCGGGGGTACAAGGCGTATGCCCATTCGGGGGTTTTCATCGGAGGAAGGGGGCTCTCGGTCCGTTTTGTCCTGAAAGACGAGGCGGCCGAAGAGCGTCGGAGCCTCGGTCGGTGGATCTCCGGGAACGTTTCCGCGTTCGAAAAATGGAAAAAAGGGGTCGGGGATCTTCGGGATTTCGGTCCGGTTCACGACAATCCGATGGCGGATCCCCCGAAGCCCGTTTGGGACCCTGAAGCGTTCGGCCGGAGACTGGAAACCCTGAAGAGCGCCGGGCTCGACATCGGCTTTCGTGTCGGTTTCGATGAGCCCCTGGGCGGGATCGTCAAGGCGATCCGCCGGTTCGACATCCTCTATGCGGAAGCCGGAAAAGGATCCTGAAGAAGGATCGTCTCGTTCCTTTCGGACCCGGTTGAGATCATGACGACGGGAACCCCGACCTTTTCACCGATCCACCGGATGTAGTTCTGCGCTTCGCGGGGAAGGTCCGAAAAATTCCGGACGCCCTTTGTGGTGGTGTTCCAGCCGGGGAGATATTCCCAAACCGGTCGGGCAGCTTCCACGTCTTCGACATGGTGCGGAAAATCGGGAACAGTCCGGTCTCCGATCCGATAGCCGATGCAGACCGGAATGGTTTTCAGATGGTCGAGAACATCGATCTTGGTGAGGATGATTCCGGTCAGTCCGTTGACCCGGGCCGCGTAACGGACGGCGACGAGATCGAACCAGCCGCACCGGCGGGCCCGGCCTGTCGTCGCACCGTATTCCTGCCCCCGTTCGCGGATTTGTTCTTCTTCCGGTCCGGAGATCTCGGATGGAAAAGGACCGCTTCCGACCCTCGTCGTATAGGCTTTCGTCACTCCCATGACTCCATCGATCAGGGTGGGACCGACGCCGGATCCGGTGAGGGCTCCTCCGGCGGACGCATTTGAAGAGGTCACGTACGGATAGGTTCCATGGTCCACGTCGAGAAGGGTTCCCTGGGCGCCTTCGAAAAGAAGCGACCGCCCCTGCCGCGCGGTTTCCCAGAGATACAGAGAGGTGTCCGTGAGATAGGGAAGGATCCTTTCCGCCTGGGTCATGAGTTCGCTGTAAAGCGTTTCCAGGTCGAAGCCGTGCGAGCGGAACAGCTTTTCCATCAGATAGTTCATTTCCTGAAGGTTCTGGGAGAGTTTTTCCCGAAAGATGCGCGGATGGGCAAGATCGCCCGTGCGTATCCCGATTCGGGCCATCTTGTCGACATAGGCCGGCCCGATCCCCCGTCCGGTCGTTCCGATGCGGCGGGTTCCCTTCAGCTTTTCCGATTCCTTGTCGATCGCCCGGTGGTAAGGAAGAATCAGGTGGCAGGCGTCGCTGATCTTCAGGTTGTCCTTGACCGGAATGCCCCTGTTTTCGAGGTTGTCGATTTCTTCGATCAGGGCTTGGGGATCCAGGGCGATCCCGTTGCCGATGACACAGGTTTTTCCCGGGTGCAGGATCCCCGCCGGAATCAGGTGCAGGACGAATTTTTCTCCGTCCACCACGAGGGTATGTCCGGCGTTGTGCCCTCCCTGATAACGGACGATGCAGTCCGCGCGTTCGGTCAGAAGATCAACGATTTTTCCCTTGCCCTCGTCTCCCCATTGGGCTCCGAGGATGATGATGTTTGCCATGTCGTGCGCATGTTCCTTGGGTGAAGGGGGATATTGGCCGGAACGGTCCCTCTCCGGCCTTTTACAAAACGGGCCCATCATATCATCGATTGAAGTCCTGGCGAAAGGGACGGGCCGGAAATCCGCTCCCGGTCCGGTCAGGATTTCCGGAGAGATTTTCCCAGACGTTTTTCCACGGCCGCGACCTTGGTTTCCAGCCTGTTTTCCTGGTTTTTTCGTGCGTCCACTTTGATCGATACGGATATCCGGCTGCAGTCCTGACTCATCCTTTCGTAACACTTCCGCACGACGGCGAACACGGTGTCCCAGTCGCCTTCCAGAACGGTTCCCATCGGATTCAGACGGTAGCTGACTCCGCTCTTGTCGATGATTTCGAGAGATCGCGCCACATAATCTCCGACGCTTTCGCCCTTGTCGAGGGGGCTCATGCTGAATTCGAGCAAAACGGACATGGAAACTTCTCCTTCATCAATAGAAAGTCGAGAAATAACGATCGGTCTTCCGGGGAACAAGTCTTGATTGGAAAGAGCCTGAAGCTTCCGGAACACTTTTCGCTGGGAAAGTCCTTTTAAAAAATCAAATCCATCATCCGTTTCGGATTTCGATATGTCAATTTCTCTCTCAGGCCCCCTCCTCCGTTTTTCGAGTTAACCGTTTTGTCACACAAAATTGAGGATCGGTTCTTAACCGTCCAGTAAAGTGATCTCCGTTCCGAACCAACCCATCACAGCCATAAATGTCCCGAACGATTGACGAACCGGTTCGTGATCGTCATTTTGTATGGATTTTCTTCCTTCGAGGAGGTTTTTGTCATGCGCAAAAAAATTCAGGGGGCCGTCGGCCTTCTGGTTTCCGGTCTTCTGGCTCTTGGAGTCCCGGCCGTTTCGTTGGCCGACAACCTGAGTCCGGACACCCCGTATTCTCATCAGGGGAATACGTCGAACAACCAGTCGGGCACGCCGGCACCGGCACCTGCGCCCGCTCCTGCCGCGAGTTCTGCCCCGGCGGATCCGGACAGCTACAATTCGGAGTTCCACAACTCCTTCCAGAACCTGATGCCGGATGCCCCTCCTCCCGGCTATACGTCCATGCTGGGCAAGTGGACCACCATGATGTACGGGTTTGTCGAATTCGACACGATGTATGATTCGTCGAACTCTTTCAATAACTGGCCCTTCAATGGCGGTGCGGCCAACGCTGGAACGATCCAGGGCGGGGGCAATGACGCTCTCGGCAAGACGATCAACTCTTCGAGCTACGGGTTTGACGTCAACAACTCCCGTATCGGGTTTGCCCTGTCTTCACCGGTCTACCATGGATACAAGCTTCGCGCCCTTCTGGAGATGGACTTTCTGGCCAGTCCGGGAGAAAGTCAGTATACCGCTCCGGGGGGCGGGGAAAACACGGGATATTTCACGAACCCCATTTTCCGGATCCGTCACTTTTTTATGGATATCTCGACGCCCGGATATGGAAATTTTCTTCTGGGACAGTATTGGTCCCTGTTCGGCTGGCAGCCCTACAACATCTATAACTCCGTCCAGATCGCCCCGGCCCCGGGTACGCTCTACGGGCGTTTTCCGCAGGCCCGCTGGTACAAGATCATTCACGCCACGGACGGCCTGAAAGTCGAACCGGCCATCAGCGCCATGATGCCGCAGTACAACGCATCCGGCATGCCCGCGTTTGTAGAGGGGATCAAGATCGCCGACTCGAACTGGATGGGCGAAGGGATGATCGGTGATACCGGAAAGGGACAGTTCCCTATGTCTCTCGGTTTTTCCGCGATCCAGTCGAACTATGACGGGTATTTTCAGGGGAACCAGACGTATACGAGTGCCTCTGGTAAAAGCACCACTGTTGCCTTGCCGACTTCAGGGTTCAACAGCTGGACGTCAGCAGAAGCCGTCGACCTGTGGCTTCCCATCCTGCCGGTGCGAAACGGAAAGCCGGGGAACAACCTGACGCTGACCGCCGAATATACCTGGGGCCAGGGGGATGCCTATCAATTCCCGAACATGAATTTCGGAATCGGGCCGAACAGTTTGCCTATCAGTAACTGTCCCGGAGCTCCAGCTGGGGCAACTGGTAATGCCTGTTCAACATTGTCTCCAGGACTTCCGGCCGGAGAAGGGTTCGCCAACGGGAACGCCTTCGTTCCCCTGGATATCCAGACCTACAACGTGAATCTTCAGTACTATTTTCCGGACGACGCGCACACCTCGATCTCCCTGGGGTTTGCCGTGGACAACTCCTCGAATCTCCAGTCCATCGCGAATGCAGTGGGAGCGACGAGTCTGGGAGGGGCAGGATCCACCAACGGGCTTTACAAGTATCTGGCGCCGTGGACCCGGAACACCTTCACGTTCGTGAACCTGTGGCACGACTTTACTCCGGCGGTCCGGGCGGGTATCGAGTACGGGCAGTATGACACGCTCTATACGACCGGCATCTCGGCCCTCGACAACCGGGTGATGATGTCCTGGTTCTATTTCTTCTGATCGTTTGGGGGGAGGAGGGGAACACCTTCCTTCCCTTTTTTCCTGTTTTCCGTTTGTCATCATCCTGACATTCACACGAAAAATTGTCCTGTCAGGATGCTCACAACCGGAAAAGTCCCGGACAGGGAAACGAAGCGGATCGGATGGAGGATGGGCGATGGAAGAGCCGAAAGATGCGCCGGTTGTGCTGGTTGTCGACGATGAGGAAGATCTGTTGCTGCTGTGCCGGAACCTCTTGACCCGGGAAGGGTTCCGGGTCGTCACCGCCCGGGACGGCGAGGAAGCCGTGTGGGTGTTGCGGCGGATCATGGGCCAGGGAACGCTCGACCTGGTGATCCTCGATATCATGTTGCCCCTGCGGGACGGGGTGGAAGTCGTCCGGTTCATCCGCGGGCAGAAACCGATCGGGAAGGTTCCGATCCTGGCCCTGTCGGCGGTATCCGACGCCGACTGGAAGATCCGGACGATCGAGGAGGGTGCCGACGATTTCCTCGCAAAACCCTTTTCCTCCCGGGAGCTGGTGGCCCGGGTGCATGCCCTGGCAAGGCGCATCGAAAAAGAACGCGATTCGGGTCCCATGCCGAAAGCGCGTTATGATCTTGGAGACTTGGTCGTGGACACCTACCGGTATGAGACGCGGATCGACGGGCGCGAAGTTCGTTTGACCCCGATCGAGTTCCGGATCCTGGTCTACCTCGTCAGTCACGAAGGGATGGTCATCCGAAGGGATGAGCTGATGAAAGTGCTTTGGGGAGAGTCCTGGGAAGTGGACGAGCACAATCTCAATGTTCACATGTGGGCGCTCCGAAGAAAGTTGGGGGAAAAAAGCGATGCCCCACGGTTCATTGAAACGCTCAGGGGGACAGGATATCGCTTTCGAAGCAATGCTCTTGCCAGCATCTCTGAAACAGCCGGAAAACCGGCTTCGTCCTGACGAAACGAAAGCAGGGAGGGTTCCCGTGGACAGACAATCGGAGAACGGCAAAGCTGTCTGGGGGCGATTGCCGGAGGACTGCCCCCATCTGAGGAGGGCGCAGAGTCCATCCCAATCCTTTTGCGTCCTCTCCGGAGAGGGGCACATGGGCCCGGTCAGCCGGAAAATCTACCGGGAAGTCATCTGTCGATCGAAAGAACATCGCGCCTGCCGGATTTTCCTGGATTGGTCTTCCCGGGTGGCCCGGCAACGCTTTTCCGAACAACTTCGGGGTGAACAGCGGATCAGAGAGGAGGAAAACGGAGACATCGGACGTCCTGTAATCGTTTTGTCATAGGTCTGTCATTTTCCCGTATTGTTTTATTGATATTTCATTTCCATACCCTAAGGAGGAATTCATGGGCAGCGTGACCCGTCCGGAAGGTTTCATTCCCGGGCGCCGTATTCTTGTGGCAGCTTTTGTTTTTGGCGTTCTTCTGGTCTCGGGCATTCTTCGTCCTGTCGGCAGTCTGGCGGCCGGGAACATCACCATTTCCGGTTCTTCCATGCTCTTTCCCCTCGAACAGGTCTGGGCGCTGGCCTATATGAAAAAACATCCGGGAACCCACATTTCGGTGGCCTCGACCGGTTCCGGGTTCGGGATTGCCAACGCGGCGAACGGGAACATCACCGTTGGAGCCAGCGATGCCTACCTGACAAAAGAGTTCCGTCAGCGTTATCCGAACCTCGTGAGCGTTCCGATCGCTTTTGACGACGCCCAGGTGATCTACAATATCCCCGGACTGAACAAGAAAACCGTCCTGAATTTCGACGGAAAGGTTCTGGCCCGCATCTATCTGGGCAAGATCCGTTACTGGAACGATCGGCAGATTCGAGCGCTCAATCCGGACGTGCATTTGCCCCATACCCGGATCCGGGTGGTCCATCGGGCGGACGCTTCCGGCACGACGTTCGTTTTTACCGATTACCTGAATCAGACGTCGAAGGAATGGTTCAACCAGGTCGGTCGCGACATGTCTCCCGCCTGGCCGGTCGGTTCGGGATACAACGGGAGCGACGCCGTCGTGGCCGCTGTCATGTCTTCCCCCGGCTCCATCGGTTATGTCGGTCTGGGATGGGTCATGGAGTACCATCTGACGACCGGCGCTCTCAAGAACCTGGACGGCGAATTTGTCCGGGGTTCGGTGGACACCATCCGGGCAGCCGGCCATGCGGCCCTGAAGGACCCCAGCTTTCCCGACGACTTCAATCGCTCGATCGTCTGGAACATTCACGGAAAAAATGTCTATCCCGACGCGAATTTCGAATTCTGGATGGTCAACACGAATCTGGACGCGGGAACGATGAAGACAGTCCGGAATCTCCTGATGTGGGTCCTGACAGAAGGGCAGTCTCCGAAGTACACGGTCAAGAGCGGATTTGCCCCTCTTCCTTTCCGTCCGCTCAAGACCCGTCTGGACAAGATCATCAACCGTCTTCTTCCGGGAAACGGGTTCAACGTAAGATCCCCCGGGTAGCTTTTCATCCGGAAGGGATAGCCCTCCACCGGAGGGCGGACACTGAAAACAGTGATCGGGACCGGACAATCCTGTTCAAGGGATCTGTCCGGTCCTGTTTTTGTGGATGGACTGTCTGGCGCGATCGGGATCAGAGTCGCCGGAACGGATCATGATGAGGCCAAGGGAAACGCGGGAGACAGTCTTGGAAACTCCTGAAACGGTAAGAAGAGACATTCCGAAAGCGACGGAGCAGGCGGGAGACCGCACGGAGGTCCGGGAAGCGCCGGATCTGGCCGGCCGCTCGGAACGTCTTTTCGGATGGATTCTGAAAGGAGGAGGTCTTTCGATCCTGGTCCTGTTCGGAGTGGTCATCCTGGTGTGTGTGGTCGCGGCATGGCCGTCTATCCACCGTTTCGGGATTTCTTTTCTGTGGTCGAGCGCCTGGAACCCGAACCGCAAGCTTTTCGGTGCCTTTCCCTACATCGTCGGGACCTTGTGGGTTACGGGAATCGCGCTGGTCACCTCCATTCCGGTCGCCATTTTTTCGGCGCTTTTCCTTTCGGATTACGCTCCTTCCTGGCTGTCCGGCATCGTTTCAACACTCATGGAAATGCTTGCGGGGATCCCCTCCATCGTCTTCGGGGCGTTCGGCATCACCTTTATGGTTCCCCTTCTTCGTGACCATTTCGAGCCTTTTCTGGCGAACACTCTGGGAAAACACTGGGATTTCTTCAACGGGGATCCTTTAGGATACGGTGTTCTTGCCGCCGGAATCGTCGTGGGTTTCATGATCGTCCCCCTTGTCGCGACCGTGACACGGGACTCCCTCCTGATGGTTCCCCCGGAAATGGTGGAGGCTTCCTACGCCCTTGGGGCAACGAAAGCGGAAACGGTCTTTTTCATCAAGCTCCGGGAAGTCATGCCAGGGATTGTCGGTTCTGTCATCCTGGGATTTGGCCGTGCGGTGGGAGAAACGATGGCGGTGCTCCTCCTGGTGGGAAATCAGCCCTCCATTCCCCAGACCATCCAGGATGTCGGGTACACGATCAGTTCTCTTTTGGCGAACACGTTCACCTATGCGGTGATCGATCCCCTTTACGCGGCGGCGGAGGTGGAGTTGGGGCTGATTCTCCTGGTCATCACCCTGGCCGTCAACACGCTCGGTCGGGAACTCTTGCTTCGTCTGATGGGCGGTCGACTGGCCGGTTCTGTCGGTGGAGGCTGAACGCATGCAGAGCGTGCCGACCGAAGGACTCTCCACCTTTCGCCGTTTCCGGAATCTGCTCCTCGGAGGGCTGACGGGTCTTTTTTTTCTTTTCGCGGTGTCTCCTCTTCTCCTGATCGTTTACGTCGCCTGGAACCAGGGCCGTTCGGCGTTGAACTGGAAGTTCATTTCAACAGTACCGACCGGATTTCCGTTGGGTTCGGAAGGGGGTATCCTGAACGGGATCGTCGGAAGTCTCGTTCTCGTCGTCATCGCCAGTGCCCTGTCCGTTCCGGTCGGTATCTGGGCAGGACTGTACCTCTGGCAGGACGGGAAGTCCCGGCAGGCAGGGCTGGTTCGCCTTCTGTCGGACCTGTTGCTGGGCGTTCCGTCGGTTGTCTGGGGGATCGTCGGGTTCTACGTCTTTTCCACGTCGACCGGGGTCGGTTTCCACTGGGGTTTTTCGGCCATGGCGGGAGGATTGACGCTGGGGTTCATTATGGTGCCGATCGTGACCCGCGTCACCGAACAGGCCCTACGGGATGTGCCGATGTCGTTCATCGAAGGCTCCTACGCCCTGGGGGCGACCCAGTGGCAGACGATGCGCAGCATCGCCCTTCCGGGAGCCATGGCCGGCATCGGTACGGGGATTCTTCTGGGAATCCTGAATGTGCTGGGTCAGACCGCGCCGCTCGTCTTCACCAACTATTACAACACCGGGCTCCCGTCTTCGCTGGTCGGAAGCCAGGGGGCCGTCGGGGACCTGGCCATGCAGATCTTCATTTATGTCCATGAGCCTTCCCAACTCCTTCATGTCAAGGCGATGGCGGCTTCCCTGGTGCTTCTGGGCATCGTCCTCGCGCTGGATATCGGGATTCGGCTGATGACATGGGGATCCCGAAAAATTGCGGGTCGAATCGGGTAATCCCAGACAGGAGGAGCATCCAGTCCTATGGCACGCATGAGTGTGTCCGGATTCTATGCCTATTACGGCGACAATCCGGCCCTTCGTAATATTAGCCTCGAGATTCCGGACCGTCAGGTCCTGGCCCTGATCGGTCCCTCCGGATGTGGAAAAACCACCTTCCTGCGCTCCCTGAACCGGATGAACGACTTCGTGAAAGGCTTTTCCGTCAAGGGGCAAGTGGCTCTCGACGATATCGACATCTACTCTTCCGGGTTGCATCCCGTCGTCCTTCGACGGCGTGTCGGTATGGTTTTCCAGAAACCCAACCCGTTCCACAAGTCCATATTTGAAAACGTCGCCTATGGACTTCGCATCCAGGGAATCCGTTCACGCTCGATTCTGTCCGACCGGGTCGAACAGTCTCTCCGATCGGCGGCCTTGTGGGAGGAAGTCAAGGATCGCCTGAACAGTTCTGCCTTCTCCCTTTCCGGAGGACAGCAACAAAGATTGTGCATCGCCCGCGCGCTGGCAGTCGAACCCGAAGTGCTTCTTCTGGACGAGCCGGCGTCGGCGCTGGATCCGATTTCCACGGCCCGGATCGAAGAACTGATACAGGATTTGAAAACGCAGTATGCTATTGTGATTGTGACGCACAATATGCAGCAGGCGGCGCGTGTGTCGGACCAGACGGCATTTTTCCTTACCGGGGAAATGGTGGAGATCGGGGTGACGTCCAGAATCTTTACCAATCCTTCCGATGAGAGGACTGAGGACTACATTACCGGACGATTCGGTTGAAAGCCGGCAGGGAAAGGCGTTTTCGGTGAACAGACATTTCGATGTGGAACTGCAGGGGTTGAAGGAGCGGGTCACCGCCATGGGAAATATGGTGGAAGAGCAGCTCGACGGTGCCATGAAAGCCCTGACGGACCGGGACGTGGAAAAAGCCCGGGACATCATCGGCCGGGACCATCAGGTGAACGCCATGGAGGTCGGCATCGACGAAGACTGTATCCGGATGATCGCCCTGCATCAACCGGAAGCGCGGGACCTTCGCTTCATCATTACGGCCATGAAGATCATCACGGATCTGGAACGGATGAGTGATCTGGCTGCAAACGTGTGCGAGAGGGTCGTGGAACTGAAGGACGAGCAACCCGTCATGATTCCTCCGGCCATTTATTCGATGGCGGAGATCGGCCGCGACATGTTGCGAAAAGCCCTGGATGCCTTTGTCATGAAAAACACGTCCGAAGCCTTGGCCGTCTGCCAGGAAGACGAAAGGGTCAACGTCATATACCGCGATCTCGTTCGCTCCATGGTCCAGGAAGTTTCCCGGGATCCGGGAAAAACGAGCCCGGTCATCCGGCTTCTGTTTGTCGGCCGATCTCTGGAACGTTTTGCCGACCATGCGACCAATGTGGCGGAGATTATCGTTTATCTGGTGGAAGGAAAGGTGATTCGCCACATCGTCTGAGAGACTTCCGCTGCCGTCGATCCTGCGTCCGGACAGGGTTCCCGGAGATCCCTCCGGACCAGGAGTTTCTCGATGTGTCCGATCCTCGACAGAATCTGTCGAGCTCCCGTCCTCCGGAAGGTCCGTCCAGGGAAATCAGGCGGATCCGGAAGGTTCCCGATGCCGGGTTCTTTCGAGAGTGCTTCGCAGAAGAGGGTAGGCTCTGCCGAAGAGATCGTAGGCGGCGAGCGCGTACTGGCGAATTTCGTATTGGGCCGTTTCTTTGGTCCGAAGGTTGAAGAAATTCAGGAGTGATCGGAAGTTGACCGTCCAATAGACGTCGCTGTAGTTGGCCACGGGCATGGCCGAGCGCAGAAGCTCCCGGGCCCGGGCCCGGTAAGGATCCCGTCCGGCTTCCTTTTGAGGAATCTCCCCCCGTTGACGAAGATCATCGATTCTCCGGCAGATGGTTTCATACTCTTCTTCATAAAAGTGGTTGACAGTTTCCAGAAGAGAAGTATACCGGTCGGTCTGCTCCTGGGTCATGATCTCGAACCCGTTGACCGTCCGGGCTTTTTCGTCCGGGATATAGAAAGCCGAAATAGGCTTCCTGTATCGCATGGAAAACTCGTTCCATGTGGAGATCCGGTGTTTGACCCATTGCCTGAGAACGAAGATGGGAGCGATAAAACGGAAGCGGAACCAGACGGTTTCGAAGGGGGTTCCATGCTCTTCAGCCAGAAGGTGTTCAAGCAGAGCCCGATCCTTGTCGGAAAACGCTTCCGGACCGGAAAGCCGCCGGTTGGAAGTGGAGACTCTGGCCGTATTCAGGATGGTCGCCTCGTCGCCCCAGGTGTCTTCGAGTTCGATGAACCCGAACGTTCCAATCCGGTGGGTCCGATCGGGATTCTGGTCCATCCTGCGCTGAATTTCCTCCGCGATTTCCTTCGTGCCTTCGTTTGCTTCGAGCATGATTCTCCTGTCCTAAAGGGGGTGGGAGAAGAATTTTTCCGTTCTGGCTTCGGTCGGACATTCCTCTACGGTACTATACATGTTTTCTGTCTTGAAAAAGCATCGGTCAGACAAGACCGCTTGTCTTGGATGCGCCGGTGTGCCCGTGCTAATCTTCGGAAAAAAGTCTTGTTCTGTGTCGTCCGCTAGAGACTGTACGACAGGTAATGGTGCATTCGCCAGGTCAGGGTTCGAACATGTGTTTTTTCGGAGAAGGAGCCAGGGCGGATCGTGTTTTTTTGTAGAGAAAGATTCGATAGAGATAATGTCGGCCTATGAAAATGGCTTGTCGGGAAGTCGAAACGGCAAAATTTCCGTCCAGACGCGACCGGGACGGGAGGGGGTAGTCTGTTCCGTTTTTCTGGACGAGTTGCCGGAGGAATCCGGACGTGATTGGCGCCCCTTGCCTGATCCGGTTGTCGACATAGGCGGCGTTCAGGGTCAAAAGATGGCGGCGGGATTGTTCGTCCGGCCCGGTCAGAAGGACGAGCCAGGTTCCCGTGAGCAGGGTGGACATCGGGAGATCGGTCCGGGGAATCCGGAGGCAGGGGTGCAACCTGCGAGGAAAGTCCTTGTCGGGGATGTGACAGGCGTAGGATTCATGGTCCCGGAAAAGTGCCGTCCTCTGTCCGAGTGGCCAGAGGCCCATGTGTGTCCTTATCCGTCCGGGAAGATGCACCGGATGGTCGACGATCTCTTCCTCGTTGCTTCTCTGACGAAGGAAGATTGACAACGGACAGGAGAGGCAGCTCGTGTCCTGCGGCATTTTTCGAACGCGTGGAAGAAGCCTGGGTCCGCTGGCGTTTTTCTTCCGTCCGGGGAGCATGAGATAGCCGGCGGGACTGTCTGTCAGGAGAGTGCGGGGGAGAGGAAGAATGTGTGGGCCGATCTGGACCTGACCGTTATCGTAGAGCAGCCAGAGGACCCGTGTTCGGAGGTCGTAGTACATTTTACGGACGGGAGACCCTCCCGAAGGGGGATAGAAGTCGGTATGGGCAACAACTCTCGCCGGTGAAATGTCCTGCTTCTCCGGTGAAAGAAGATAGGACCGGACGATCGGGGTTCCGTTTTCGTCCAATCCCGCCAGAAAGATCATCCCCCGGGCGTAGGCCATGTCCTGGATCCGGTGCATCGATCGCAGTTCCGGCAAGGGAATCCGGTTCCATGATTCCTCCAGGTAATCGGGTGACCCCATCGGCCGGTAAAGGGAGAGTTCCCAGAGATCTGTCGATTTCCGGGGGTTGAAAAAGAAAAAGGATCGGGAACCGTGGTAGGCGAAAAGATCCTCCCCTGAGGGAGAGTGTTCCGGAGGGAGAGGGAGGATCTGGAGATGTTTTTCTCCCGGAGGGGTTCTCACCATGAATCCGCAAAGAAAACAGATCCCCAGAACAGGGAAGATACAGCGGGACAATTGGCGGAGCGCCTTGACAACTGTCGTGCGCAAAAATCACTCCTTATAGGGCTGGGCAGTTTCCGGACGGGAACTGCCGATTTTTGTCAGTATGACAATCTTTTGAGGGAAGGGCAATCCGTCATTGTCGGAGCCGCAGGGTGGAGCAACCGCGGACATGTCTGTCCGTTATGGTCACGTTCTTTGTATCGGAAGGAGAATCGATGGACATCAGTGGTTTTCTTCCGGGAATGCCCGGAACTTCCCCATTCCCTTTCCTTTTAAAAGGAAAATGGGTTTTTGGGAAAAATCGGAACGTGTCATTTCCCTTTTCACGTCATATCCTCGTTCCCGGGGGAGGGGAAACCTGGGAAGTGGAGCAGGCGGGGATCCCCGATCTCGAAGAGGCGCTCCGGGAGGCTGGAAGAACCCGGCGGATCATGCGGGAGTTGCCCCGTTCCCGCCGCTCAAGGATCCTGGAAAATGTCGCCAGGCTGTTGGAAGAATATCGGGAACCGCTGGCACAGCGGATTGTTCAGGAGGTTGGAAAACCACTGTCCGCGGCCCGATTCGAAGTGGACAGGGCGTCCACCACTTTCCGGACCGCTGCCCATGCGGCTCCGGGTTTTGGCACAAGCTGGATGCCAGGCGACAGCGTTCCACAGGGAATCGGCATGACCGGGCTGGTCGAACGGATTCCGAGAGGTTTTGTCCTTGCCATTACCCCCTATAATTTTCCTTTGAATCTTCTTGCACACAAGGTTGCTCCGGCTATAGCGGCAGGGTGTCCTGTCCTGGTCAAGCCGGCCCCGTTCGGAAGCCTGACGGCTCTGACTCTGGGGGGATTGTTGCTGGAGGCCGGGCTTCCTCCGGAAACTCTTTCTGTACTGCCGACGGATATTCCGGGCACCCTTTTTCTGGTCGATCATCCGGATGTGGAAGTCGTGTCTTTTACCGGGAGCGATGTCGTGGGCTGGTCTATCCGGGACCGCGTTCCCCGCAAGACGGTCGTTCTGGAGCTGGGAGGGAATGCAGGGGTTCTTGTCAATGCGGATGCGGAGATGGAAGGTCTTCCTGAAAAGCTTGTCGCAGGAGCGTTCGCTTATGCCGGGCAAATCTGCATTTCGGTCCAGAGGATTCTCGTACACCGTTCGCTCTTCGACCCTCTGACAGGGGGAATGATCAAGCGTGTCGAACATCTCGAAAAAGAAGGTTCCATCGGGGATCCTGGCCGGGATGGCGTCCTGATGGGTCCCCTGATTCAGGAGGGCCAAGCTCAAAAAGTCTGGGACAGAATCGGGAAGTCGATCGGAGGGGGCGCCAGAGCGATGACTCCTCTCCGGCGAGAAGGTGCTCTCGTTCATCCGGTTATTCTCGCGGAGACAAAAGAGTCTGATGAGGTGGAGGCGGAAGAAATTTTTGGTCCGGTGGTATCGGTCATCCCGTTTGACGAACCAAAAGAAGCGATCGATCGATTGAACCGGTCAAAATATGGGCTTCAGGCCGGCCTCTTTACGCAAGATCTGGAACATGGACTGGCAATGGCCGGCGAAATTGATTGCCCGGGTGTGTTCATTAACGAAATCCCCACATTCCGGCTGGATCATTGGCCTTATGGGGGCATAAAGCATTCGGGATCCGGTACGGAAGGGGTGATCTACGCAATGGAAGAGATGACGCGTCCCAGACTGGTGGGTTTCCGGAGCCGGAAAAAAGAGGTTTAGCCCGGGAACGATTCAGAACCCGGACCGGGACTCTCCGGATTCGAAGGGCAGCTGCAGGTTCTTTCGGAGGTCTTCCCAGCATTCCGGGCAGATGTAAAAACCGGGTTCCCCTCCGGTTTCCGCTTCAACGCCGCGATCGCACAGGTCACATTCAAGAATGATCTTTTTCATGGGTTTCCCTTTCGTCATCAAGTTTTTTCCTCTTTGGCATCGTCGAAAGAATAACGCCTCCGGATGACAGATAGATCAAGAGGATGTGACCGTCAGGATCGGGAAAACCAAATTTTCTATATGTCGGACAGAGGATTCCCGGTCATTTCTTGAAATTCGTGTACGAGGTCGGAGGGGCCGACAACCAGGGGGACGCGTTGGTGGAGCGATCGGGGTTCGATCGTCAGGATATCCCGTTTTCCGTCTGTGGCTATCCCGCCGGCGTTTTTGGCGATGTGCGCCATCGGATAGGCTTCGTAGAGCAAGCGCAGCTTGCCGGAAGCCTTTTCTCCCGCCTCGGCGGGATAGAGGTAGATGCCTCCCTTCAAGAGGTTTCGGTGGAAGTCGCCGACAAGGGCTCCGATATAGCGGAGGATCATCGGGGGTTTCCTCTCCGTTTTGATCCAGGCGGCATATTCCTGCAGAGATTTTTCCCAATGGGGAAGATAGGCTTCGTTGGTGCTGTAGATCTTTCCCTTTTCGGGAAAACGGCAAGGCACGCCGGTCCCGAGGAATTCTCCGCTATCGGGGTCGAGGGTGAAGACGTGTGTTTCCCCGGCGAAGGAGAGGACGAGGCTTGTGGAGACACTGTAAAGGAGATAAGCGGACAGAAGGGGAGAAGACGCTCTGAGAAAAAGATCTGCCGGAGAAGCCGGATCGGAATGCGTGGGACGGAAAACTCCGAAGATCGAACCGATCGGGGCGTTGACGGAAATGTTCGACGACCCGTCGAGTGGATCCATGGCGACAAGAAGAGGGTTTATCTGTTCGACGGAGAGAGATTCCGGGTCTTCGGCTTCCTCGGACAGGATGGATCTCACGGCCCGGGTGCGACGGAAGAGTGATAGAAATGTTTCCTGTCCGATCTGATCGAGTTTTTGGACTTCCTCTCCCTGGATGTTTTTGACGAGGGCAGAGCCGGTGATCCCGAGAAGCGGGCCCTTCCGAAGCAGGGCAGCCATCGTCCTTCCGCCCTGTTCGATCGCTCCCACGACCAGCAGGAGGGAAATCCGTTCGGATTCGGTGGCGGAGGTCTTTTGCATGATGAGATCAAAAGGCGTGATGAAAGACGGTACGGTTTCCAATATAAAAATCTCCTTCTGCCAATGAAGAGGCAGCGTTTCAGAGAAAAGGTTCTTTTTCCGGGACCAAACTCAGGGGTAAGTAAGGGTCAGATGTCGTCCGGATCGGTGGTGTCCTGGAGAAAATACCGGGTCAGATCGACAAGGAGCGTGCCCACTTCCCGGGGAGGCAAAAGGGTGTGGACTTTTCTGCCTCTTTTGACATACTGTTCGATCAGTGCGACCCGTTCAACGGCCTTCCTGGCAGTTTCCGCGCGGGAAAGAAGGGACGGTCGTCCTTCACGGAGACGTTCGAATTCGGTGCGGATGGAACGGATGTCTCTCTGGAAGTCCTTTTCACGCGAGCAGTCACCGCAATACCATTGAGGTTTCGTGTCCTCGGCGGCCGAAAGGCGATCGTAGGGTCTGTCAAAGAAGTCTTTGCCGAGACTGATTTTGTAGAGGTCCACGTCCGACTCCCCACAGGCGTTGCAGATGCCGATGGAGTGCTGGGTTTTCTGCTCGTTCACGGCGACGTCTTTCCAAGATCTCCCGGTTTGCGGGAAACGGAGATTTCTCCATTCAGCTTGATGAGGTGGTGAACAGTCCGTTCCATGGAAGCCAGAAAATGTCCTCTCCCCATTTCTCCGTCCGGATCGCTTTTTCCCGAATAGCCCACAAAATGCCGGTTTCTCCGGTTGAGATCCAGTTTGTGCCGGATGATGCGCAAGACCTCCCGAAATTCGGCCTGTTTTAAGGGTGGGGTTCCCGCGAGATCCGGCAGAAGGGAGTCCTCCATCCGGTCCCACTCTTCGAGAAGCGCCAAAAGAGCCCTCTCGTCTTCAACGCGGGGAGAGAAGCACCATTCGGCAGAGGCGCCCGGAAGATCTTTCCGGACGACAGGAGTGGCTTTTGCGACGGATTTCCATCGTTCAACAATGGGGGAAAGAATACTGGTAATGTCTTTCGAATGGGTCATGGTCGTATGGTATGACAGACGGGTCATGCATCCGTCAATAGCTCCTCTGAATCCGGGATGGTCATCCGATCCCGGTCAGATAAGCTTCGACGGACCGGGATAATGCTCGTGAATTATACCCTCCTTCGAGGACCGAGGCAATGAACCGGCATCCCAGGGGGGGCAGGGATTGTCCTATTTCCATGAAGATTTCCTCGGTCAAAAGCCAGCCTCCAAGGGGATCGTCCCGATGACCGTCGAAACCCGCGGAGAGGATCATGTCGGTCGGGCGGAAGGCTTCCAGCCGGGGAAGAATTTTTTCGCGCAGGACATGACGATAGTCATCATCATCGGTCCCTTCCGGAAGCGGAAGATCGAGAATCCCTCCGCCGTCGGAATCGATCCGGTTGTCTTTTCCCGAACCTGTGCCAGGATAAAAGGGATACTGATGAGTGCTGATGAAAAGACATCTGTTCAGATCCCTCAGAGTGGCTTCCGTTCCATTGCCGTGGTGTACGTCGAAGTCCAGGACTGCCAGACGTGCATCCAGGTCCATCTGAAGGATGTTTCGGACAAGTGCGCCCGCATGGTTGACCAGGCAGAACCCCATGGAGCGATCCCGAAGTGCGTGGTGACCGGGAGGTCGTTGGGCCAGAAAGTGGATTCCGCCGGCTGTTTTTCGATGCTGGAGAAGAGTCTCGACTGCTTTCGCGCATGCGATGATGGCTTTGCGGGAACCTTCCGAAAAACCGGTGTCCGGGTCGAGCCGAACCACCGTTCCCGTTGGGACCTCCCGGAAAAGGAGGCTTGTGATGTATTCCCGGGAGTGGGTTTCTTGATAGATCCGGAAGACGCAGTCGAGCCCGTCTTCCGGAGTGTCCCCTGCTGTGTCCGAAAGCTGGATCCGGCCTTCCCGGGCAAGCTTGTGGAATAGCGCTTCCAGTGTGGACAATCTCTTCGGAGATTCCGGATGACCAGGGCCATTCATATGCATGTTGGTCGGGAGAATGGAAACTTTCGTTTTCATTTTATTCGTCCATATCTGAAGTGGTTATGGGATAAAAATCCCGGAAGGTTCGGAACATTCTTGATTTACTCAGGTCTTTGGGAATCTCTCCTGATTTTATACAAGAGATGGACCAGATGGGAAGAGAACGAATTCAGGCGGAGCGTCTGTCGTCAGAAGATGCGGTGAACGATCGGGGACCGGAGTCATCAGGGGTGTCGCTGACTTTCTGTTTCTTGCGCAGAATCCTGCTGAAGACATTCAAGTATCGGCTGTATCCGACTCCCGAACAGGAAACCCTTCGGACCCAGCAACGGGAAGAGTGCCGGTGGCTTCACAATC
>JAKAYA010000052.1 GCA_021826965.1 Nitrospirota bacterium
ATTTTCGAGTTCCACCCGTCCCGTGCGAAAATCCCGGTGGGGGAGAAAGGCTTCCCGGGTCCGTTCCAGGAGCTCCTCTTCCAGTTCTTCCTTCCCCTGAAGAATCAAGGAGAACCGGCCGGTTCCGACGAGCGCGCGGGAAGCGGCGTCCACGTCAGGAAACCGGAAGACGATCCGCTCCGGCACAACCTTTTTCACGATAAGGCCAGCCGAAGCACATTGATCTTCCAGCCAGGCGCTTTTCCCGACAGAATAGGGGGATTCGAGCGGAGGAACATGCCCTTCATAAGGATGGGGCCAGGCGCCGATCACCGTTCTCGATACCTCTCCCAACGCCGTTTCTTCCGGTTTTCCCCACGCCGAAAAACCGCACTTCCCTCCCGGCTTCAGCAAACGCGCGATCGCCTGGAGCTGTTGTTCCGGTTTCCGGGAAAAGATGATGCCCATCGATGAAACCACCGCCCCAAAGGACTCCGGAGCGAAAGGCAGATCATCCTGGTCGGCGACGACGCCCTGACTGCCGGGCACGGACTGACACGCATACCGGACCATGCGGAAAGAAAAATCGCACCCGACACCCACGAACCGTTCCGGGAATTGCCGGACCTCCCCCAGAACCGTTCCGGGACCGCAGGCCAGATCCAGGACGGGACCGGGAGGAAGAGGCGCAAGGAGCAAAGAAAGCTTTTTCCCGATTTCGCCCAGGTGGATTCCAAGCCCTTCCCGATATCGGGAGGCGGCTTGCTCCCATCCCTGCCGCATTCCGTTTCCCGCTTCCTTCTCCGTCATCCGCTTCCCCTTTCCCGTTCCTCCGGAACGATCAACATCGCGTCGCCGTAACTCAAAAACATGAAGCCCGCATCGAGGGCATACCGGTAAAGTCCTTTCCAGCGACCGTCCCCGCCCAGAAAGCTGTCCACCAGAACCAGCAGGGTCGAACGAGGTTGATGGAAATTGGTCAGAAGGCCGTCCACGACCCGGAAAGGAAACCCGGGACGGATGAACAGCCGCGTCCAGGACGGGGCTCGGCAAGCTTCCGGATTTTCTCCCCAAGTTTCGAGCGTCCGTACGACCGTCGTCCCGACCGCGAAAACACGACCCCCCCGAAGGCGGGTTTCTTCGATTTTCCGAATCGTGGACTCTGGCACCGAAAAACGTTCGGCATGCATGACGTGCCGGTCGATCCCGCCCGTTCCGAGCGGACGAAAAGTGCCCACGCCGACATGCAGTGTCACGGTCGCCGTTTCCACTCCCATTCTCACCAGACCGGACAGGAGGTCTTCCGTAAAGTGAAGACCCGCCGTCGGTGCCGCCACCGAACCCGGCTGTCGGGAAAAAACAGTCTGATAACGCTCCCGGTCCGTCGGGTGATGTTCGCGCGCCTTCCGGATATACGGAGGAAGCGGCATTTCTCCATGCGCTTCCAGCCAGGACAGGAGGTCTCCCATTCCTTCCGGAACGCCTTCGAAACAACCTTCCTTCTCCAGATAGACAATCTTTGTCAGACGTCCCCCTCCCGGAAGAACCACCGTCGAAAGGCGTCCGATCCCTTTTCCAAGAAATCGGACGGGAGACTCGTTTCCGGGGTCCAGGAACAACAGCTCGATTTTCCTTCCGGAAGGCGCACGCGCTAAAACCCGTGCGGGAATGACCCGGGAATCGTTCAGAACCAACAGGTCACCCGGATGAAGAAAGCGGAAAAGATCCGCCATTCGTCCGTCGAAGGGTTTTCCGGCCTGAGGTCCGCGACCCACCACGAGAAGTCGGCTTTCTCCTCTTTTCTCGGGAGGGAAAAGCCGGATGCGGTCTGCCGGAAGCTCGTAGTCGTAATTCTCGTCCCCAACGATCGGCAACTTCTCCGGCTTCATGCTCTCGCCGGTTGTCGAGGAGGGATCCGGTTGATAGAATGATGAGGAAATATTCTCGTTCGGCCGCATGAATCCTCGTTTCTCTTGATTTTGATGGCCCGGAGGTGATGATGCCCGCCTGTCCCGTCTGTCTTTCCGGAACATCCGGTTTCCTGATCCAGTCCGACACCCCGTTCCGAAGAGAGATTCTGGGGATCGGAAAAAAAGAAAACCTTCTGGTGTCCCGGGACGGTCCGGTCATTCTCTGGAGCGATCGCACCGTCTGGATCGATGAGGGCCATTTTTATGGAATGATCGAATTCTGGGAACGTTACTGTTCCCCCGGGAGCTGGCGGTTCTACCGGCTCGACCGCCCACAGGCCCTTCCCTCTTCCCTTCCCGACCCGGTGGCATGGGGATGGATTCTCGAACATCGTCCCCGCGTCTGGATCGACACACTGATCGAACGGGGGGCGATCCGGATGTTCCGCCAGCCCATCGTCGAACTGGGAAAAAACGAAGGCTGCCGGACCATCGGCTACGAACTCCTCGCCCGGGGAGAAGAGGAGTCGGGCGAAATCCTTCCGCCGCTCGTCCTGATCCGGGAAGCCCGCTCCCAGAACAGGCTGTTCCATCTCGACCGGGCCTGCCGGATCAGCGCCATCCGCACCGTGACCGACCGCCCGGAGAACTTCGTCTATTTTATCAACTTTATTCCCAGCGTCATCTACGTGGCCGAACACTGTCTGGAAACCACAATGGCGGCAATCCGGGACTCCACACTGACGCCGGACCAGATTGTGTTCGAAGTCACCGAATCCGAAATTGTGGAAGACCCCGAGCACCTGAAGTCGATCCTGACATTTTACCGGAAAAACGGTTTTCGTTACGCCCTCGACGATGTCGGAGAAGGGTACAACACGATCGAGCGGCTGCGCTTCCTGGAGCCCGACATCATCAAACTCGACCGGAAATGGGTTTCAGGCGTCCATAAACACCCGGAGAAACAGGAAAAAGCGAAAGAAGTGCTCGATGCGGCCCGGGAAACCGGTTCCGTCTGTCTCGCAGAAGGGGTGGAGGAACCGGAAGAAGCACTCCTCCTGAAACAGATCGGCTATACCTGGCAACAAGGGTACCTTTACGGAAAACCGGAGCCTTTCCCGGACAGACGATAATCGCTTTTGCCTCTTTCGGAAACCGCAAGACCGGACAAACCCGGATCCGGATAGACGGAACCCTTGCGGATTCCTGAAGAACGACCTTTTCAGGCAAAAGTGTCAGGACCGGATTCGATCGAAGCGCATCGAACAGTCCACACGAAGGGTCAAGAATCGATGAAAAAATCCCGACGGATCGCCATCCTGTTCTTGTGGCTTTCTCTGCCTCTTTTCAGTCTGCATTCCTCAAACGTCTGGGCGGGTCTCGACGGGAATCAGAACCTGATCCGCGAAGACGCGCTAAAGCTGGGGCTCGTTCCCGGTCCCTCCAGCACCCAAAACGGGTATTCGTCCGTGACGATGTCCCTGCCTTCCGGCTCCCCCCGATCCATGAACGGCCGAAAAACCTTGACCGTCCGGGAGTTCTTCGACACCGGAGGAACCATCTTTGCCGTGGCCTGGGAAGGCTCTCTTCCGCCGGATCTGTCGGTCCTTCTGGGAGACCGGTTCTCGAGCGTTCCCAAGAAAAACAGCTCTCCCTACCGGCATCAACTGTTCGTCCGGACTCCGGACCTTATAGTGCGGGTGATCGGAACGGCACGCTTCCGGGCAGGGAAAGCCTGGATTCCTTCCAGACTGCCTCCCGGTTTCAATGCGGATCAAATCCGGGTTCAGGCACCGTGAAACCATGAAATCATGAAATGGACGGGAATACGAAAAACAGGCCGTACCCTCTTTCTCCTGTCCGGGCTCCTGCTCTTGACCGGCTGTGGGGGAGGGAGTTCTTCATCCACCGCCCCGGAAGCGGTCTGTACCGGAGGAACCCCACCCACAAGCAAAAAGACGTCCTCAAACCAGATGGTCGTCTACCAGTCCACCTGCCGGGGGGCGGTCAACGAACCGGTCGTCACCCTTACCATCTGCGTCCCCAACTCCCCCAACTGCGAAAGCGTTCCCAACATCCTGGTGGACATCGGGTCGACGGGGCTCCGTCTGTCCCACACCCTGTCCATCAGCTCCCAACTCCACCAGGAGTCCGAAAACAACGGTCCGATTACCGAATGCTATGGATTTGTGAGCGGCTACAATTACGGACCGGTCGTCACCGCCTCCGTCATGCTGGGAAACCAGTCCGTGACGGTTCCCGTCCAGATCTCGAACTCCTCCCTCACGGCGCCGTCCTCCTGCACAAATGCCTATAACGGTTCCGCCCCCTTCGAACCCTACATCAACGGCATTCTGGGCCTTCTTTTTCCCCAGGACGATACTTCCGACGGTCTTTATTACGAAGGCGGCTCGGGACCCACGACCGTTTCGTCGTCTTTGGCCGTCCAGAATCCGGTATTCCTTCTGCCTTCCTCCGAAAACAACGGGGTGCTGCTCTCCGGTTTCCCGACGGTCTCTCCGACCCCGGGAAGGCTGACGGTGTCCGGCCTTCTGACGTTCGGCACGGGAAACGCGTCCCTGTCCAAGCTCGACACGAACTCCTCCGCCACCGTCACGGCCAGTTACGGAGGGGTGTCCGGCTTGACCGCGTATTTCGACAGCGGGTCCAACGGCTGGTTTATCGACAACGCCAACAAAATCCCGCCATGCACGTCCTCCTCCCTGTCGGGATTTTTTTGCGGCTCGGCGACAAATCAGTCCGCCATCCTGACCGGAACCAACGGAATATCGGTAACCCTCGACTTTTCCATCGAAAGCGCCCAGACCCTCTTCGCCACCGGAAACCAGGATTTTTCTTCGCTGGGAGGGCCCTTGTCCGGCGTTTTCGACGCGGGATTTACCGCCTTTCTCAATGGACAAACGATCGGGGTCGGATGGGATCCGGCGACGGTCAATTCGACCGATACAGGATATTTTCTTTACGGGAATTAGGACCGGACCTCTCCTGAAACAGAAGAATCCGGCGCCATCGGGCGAATGCTCCTAAACCGCCTTTCCCGCCTTCATCGCATCGGGAACCTCGACCAGTTTCCCGGTCTTCACGTCGTAAACGAACCCGTAAACGGGGATCCTCGCCGGCACAAGCGGATGTCTGCGAATGCGCTTCACATCGTCCACCACGCTCCCTTCCAGATCCTTGAACGACAGGAAGTTCACATATTTCCCTTCCTCGGATCCGGGGCCCTTTCCCACGTCCTCCCAGCCGTTTCCCGCGATCCGGGCGGTATCGAGGCTTTTGGAGAGCAACTCCCGCATGACGCCATCATCGAACAGCAGCATCCCGCAGTCCGAATGATGAATGACAAACCATTCCTTCGTCCCCAGAAGCTTGTAGGAAATGACGAGACTCCGGACGGCATCGTCGCTGGCCCGTCCCCCGGCGTTCCGGATGACGTGCGCATCCCCCTCGGACAAACCCGCCATTTTTGCCGGATCGATCCGGGCATCCATGCAGGTCAGAATCGCGAACTGCCGTTTTGGGGGAAGGGCGAGCTTCCCTGTCTCGCCAAATCCCTCGACATACTTCCTGTTCGCCGACACAACTTCCTCCAGAATCCGGCTCATCTGCTCCTCCTGATCCTCCTGATTTTTCCCATGCGGGATCTTGCCCTGGAAAGAAGATATCATCCTTCCGACAGGTCTTCCCGATAAGGATAGACAGCGTTCCGGACGCGTTCAATAACCGCCCGTCCCCCCACCTCCGCCACCACCGGAAGAGTGGCACGCTGCTAATAAAATAAGCAGAATAAATGGACTTTTCCATAACACGGACAACACGATTTTCTGCGAAAGGCCTCTCATTATTGACTCCTCCTTCACTCACGAAAATTGTGACATCAATCCCTTCTATCAGTTTACCACCGGGTAGAACAGAAAATTTTCTTTGGACTCTTCCACGGTTTCACGATAGAATCAGGCCCATCCATTCTTTTTCTCATCACACGATCGAAAGGTTCAGAACGTGGAACAACATCAGGCTGCTGAAGCGAAAAACCCCGGAGACATTGCGCGTCTGACCCTTCAGGACCTCGCGCGGGAAAAAAAGGCGCCAACCCCCTTCAACTACGCCCGGATCTACGCACGTCACGCGGGGATTCACTCCGACAGTCTTCTGGAAAAAATCTTCGATCTTCTCGAAATCTTTTCCCGGATCGACGAAGACGGCTGGACAGCAAAACAGGTGGAGGAAGCCCGGAACTTTCTTCCCCGGACGATCTTTCTGACCGAAAACGGGATCGATGTCACGATGGACCGGATCCTGGATGAAACGATCACCCGGAGCAAGACCTTTGCCCACGAGATCCAGCTCCGGAAATTCGAAATCAACCAGACTGTCACCCAGCTGAACGAAATCATCGGCCAGGCCCATCTGTTGATCAACAAGACATCCGTTCATCTGGAAAAAAATCTGGAACGCTTCAAGACTGTCAAAAGCCTGGAAGAAGCACGACCGATTTTCCTCGATATCGTCGAACAGTCCCGGACGCTGCTCGACCGGTTCCGGGCCATCGGCGAAGAATTTCAGGAAGCCCACAAGCGCCTCATGAGTCCCACCATCGAAGCGAATCTCGATCCCCTGACCGGCACGCTGAACCGGCGTGGCTTCCAGAAAAGGATAGAAGCATCGATCGGCCTGGAAATCGTCCTTCTGATCTTCGACCTGGATCATTTCAAGGAGCTGAACGACCGCCAGGGCCATCACCAGGGAGATCTCGTCCTCAAGCGGGTAGCCGGGGTCGTGAATGCCAGCCTGGATGGGGCGAACGCCATCTTTTCCCGATGGGGCGGGGATGAATTTCTGCTGTTGTTTCCCCGGAAGAGCTTGGAAGAAATCGTTTCCCTCGCGGAGGAGATCCGGATCCGGATCGAGCAGGACGGGATCGGGGTGCAGCCCGAAACCGACAATCCCGGACGGGGAATGACCATCAGCATCGGAATTTCGGCCGGGCGTCTGTCCTCCGAAGAGATCTTCGACAGGTTCTACAATCTGGCGGACCAGGCGCTCTACCTGGCCAAGAAGGAAGGGCGTAACCGGACCCGGGCGATCCATCTTGACGACGCCCGGTAGACTCCAGCGATCGCCCCTCTTTCCGGACGCGCTCGACGGGGTTCGTCTCCCGTTCCGGACCCGAGGAGAACGAAATGGGACGGAAGATGAAAACAGCGGGGCTTCTGTTCGGTCTGATGCTGGCCGGCTGCGGCCATCACAGCAAAACCCCCGTCAGTTATTATCCGCCGGCGGGAGAAATCTTCGCCGGAGAAACAGGACAGCTCTTCAACCCGGACGACGAGCGGGTCCCGGTCCTTCTGGGACGCTCCGTCCGGAGCCTGACCGAAGGATGGAGGGCCTACGTCTCCGGCAGGACCGATCTGGTGAAACCCCTTCAATCCCGCGGACAGATCCGGTGGGCCAGGGCGGGAACGACCGTCCAGGTTCTCACCGTCGACGATCGCCTGGGCCAGTTTTTTCTTCGGGTCCGGGAAGGCGTCCATTCGGGTCCGGCGCCGGGCCTTCTGGAAAAGCCCTCCGGCTGGTGGACCGACGCCCGGAATTTCCGGATCACTGTCGGACCGGCCGTCTCTTCCGGACAGAAAAATCGCTCGCTCAGGAGGAACCCATGAACCGTAAAATCCTGTGTCTGAAAGACGGTCCTTATGAAGTGCGGGGACCGGTCCGAATCGAAGACGCCGAAGGCAACGTCACGGAAACGGAAGGCATGGCCCACCATCTGTGCCGGTGCGGCGCTTCCCTGATCAAGCCTTTCTGCGACGGATCCCACGAAGCCTCCGGATTTCAGTCGGAATGACCCTCTAGATCCGGACGGCCAGACGGGCGCTTTCCCGGAACAGGTGGGCCGGGAGGGGGTATTCCAGTTCCCACACCACGCTCATCGGTCGGCTTCCCTGGTGAGACCGGTAACGCACGGGTCCGGCAAACACATAGGGATTGGATGCTTGGAACGGGCAGCCCGCACTTTTTTTGTTTTTCCGGAGAAAAAGAAGGACGCGCGTGCCGGCCTTGCGGTGGTGAATATAGCGCTGCCCCGTCGGAGAACCCTCGCCCGTGGTGCTCTGGGACTGCCAGTGGAAGAGACGGTCCGACAGGGCGTAATCTTCGTACATCGTCGAGGGGGAATACTCCTTTTCGGACTTGTCGAGCGTGACGAACAACAGGTCGGTCTTCGCTTCCGGAACGTAACGGACTCCCTCCCTCAACTCTGTTCTCCGGTCGAAACCGTGGAGGCCGAACGCCGCGAGAATCTCGTCGCGGCTATAGGCGCCATGAATTTCCAACGGGATCTTCCCCCCGGACGGGTCGGGAAAGACCTTATAGACCGCCTGTTCTCGAGCCAGCTCCAGCACTTCCCGGATTTCGCCGCACAGGACAGGATTGTTCCGGAGTTTTCGCACCGTCTCGATCATCCGTCCCATCCCCATCTTGAGAGGGGACTCCCCCCACAGGGCGTAATGGGCCATCAGAAACAACCGTTCGGAAAAATCTCTCTCCAGGTCGTCTTCCGACTCTGATCCGGCCATCCGGAAAAGAAAATCCGAATACCTCCCCGTGGAAAGATGCAGGATGCGCCCAACGCCACGGGTCAGGACCGATTCGTCGGGATCCGCGAAATCCGCCAGAACTCCCGCCTGGACCAACGCTCTTTTCCATCCCGCATGCACGCCTCCTTCCTTACGGTAAATCGCCGTGAGGGGCGGATGAAAGGATCCGACAAACTCCACAAGACGGGGAGGACGCTGCAGGTCCCGGGCCATCTCGCGGATCCGGTCCAGCCAGGAGCTGCGACGGGTCGAAAGGGACTGCCGGATATTTTCCAGAACATATTCCCGAGCAACCCGTTCGAACTGGACGACACATCCGGACGGAAGACGGGGAAACCCTTCTTCGGCTTCGGTCCGGATGCGGTGGACCGGTTTTCCGGACAACGCCGACAACCGGGATGCAAAATCGAACCTTCCATTCATGTGGCCGATAAAGTCGAGCACCGTAAGATGGGTCTTCCCGCGCGCGTGACGAAGACCCCGACCCAATTGCTGGAGAAAAACGGTAAGACTTTCTGTCGGACGGAGAAAAAGCACCGTGTCGACCACCGGAATGTCCACGCCTTCGTTATAAAGGTCCACGACGAAGACAACCTTCAGGGACCCGGAAGAAAGACGTTCGACGGCCGATTCCCGGAGAGCCCGGGGAGAGTCGGCCGACAGGGAGACGGAGGGAATCCCTGCCCGGTTGAAGAGATCGCTCATTTCTTCCGCGTGGCGAACCCCGACGCAGAACCCGATGCCCCGGACATCCGTCGGATCGGGGCAGTATTCCCGAAAGGCCCGCAAGATTGCCCCGTTTCGCAGATCGTTCCCGGTCAGGACGTTCTCGAGCTCCCGCCGGTCGTACTGACCCCGTTCCCAGCGAATATTCCGGTAATCCGTCTCGTCGCTGACCCCGAAATAGTGGAACGGGCAAAGAAGATCCCGGTCGATCGCTTCACCCAACCGGATTTCGGCCGCCGTCCGGTCGTTGAAATACCGTCGGACGTCCAGTCCGTCCATCCGGTCCGGCGTCGCCGTGAGGCCCAGAAGGATCCTCGGATTCAGACGCTCGAGCAGTCGGCGGTATGTCGGGGCCATGCCGTGGTGAATTTCGTCGATCACCACATAGTCGAAACGGCGGGGGGCAAACAGGTCCTCCTCTTCGATCCGTGCCAGAGTCTGGACGGAGGCGAAAAGATGCCGTAAAAGAGCCGGACGGACGCCGCCGGCATAGAGTTCTCCGAAATTTCGGTCTCCCAGGATATGACGGAACTGTCGGCGGCTTTGCTCGAGAATCTCCTGCCGGTGGGCGACGAAGAGAAAAGAGGCCCCGGGATTCGCGTCCCGGAAACGGCGAAAGTCGAAGGCGGCGACCACCGTCTTGCCAGTTCCGGTGGCGCTGACGATCAGATTTCGGAAAGAACCGTGCACGTCCCGCTCGGCTTCCAGGCGGTCCAGAATCTCTTGCTGGAACGGATAGGGACGGACGTCGAAGGGGATCGGGGGGACATCGGCGTCCCGATCACGGC
>JAKAYA010000018.1 GCA_021826965.1 Nitrospirota bacterium
GATTGTGAAGCCACCGGCACTCTTCCCGTTGCTGGGTCCGAAGGGTTTCCTGTTCGGGAGTCGGATACAGCCGATACTTGAATGTCTTCAGCAGGATTCTGCGCAAGAAACAGAAAGTCAGCGACACGCCTGAAAATATCTCCGGACTGAGGTCCGGAGATATTATGCGCTTCTCGATAAATTGCGAACTTCCGCAAAGTCTGACAGAATGCCAAAAACGTGGCTTTACGCAACGGGAAAGCCTCACTTTCGGATTGTCCGGCTTCGGAGTCATTTCCGACGACGACAGCTGGGATTTCATCGGAACAAATGTTTCCAATAAGCCCCATGTTTTTTTCGGAGGAACGACCGGATTGAGCGGATCGATTGGCTGTCTGGCAAAAATTGCGCTGTCTCGGGTTCTTTTCCGGTCTTCCTTTTCGGAAAATCGGTCCGTAACCTTGACAGAACCTTACGTCTTTTCCTTTTCCGGGAAGCCGGATCCTTGAAAAAATACCGGACAATTCCCGTCAGCCGGCTCAAGGTCGGAGACCATGTGATCGGCATCGACAAAAGCTGGCTGGAAACACCCTTTCTGGCCCACCGTTTTCACATCCGGTCGACGGAAGACATCGACCGGCTCAAGGCGCTCGGAGTCGCCATGGTCACCGTTGACGAGGAGGCTTCCGAACAGAACAACACCGCATTGCCACCTCCCGTTCCGGAGACTCCTCCTCCCCTTCTGAGGGAAGTTTCTCTGCCCTCCTATAAGGTTGCGGAGATGCTGACGAGCCTGCACAAGTACCTTGTTTACAAATACAAGGCTCTTTTCGAAGAGCTTCGCCGGATGCCCGAATCCGGGAAGATCGACACGACTCCGTTCCTGAACGCATTGGAAGAGGTCGAAAAGCTGGGCCGACAATATCCTGACGCCTATCTGTTCCTCGCTCACCTCCAGTCAACGGACGACGAAACATTCATCCATTCCGTCAACACGATGTTTCTGTCTCTTTATCTGGCCCACTTTCAGGGGAGCACACAGGAAGATGCCGTCCTGTGGGGACTTTCCGGTCTGTTTCACGACCTGGGGAAAGTCCATATCCCTCCGGAAATCCTTCACAAGCCAACTCCACTGACCCCGGAGGACTGGGACATCATACAGGACCACCCGGTCATGGGACAGAAGCTTCTTGCCGAACACAGCAATCTGCCTCCCCTGGTCGCCCGGGTGGCTGGCGAGCACCATGTCCGGCGCAAAGGCCGAAGTTACCCCGACAAAGTCCTCTATGATGCAACGGACAGCGTCACGCGTGCGATCATGATCCTGGACACGTTTGACGCCATGACGTCCGACCGTTCCTATCGACAGGGAATCTCTCCCTCCAAGGCTCTCCGAAACATTCTGGAAGCGTCCCGGGAATCCCTCGATCCCGAGTGGAGCGTGAAATTTTTTCTCAGTATGGGGATCTACCCGGTAGGAACCGTCGTGGAGCTGTCAGACGGAGAAGTCGGCGTAGTCACCAAGTATCACTCCCGTAACCCCGCACCCGGAAAAAATCCCGGGAAAAGCCAGTCCTTCTCCATCCTGATTCTCAAGAACCGCCGGGGCCTGTCAGTCGTAAAACCTTTCATCCGTCATATCGAGTGGACTTCGAACGCCACTCCTCCTGTCCAGAGAACATGGAACCACTCGGACTTCAATATCGACTGGGACTTTGTCCGCTCGCACGCCAGTACCTGGATGTAGAGCGGACGGATCTTGCCGGTTTTCTACCGTCATGTTAAGCTAAAAAAATCCATTATCAATTTTTCGACTCCCACCAAGACCGATCTTTTCCGGAAGAGGTCTTCTGAAAGAATAAGGTTCTTGCCCCTGGACGCAATTTCAGAGATGCACACACACCAACGACTTCTTCCCGGTCCAAAACCTTCCTGGCTCCGGGTAACATCTCCTCTGCATCCGGACGTGATCGCCCTTCGTACTCGCTTTTCCCGTGAAGGCCTCCACACAGTATGCGAAGAAGCACGTTGCCCCAACATCGGGGAATGCTTCCGGAAGGGGACGGCCACCTTCATGATTCTCGGAAATCTGTGTACTCGGTCCTGTCCCTTCTGCGACGTTGACCACGGAAAACCCCTCCCCCCCGACCCGGGGGAACCGGAAAGGGTCGCCCGATCCGTCGTGCGCATGAACCTTCGCCATGTCGTCATCACATCGGTCGACCGGGACGATCTTCCCGACGGGGGATCCCGCCATTTTTCCTTTGTGATCGAAGCCCTGCGCCAGACCACAACTTCGGTCCGGATCGAAATTCTCGTCCCGGACTTCCGGGGTTGCCTTCCTCTGGCCGTCGATACGCTTTCGCGCAACCTGCCCGATTTTTTCAACCATAATATCGAAACAGTCCCACGGCTATACAGAAAAGTCCGTCCCGGAGCCGACTACAGGCATTCACTCGAGCTACTCTCGCATTTCAGCCGGCGGCACCCTTCCGTACCGACGAAGTCCGGCCTCATGTTAGGTCTCGGTGAGACGGACGCAGAAGTCGTTTCGGTCATCCGGGACCTCCGGACGGCCGGCTGCTCCATGTTGACTCTCGGACAATATCTTTCCCCCTCAGCATCACACCTTCCCGTCGAACGTTACGTTACGCCGGAAGAGTTTGAAGACTGGGCCCGTTTTGCCCGAAAGGAAGGCTTCGCACACGTGGCCTCCGGCCCGCTCGTCCGTTCTTCCTACCACGCCGAAGAAAGCGCATCCGGATTTCTTTTTCCCTACTCTTGAAAAAACCAACAACCTTGCGCAAAATGGGTCCCATCATCCTTCGGAGCCCCTGAACCTCCGGCAATCGGGGATTCGACCGGCATTCACCCAAAACTGAGAGGACCCCGTGGCGGACAGTCGAACACCCAATCTTCAAAAATCACCCGGAATTCTTGTCCTTGTTCGCCATGGACAAAGCCAGTGGAATCTTGAAAACCGGTTCACCGGATGGGTCGATGTCGAACTGACCGGGCTGGGTCGAGAGGAAGCCAAAAGAGCGGGTGAACATTTACGGGGGAAGACTTTTTCGCACGCGTTCTCTTCCCGGTTGCGACGCGCCCAGGAAACCCTTCGCATCATCCTCGAAACCGGAGACCTTTCGAATGTCCCTGTCACTTACAGTTCCGCACTGAATGAACGGCATTACGGCGACCTTCAGGGACTGGACAAGGACGAAACCGCCAAAAAATACGGAGCCGAACAGGTGCATGTCTGGCGGAGAAGCTATGATGTGAGCCCGCCAGGAGGAGAAAGCCTCAAAACCACAGCCGAACGGGTCCTTCCCTATTTTGAGGGAAATATCCTCCCTCCGCTTCTGGACGGGGAAAACATTCTGGTCGTAGCCCATGGAAACAGCCTCCGCGCAATCGTCATGGCCATTGAAAAGCTGACGCCGCTTGAAATCCTGGATGTCAATATTCCGACCGCCGTTCCTCTCCTCTATGAATTTCTTCTGGTCGATCCTCCCGTTTCCGTATCAGGGATCCCCCTTGTCGTCAGGACCAAGAAGGTTCTCGCATGAGAAATACCCTCTCCGGGCGACGGGAAGACAAAGAACCTCCCCGGCACGGAGGGGAAGAGAACCATCATGTGTACAAGATTCTTGTTATGGTCCTGAAGGCCTTGATCGGTCTTCTCGTTTTCGGCTATCTCCTCCAGTATATGGCATCAAGGACCTAGTCCCGAAAAAACCGACAAAAAAAACGCCGGGGAATCCCCGGCGTTTTGATATTCCGCCCCGAAAATCCGGGGCAATGGATCTGTTTAATGGAACAGGGCTGCTCCATGACTGGAAGCCCCCATGAAGAAAAGCATGGGAATCGACAGCATGGTATTCGTCCTGGAAGCCAGAAAGGCAATGCGTCCCGCCTTGGCTTTTTCTTCGGGGGTCGCCGGAACAAGGCCGAGGACTCTCTTCTGGTTTGGCCATATCAGTCCCCAGACGTTCAACAGCATGATAGTGCCGAGCCATGCGCCCATTCCGATAACCGCAGCTCCCTTGTGGAGTGTATAGGCCTGTACAAGGATTCCTCTTTGGCCAAGGATCGACAATCCGAACAAGACGGTCAGGAGTGCAGCCCAACGGAAGAAAAACAGCGCACGGGGAACGAGATGCTTGAACGCTTCGGCTTTGCCTTCCGGGGAAACCGCCTTGAGAAAGGGCACCTGAATGAAATTAAAGTAATACAATATTCCGATCCACATGATCCCGGCCAGAAAGTGTCCCCACCGGACAATCAGTTCTGTGGCTTCTTTTTCCATCTGTGACGACTCCTTAGTGTTTTTGATTGATGAATCAGCCGGATTTTCTCCAAACCGACATCCGTTTCCTTAGATTGCAGTCCTTCATTGCAATTTTTTCGCTCTGTCACAGACGCACGCAAAGCTTGTCTCTCTGCCGATCAGGCATTGACAAGGGCGCGAACGACAAAAAACAGGATCCCCGTCAGGGCGAACCCGGCAATGACTGTTCCCCACAGGGAATCCAGTGGATTCTTCATCTATTTTCTCCTTTCCGATCGCAATGAACAGTTCCCCTCCGTATCGCCCTTATCAGGAGGACGGTGCGGGAACCCCATATAATAAGTTATTCGTTCCAGACAGAACATCTTTAAGGACATTTCTATTCCTGTCGGGTTATTGTAATGGAATTTTCGCCTCCCCTCAAGAAGTCTCCGGACTCCGGCAAGTTTTCCTCCCTGGACAAGCGTTTTCTGGAACACCCGCCGACTTCCTTGATTTTCCTCGCCCGTTGAGATTAAAATGTCTGGAGTCAGGGTTATGCTCTGACGATGAGCCGTTCACCACGCCCTACATCGATTGTGACCTGCCTGAAATACCTCCCGTCAGCTTGACGTTCGAGAGGAAAGTGTCGTTCCCCCTGAACGCCTTGGCCGGTCACCTCCAGCAGAATTTCTGCCGGAGGCGCGAAGGCGGAAAGAACGCATTTTCTCTCACTTATATCAAGCAAAGGACAGTCATGACTTTTGAAGCACTCGGACTTTCTCCGGAAATTCTCCGCGCCCTGAACGATCTTGGACACGCCTCTCCTACCCCCATCCAGAACCAATCCATTCCCCACGTGATCGACGGCCGCGACCTCCTGGGAATAGCCCAGACGGGAACGGGGAAAACCGGAGGATTTCTTCTGCCGGTTCTCCACAAAATCGCCGAAGGACGGCGGCACGGGATCCGGATACGGGCCCTCGTCCTCTCTCCAACCCGGGAGCTGGCAACCCAAATTCATCAGGCCGCCAAGGACTACTCCAAATATCTGCACACAAACGCGGTTCTTCTTGTCGGAGGAGTGGATTTCATCCGGCAGGAAAGAAATCTGAAGAGAAACTGGGATATCGTCGTCGCTACACCGGGACGACTTCTGGATCATGCCCGGCGGAACAACCTGACCCTGTCGAATACATCTCTCGTCATTATCGACGAAGCAGACCGGATGCTCGATATGGGATTTCTGCCCGACATCAACACAATTGTCCGGCAACTTCCAAAAGGACGTCAGTCCCTTCTCTTTTCGGCAACCTGTCCTCCCCGGATACAGGAACTCGCCGCCACTTTCCAGAACGACGCCATCATCGTGCGTGTCGAGCCGGAACGGAAAGGATCGGACCATATCCAGCAGGAATGGATCACCGTTTCTCATGGGTCCCAGAAACTCGGACTTCTCAAGAAAGTTCTGGATGAAGGGAAATCCGAAACTGGCCAGGTCATCATTTTTACACGAACAAAGCGTAGTGCAGAGGACCTTTCAATCGCACTGAACGATGCGGGGTACCCTTCGGACGCCCTTCACGGTGACAAATCCCAGCCCGTCAGAAACCGGGTCCTGAGCCGTTTCCGCCGGGGCGATCTCAAGGTTCTGGTTGCCACGGACGTGGCGGCACGGGGTCTCGATATCGACGGGATCACCCACGTCATCAATTATGACCTGCCGCAGACGGCCGAGGACTATGTCCACAGGATCGGCCGAACGGGACGGGCGGGACGTTCGGGACGGGCCCTGTCCTTTTTCCATCCGGCCGACCGGGACATCGTAAGGTCGATTGAAACCATGGCGGGAAAACCCATTCCGCACTCTCCCCACTCCGTCCCCCTCAGCGAGCAGAGCCTGCGCAAATCCTTCACCCGTCGTCCGACTTTCGGAAGATCTTCGGACAGGACTCCGCGGGGCGAAAATCGTTTCCGGACGGACCGGATGCAGCAGGGAAGACCTCGTTCCTCTGCCAACGGAAACCGTTTTTCCTACGGGAACCGAAAAACTTCCCAGAGCCCGGCATCGCCCGCTCATGAAGAACGGTGACAAACCTCTTCTGATCGGAATCACATCCGACTATGAACCTGAAAGAACCGGGCATCATGCCCGGTTCTTTCTCAAAGAATCCTACGCCCGCTACATCGCAGATTCCGGCGCCGTACCTCTTATTCTTCCCTCAACAATCGAACTTCCTGACGATCTCTGGACCATTCTCGACGGACTGGTTCTGTCCGGGTCCGGACCGGACATCTCCCCTGCCTTCTACCGGCAGGAAAGAACTTTCTGGAACAATACCCTCATGTCAGACAGTCGCGTTCAAACCGAAATGGCTCTTCTGAAAATCTTCGAAGAAAATCAGAAACCGGTCCTGGGAATCTGCGGAGGATTCCAGATGATGAATGTCTACAGGGGCGGGACACTGGTCGAGGATTTGCCAACCTCCGGTCGGTCGGCGATAGAACATCGGGAAGGCACTCATCCCCTTTATCTGACAAAAGGTCCGGGTTGGCTCCCGGAAGAAACTCCTCCCGTCAACAGCTTCCATCATCAGGTTCTCGATCGTCTGGGAGACCATCTGGAGATCTTCGCCCGCTCACCGGACGGAATCGCCGAAGGGATTATCGACCCCCGGCTCCCCTTCTTCCTGGGGGTACAGTGGCACCCGGAACGACAGGCCGACCATCCTCTTTCACGGAAACTTCTCGGGCAATTTCTGGAGACGGCGTCCAGACAGGCGGGTCGGGAAGCGTAAGCACTTCCGGGAGCATCCGGATCTGTTGGCCCAGAAGATTTTCCCCGATCCGGACAAACCGTTCGGGGCTGTCGGTGACATAAAATCGTCTTTCCCGCAGTGAGCTTCCTCGACAACCAATCTCCCCCGACCGCAGGAACTCCCTGGCCAACTCCTGGCCCGGATCCACAAAAACAACCCCTGGTAAAAGAGTCTCCAGCGTCTTCCTGAGTGGCGGATAGTGCGTGCAGCCCAAAATAATGGTATCGACGTCCCGATAAACATTCAGAAAGGGTTCGAGATATTTTCGGGCCACCAGTTCTGCAATGGGTCCTTCCGTCACACCTTCTTCCACCATCGGGGCAAACAATGGGCAGGCTTGCCCGTAAACGTGAACGGAGTTCCCGGACAACTCCCGGATAACCAGAGGATACGCCTGACTGGAAATGGTGCCTTCCGTCGCGAGAACACCCACCGAGCCGGTTCGTGTCAGGTTGCAGGCAGCGCGAGCACCGGCATCGAGAACTCCGACGATCGGAACATCGGGAAACTCCCGGGAGAGCTCGGGGAGAACCTGACTCGAAACGGTAAAACAGGCCGCAACAATCAAAGAAGGGCGGAGGGTGTTCAGAAACAGGACGTTCTCCCGGGCAAAGCGAAGGATCGTCTCCCGGGATTTCGTCCCGTATGGAAAACGGGCCATATCTCCCAGATAGGTAAAATCCAGTTCCGGAAAGATTTCCAGAAAATGGCGAAGGACTGTCAGGCCTCCCACTCCTGAATCAAACAGTGCCACGCCACCTTGTGACCGATTCCCCCCGATTTCCGTCACGAAAACCTCCCGGCCACTTCGCGGTAAGCCGCAATTCTTTTCCCGATCCGCGCCCGGCGAGCAAGCGATCGCACGAGACGTCCCTGCCAGAGAGAAGGATTCTTCGAAGCCAACCGCCGGATGATCTCAAGAGCCTCCAAGGGTTTTTCCCGGGATTTGAGAACCAGAAGACCGTCGCAGGAGACCGCCAGAGCCCGTTCCACCACGACGGGAAACGGAAATGTTTTCCCGACAGCCGCCATGGAAAGATCATCCGACAACAGAAGCCCACCAAAACCGCTCTTCTTGCGCAACATCTCTGTCATGATCTTACGGGACAACGTCGCAGGCCAGCGTTTGTCGAATTCGGGATACAGGACATGCGCCGACATCAGGATCGGAATTCCTTCCAGGATCGCCATCTCGAACGGCAGGAACTCCCGTTCAAGAAGAATATCTTTGGATGCGTTCACCGAAGGCAGGGCCAGATGGGAATCCAGAAGAGTATCCCCATGCCCCGGATAGTGCTTGCCACAGGGAATGACCCCTCCTGATTCCAGTCCATGGGAGAACGCCATGGAGCGACGGACAACCTCCCAGGGGTTTCGGGAAAAAGACCGATCCCCGATGATCGGGTTCTCCGGATTGGAGTCGATATCCATCACAGGAGCGAAATCGATATCGACACCTGTCTGGCGAAGAGCCCGTCCGAGCTCCATCGCAGACCGGAAGACCCCGGAAAGGTCTTCCCGGTCTCCTAATATCCTGGCGGGAGGCAGGCAGGGAACTCCCTCTTTCAGGCGGGCAACGCGCCCTCCCTCCTGGTCGATGGCAATCCAGACATCCAAAGGGGAAAGCGCCTTCCGGACTCCGGACACCAGTTTCGCCACATCCTGGGCCCGCGTCCCGTTTTCAGAAAACAAGACCACGCCTCCCGGTCGAATCCGTTGAAGCCAACGGACGTCTTCCGCGTCAAGGCGGTCGCCAGGAAGGCTCACCCATAACCACTGTCCCCAGTCACTGTCGAAATCCCTCCGGGAAGTCATGCCGACAGACTTTCGAGAAGATTCACCAGATTCCGGACGGCGACAGCCCGGTGGGAAATCCGGTCCTTGATCGAAGAAGGGAGGATGCCGAACGTAACCTGAAATCCATCCGGGATGAACAAGGGGTCGTATCCGAAACCGCCTTCTCCGAGTATCCCTTTGGTCAGTCGTCCCTCCACGACACCCTGGGCCGAACCGATCAACCGCCCGGAATTTCCATCCAGCAGGACCAGGACGCACCGGAAGCGGGCAGTCCGTTTCTCCGGGGGGACGGTCTTCATTTCCCGGATAAGCGCCTGGCAGTTCATCAGGGCGCTTGCTCCGGCACCGGCGAATCGGGAAGATAGAATTCCCGGACGACCGTCCAGACTGTCCACCTCCAGACCGGAATCATCTGCCAGAATCAGGCGATCCGGGGCCGGAAAACAGGCATTCGCCTTGAGACAGGCGTTCCCGAAATAGGTTTCCCTGTCTTCCGGCGGGAAGAACGTGTCCGGAAGCGAGGGCTCAACCGAATAACCTTCCGGCAAAAGCCGGCGAAACTCTTCGAGTTTGTGGACATTCCCGGAAGCCAGAAGGATCCTTCTCTTCAAGGATGAACAGCACCCGGGAAGCGGAAAACGGTTTTCTGGCAAGCAATGACCTCCTGAATGCCCTTCTCCCCCAGTCGAAGGAGGGTGTCCAGAGATTCCCGGGAGAAAGGAGCCTCTTCCGCCGTTCCCTGGATTTCCACAAAGCGGCCGGACTCCGTCATGACCAGGTTCATATCGGTTTCGGCGCCGCTGTCTTCCGTATAGCACAGATCAAGCACCGGAACGCCTTCCACGACACCGACAGAAACGGCAGCCAGATATTCGCGGACAGGCCAGTCGGTCATCAGACCTCTCTTATGAAGCTCGAAAAAGGCAAGACACATCGCAACAAATCCTCCGCTAATGGAAGCGGTCCGGGTTCCCCCGTCGGCCTGGAGGACATCACAGTCCACCGTCACCGTCCGGGCTCCCATCCGGCGCGTATCAACAACCGAACGGAGGCTTCTTCCAATCAGACGCTGGATCTCCTGTGTCCTGCCTGTCTGTTTTCCTTTTGTCGCTTCCCGGGAATTCCGTTCGTGTGTCGCCCGGGGAAGCATCCCATATTCGGCTGTGATCCAGCCTTTCCCTTGATCTTTCAGAAAAGGGGGTACCTTTTCTTCCACGCTGGCCGTGCAAAGAACCTTCGTGTTCCCCATTTCTACCAGAACGCTTCCTTCCGCATAGAGGTTGACCCCAATCTGCATCGACAGGGGGCGCAAGGTTTCCGATTTTCTTCCATCCGATCGAGTCATCGTTTTCCTTTTCCGTTCTGAAAAAGTTTTTTTCCTGATTGTTCTTACCTGAAAGACGTTCAATAGCGCACAGAATTGTCCGTCAGGATTTTACGGTTCCGGGGAGAGATTCATGCACGATCCGGTCGGAAATGAATCCGGCCGCACGCGCGTGTCCTCCTCCTCCGAATCCTTCGGCAATCCGGGCAACATCCGGTCCTTCCGCGGAAGACCGAAGACTGTAGGAAATACGGCCATCAGACCGATGGGACCAAATCACGACCATCGGGGATTCCGGTTTCAGGAATCCGCCGATCTCCGAGTTCAATACCGGGGAATTGACGAAGATCCCTTCCATTCCGCCCGGAAAGCGTCCCCGGGAGGCCGTATCCCGGACAGCGGCCCGAAGAATCTGGGACTGATAACGAAGAATGGTTTTCCCTTCACGGACAAGCTCGCAGTTTTCCGAAATCGGCCCGTTTCCCATCTCCCGGTCAAAACGGTCCCACAATTCCAGGTCGAACGGATAGGAGGCAAGGGCCGTGTTGACCTCCTGGCTGAAGGGTAGCTCCCATTTCCAGAGATCCTTGTCTTCGATCAGGCGGATCAGATTTGGCACTGGTTTGTCCGCGTGAAAGTGGAACCAGCTGATCGCCGCACCCGAATGCGTCATATCGAAGTAGATGTCGGGATCTTCGGCAAACTTTCCGGCCATCTTTTCGTACGCCGTCTTGTGATGATCGAGAACAATGACCCTTCGGTTCCTTTTTTTCAGATCCAGAACCACTTCCGGAGAAAAGGAGAAATCCGCCACATAAACTGTCCCGCCTTCCGGGAACGGAGGAAGCGGGTCCCCATAGGCCACCGGGACGAGATGCAGCTGTATTCGGCCGGAAAGACTCTTCCAGGCCGACCAGGCCGCACCAAATCCGTCGGAGCAGTTTCGGTGGTAGTAAAACGTGACGGGTGAAGAATCTATCACAAGCTTTGGTATCGACATTCCTGGGAGTCTCCTGCGTCCGGGACTGAACCCCGAAAAAGATTGTTTGTCACTCAAATCAAAGGACATGGTCCGTTGATGCATCCCGGTGGAAACATTTCGCTAGGAGTCGATGCGCGCAGCTTCCTTCTCCCATTCCCGGGTCAGGACTTCTTGGCGTTTCAGGGCTTCCTGTCGCTTTTGCTCGAGTTTTTTCCGTTCGCTCTTGGCTTTGTAATCCGGATTCTCCGTCAGCCGGGGAGAGGCAAGTTCGGCGTCCAGAAAAGCGATCGCACCTGTCAACTCGTCCATGTCCCGCTCGATTTTTTCAAGTCTCTTCCGGATGACGGACGCATCTCCGTTCGATTTCTCCGGAGGACCCTCAGCCGTTTTCGATACAGACGGACCGGTTTCCGGCAAGACCATGGGTTCGCCCGTCCGGGGACGGCGCTTCTCAAGATAAATCGTATAGGGAGTATTCAGATAGGGTTGAATGTTTCCGGGAACCACTTCGATAATGTCCGTGGCGATAGCTTCGATCAAATGACGGTCGTGCGTAATGAAGACCAGGGTTCCCGTATAGGCGGAAAGCGCTTTTTCCAGACATTCCCGGGAGGCGATATCAAGATGGTTTGTCGGTTCGTCCAGGAGAATGAAATTCGACGGCACAAGAAGCATCCTCGCCAAGGCCAGACGGCTTTTTTCTCCGCCGGAAAGAACCGAGACTTTCTTGTAGACATCGTCTTTCCGGAACAGAAAGGCTCCCAGAAGGCTCCGGATACGCGTCTGGTTCTCGGACTCTTCGGCGGCGGCTTCCATGGCTTCGAGTACGGTATGGTGCGGTTCAAGCGTTTCAAGCTGATGCTGTGCAAAATACGTCAATGTCACATTGGTTCCCGGAACACATTTTCCGGAATCGGGTTTCAGAACGCCCGCCATGATCCTCAACAGGGTCGATTTTCCAGCTCCGTTCGGCCCGACAAGCGCGATCTTTGATCCCCGGTGAAGGACGAAACGAAACGGGGGAATGATGCGGCGCTCTCCGAAAGACTTGGTCACATCTTCGAGTGTCAGGACCACGTTTCCGGAACGAGGGGGTTGAGGAAACTTGAACTTGACCGCTTTTTCCTCGACGTCGAGTTCGATTCTCTCGATCTTTTCGAGGGCTTTCAAACGGCTCTGCGCCTGGGTGGCCTTCGTCGCCTTCGCCCGGAAGCGGTCGACGAACGACTGCATGTGGGCAATCTCCTTCTGTTGCCGTTCGTAGGCCGATTCAAGAGCTTCTTTCTGCGCTTCCCTTTGCTCGAGGTAAAGGTCGTAGTTGCCGTGATAAACCTTGGCTCTCCCCTGGGAAAGTTCAATAACGCCGTTTACGACATGATTCATGAACGTGCGGTCGTGGGATATCAGAAGAACCGATCCGGCGAAATCGTTCAGGAAATCCTCCAGCCATTCGATCGAAGGAATATCCAGATGATTGGTCGGTTCGTCCAGAAGAAGGATTTCGGGCCGGGTGACAAGCGTCCGGGCCAAAGCCACACGCATGCGCCACCCGCCGGAAAGGGCCGAAACACGTGTGTCCATCTGGGCATCGGAAAAGTTGAGTCCGGAGAGGATCTTCCGGGCGGTTGCCTCCTGCTCGAACCCGCCGGACGCAGAAAACCGGGTCTGAAGATCGCCATAGCGCGACAACAGACGGTTCATTTCCGCTTCAGAATGTCCGGGTCGGGACATCATTCCTTCGATTTCCTGCATTTCATCTTCGATGCGCTGGAGGTTTTGATCCCCGCCAACGACCTCATGAACGGCTGACCGGTCCGACACAATCTCCAGATCCTGAGGGAGGTATCCGATCCGGGCTCCGACAGGCAGAACGATTTGCCCGGAATCCGGCTCCATGAGCCCCGCTATCATTTTGAGCAGAGACGATTTCCCCGCCCCGTTGGGACCAACGATTGCCATTCGTTCCTTGAGACTGATCTTGAGAGACAAGTTGTCGAAAAGAGTCTTGGAAGGATAGTGTTTCGAGAGATTGACGAGATTGATCATAATGGACGGAAGAAAGTCCGGTACCCTTACCGGACCTGTTCTATTGTTCTCCTTTCCCCTCCCGCACCGGAACGGGATTCGCAATCGTAACAATGAATGATGGTGTCAACCGGATTTCATTGTAGGACAAAAGGCTGCGATCGGCAAACAAACCGTTCTTTCAAGGACAATAAAAAAGGGGAAGGCACAGAGCCTTCCCCTCGTCATGGTCCTCTCAGGACCCGGGGTCTTAACCGACCTCGATCTCGACTGACCGTGGCTTCGTTTCGGCCAGTTTTTCGATCTTGACGTTCAATACGCCGTCCTTCATTGTTGCAGTGACCCGTTGAGGATCGGCGTCATCCGGAAGAGAGAAACTGCGGAGGAAACTCCCGTAAAGACGTTCAATACGGTGGAATCTTTTCCCGTCCTTCTCTTCCGAGATCCTTTTGCGCTCCCCCGAAATGGCCAATATCCCGTTTTCAATGGAAACCTTGACATCCTCCTTACGAATCTCCGGCAATTCCACCGTTACGTGATAAGCTTCCCCATCTTCGGCAATATCCACGACGGGAGCCCAATCCACGGCAGTCATCGCCTGCCGCTCATCCGTTCTCGTTTCTTGCGGCATCCGCGCAAAAACAGGAGTCAGGCGGCGCCCCAAGTCTTCCAGTTCCCTTACGGGGTCCCATCTCAAAAGGCTTGTCATTTTCGAATCCTCCCAACATTCTGAAAACGTGATCATCTCAGGATCCGGCCTCAAGAACCGGATCAACCTTTGCGGAACGCATCCTTCTTCCGAAGGGAGAGGACCGCTCCGTCTTCTTTCACTTCAATTATATCTCCGGAACGGGACATGTCAAGTATTATGTCAAGTACGATTTCGTCTCCTCGAAGAAAAAATCGGGAAACGTCCACAAGCCTTCCGGGCGCCAAATCTTTCAGTTCGAACGGACCAAGACGGACTCGGATCAGATGGAGGACTTCATAGCCCCCTTCATCGAACAATCGCCGGATCTCCCGGTTCTTGCCTTCCCTCAGCCCCAACCTCAACCACGTCGTCCGGGAATTTTCTTTTTCGATCCGGGCATCCACCTCCTTGAATCCAAGAGCCTTCGCCCACATTCCTCCGGAAAGACCCTTCTCCCAATCTTCCCGTTTCAGGAACGGTCGGATCTGCACCCGGTATTCCCTGGGAAAATCGCGATCGGGATCCAGAAGATGAGATAGCGCGGAAGGACGGTTCGTCAGAAGGATCAGGCCGGCGGAAGCCTGATCGAGACGTCCCACCGGCATCATACGCGACATCTCCAGACCGGGCTCCTTTCCGGCAGGAAAGGAGAGGGAATGGAAAACCGTTTTCCGTCCTTTGGGATCGGTTCGCGTAACCAGAGAACCCCTGGGCTTATTGCACGCAAAAACCCTGGGCGGGTCCGGAAAAAGAGCCTTCCCATCCAGCAGGAAAACAGGCTCCCGTCCTGCATCTCCTTCGACGAACCGTTCGACTGAGTCCACCGAACGACCATCTTCGAAAGAAAGTCTGCCCTCCCGTACCCATTCTCTCGCCATTCCGCGCGTTCCAAGACCGAGTTTCGAGATCCACCTGTCGACCGTGTGTCCTTGGGTCGGATTGGACCTTCCATTTTGCCTTCCAGATAAAGGCCTTCCAGCCATTCCCGATTTCTCCCGAAAACAGTTTCCTTTTGCCAATTTCCCCAGAAACTCAGAGATTTCAGTCTTCTTTCGATCCGATCATCAAAAATATCCTTCAATCTCAACATCTCTCATTTTTTCTTGACCAGACCAGCCTCCTGATAATAAAATGTAATCATCGAAGAACATGCGGGAAAAACATTGGGAGCCAGCAATCCGGAAAAGCTCCCGTTAGCGAGGTACGAGTGAATTGGCTGATTCATCAGTCTGTATCGTGGTGCCTTGGAGCCCATCTTTTGAGCAGTACCGTTCCCTATCATACGGCGATCACGCGGATAGCGTGTCAGGACCATGTCAATCCGGTTCTTGTCGCTGCAGTCATCGAACGTGAATCCCGCTTCAACTCCCACAAGTTTAGAAGAGAAAGAAGAATTCACGACATTTCCAGGGGGTTGATGCAGGTCACGTTCAGAACGGCACGCTGGCTGGGGTTCAGGGGAGCACCACAAACCCTGTACAACCCATGGGTGAACATCCGTTATGGCACAAAATATCTTGCGTATCTCCTCAAAAGATACAGAAGCGTTTCGGACGCGCTGGCCGCCTATAATGACGGGAGACCCCGAAAAAGACATGGACGCTACATCTCTTCCTCAGGATCTTTTTCCGTGGACCATTATGTCAGGGCCATCCTTCACAACACAAAGGCTCTTGTCCTGACAGCCACGGCTGAAAAGCTCCGGCAGCCTCCCCGCTCTTCGGAAGGGAACGGGCTATTGGCTTCCGGCTTTCCCGTCAGTGGGGGAGGGCAGTACGACTTTCCCACTACGGGTCTTTTTAACAGGGTGGAGATGGGTTTTTAGCCATTCGGCCCTCAGATCGACGTATTTATAGAGACTCGTCACCGTCCGGTCAACCATCGCTTCTTCGGACCGGCGGGATAGAGCTTCGTAGAGCATCAAGGAACCGCCCAGGACCACAAGACTTCCCAGGGTAAGGGCAACGGCCGATCTCACAGGATGGCGGATGCCCAAACCCAGGGAAAGGGCAACGACACCGAGACCAATAATCAGTAAGCACAGAACAGCGATCACCAGAAACGTCATGGACCCCTCCTCGATACCTGCGGGACAAAGGGTTCGAATTCGGAACACCTGTCTTCTCTGTCGTTTCCACGCTCTTTGACGGAAACGTTCCGGAATCACCGGATCACCCGGCATTCTAGCACATCTTCGAGCTGCCAGGCAGCCGACTAACTTCTACGCCTTACTTTGCCGGTTCTTTTTCAAAATATCGGCGAACTCGTTGGATCAAACCCAGATCCACCTGTTCCGGACGGGCAAAGACACGGACCGCAAGCTGTCGCACGGGAAGGCGTTCCAGCATTTCGGCCAATGGATCCTGAACCAGTTTTCCCGAAAGAGGATCGTAGATCAGAATTTGGCGGTCACCCAAGTTCCATGGATTTTCCGGCCTGTTGTCCCTGTAGGCCACATCCACCCGAAAAGACGCCCTTTCTCCCCAGGCGCCTATCCGCTCCTCGAGATCCTGACCGATCTGATCCGGTGGGCCGAAGATCGTTGTCTGAACATCCTCCTTTTCGTAAACCAGTCGCCACTCCTTCTTTCTTTCCAGAAAACGCCGCCATCGGTTTCCCAAATCCGATTTTGCGGCGTCCGAAGAATCTCGCCAACGTCGAACGGTTTCCAGAAGAGATTGATCCGTCAATTCCTGATAGACGGACAGATTTTCTACCGGATCCACCAGTCCCCAGACATCCATCGTTTCTCCGATCAGGTCTCTCAGGGCCATGTCGAACAAACGTGTCGTCCGGTGAAAATAGATCTGACGATACATGAAGGCCCGAGCTGTCACAAACATCTCGAAAGCTCCCAGCCCGGAACGATGCAGAGCCAGTTTTCCTTCCCGTATATGTGCGTAGTAAAGAAGGCGCTCCAGGTCGACCGGTCCGATGGCCACTCCGCACATATAGGAATCCCGAAGGACATAGTCCAGATTATCCACGGTGAAAAGACCTGAAAACAGGGGCTTCAACGTCGCAAGCTGCGGCATGTCGGAAGGGACCGGGTTGGGTCCGCTGCCTTTTCCGATCAGATATGCCACCCAGTCCGCGGACAATCGCTCACCCGGCGTAAAAGGAGCCGAAGGTGACCGGTCGATCCCTTCGATAATTTCTCTCAGAGGGCCACGGATCAGAATCTGACCCAGACGTTCGTGGGATAGGGCAAACTTGGGGTTCAGAACATGTTCGTCGAAAAAATGGCAGAACGGACCATGTCCGATGTCATGCAGGAGAGCAGAGACGCGAAGAAGTTCTTCAAAGAGGGGTGGCGAAAGAAGGCCCGGATAGGAACGGGAAAAACTCGGATAAAGATGCAGGGCAAAACGGCCGGCAATATGCATCGCCCCCAATGAATGGACAAAACGGGAATGCTCGGCAGAAGGAAAAACCAGACGGGCGCTTTGTAGCTGGAAGATCGACCGCAGACGCTGAATCCACGGAGAATCGATCAGATCGGCTTCGGACGTTCCGCTTTTGTCGCTTGGAGAAGAAACAAATCGGATATAGCCATGAACAGGATCGGAAAACAGAGAAATCCCATGAAAAGGATCTTCTGGATGGACTGGAAAAGAATCCATGGGGGGGAAAGGGGGCACATCTCCTCCCTGGGTTTGCGAAAGACAGGACATAAGCCGAGTTCTGTCCTGCCAAAGTCTGGCAGTGGCGACCATTACTCTTGGACCGCAGTTACCTGCGGCCTCCAGCGACCTTACCCGGGGGCACGAACCGGGCCGGCTCCTTTCCGCTTGCGCGGAAAAGCCCCCCTATTTGGTCTTGCACCGGGCGGGGTTTACCATGCCGTTTCTGTCACCAGAAACGCGGTGAGCTCTTACCTCGCCTTTTCACCCTTACCCGATTTCTCGGGCGGTATTTTTTCTGTGGCACTTTCCTTCCCGTCACCGGGACTGGGGATTACCCAGCGCCTTGCCCTGTGGTGCTCGGACTTTCCTCCCGGATATACCGGGCGGCCACCTGCCCATCTTTCGCAAAACCCGGAGAAGCTAGGAGCTCTTCCCCGATCTGTCCAGAGCCTCATTCGCCAGGCGATCTGCAAGAACATTCTGTTCCCTGGGAACATGCTCAAAGCGAATCGTGTCGAAAGACCTGGAGAGAACTTGTGCCTGTTCGTAGCAAACCATGAGACCGGGATTGCGGACCCGATACTTTCCCGTCATCTGCCGGATCATCAGTTCAGAATCCGCCCGGACGACCAGATTTCGTACCCCCCGGTCACGTGCGGCCCGGAGTCCGGCAACCAACGCCTGATATTCCGCCTGGTTGTTCGTACCCGGTGGAAGAACACGACCCTCTGAAAAAACAACTTTTCCATCATCTTCCTGCAGGAGATATCCCAAGGAAGATGGACCGGGGTTGCCCCGGGAAGCACCGTCACAATAAAGAATCACGGTGTCGGCGAAACTCCCTTGACCCTGGAACCCTGAAAAACGTTTTCCCCTTCCGTACCACGCTCAGGAAGATAAAGCCATCGCTGGCAAAACTGACAGGTCACAATGCGCTGTCTTTTTTTCACCTCCGTTACGGTTCGGGGGGGAAGGGTCATTCGGCAGGCTTCACAGGTTCCCTCCATCAAACGGGCCACAACAATACCGTTACGATGAGAACCCTTGAGACGGGTATAGGTTTTGAGAAGATCCTGAGAAAATCCTTGTTCGACTTCCACTTTTTCCCGGTCCAGAGCAGCCAGCTTTTCTTCTCTTGCCCGGTTTTCAGTTTCTTTTTCGCGTTTCAGGAGTTCGAGAGATTCTCTCTCGCGAACACGTTCGGCTTCGATTTCGGCAAGCCTTTTTTTCAACAGGTCCTGGGATTCAAGATTCTTGATCATCTCGTCTTCCAGACGATCCTTTTCATCCCGTCGAAATTCCATCTCCGACAGGTAGGCCTGAATGTCCCGGGGATGCTTCAGGTCCTTCTGCCTTTTTTTCCCTTCCGCCAGCAACCGCTCTGTATCCTGAAGCTCGAGGTCTATCTGTCTCCGCCGGGCCTCGAGATTCGCCACTTCCTGCATGGTTTCCTCTGCCCGGGTTTCGAGATCAGAAACCTTTGCCACAGCGGTTTGGATCTGTTCGGCCGCATCCTGTATATCGGCCACAAGGCGAAACACTTCTACATCCATCGTCTGTAAACGGTACACCAAGGAAAGAGTTCCCTGGACCGAATGGTCCTCTGACAAGCGAGTCCCTACCTTTCTTCCGTTTCTGGTTCATTCTGGCTTAATTTGGTGGGCCCACCAGGATTCGAACCTGGAACCAACCGGTTATGAGCCGGTAGCTCTGCCGTTGAGCTATAGGCCCCTTTACCAGTCGACAAAACTCTTGAGATGCTTGCTTCGGCTAGGATGTCTCAGCTTACGCAAGGCTTTCGCTTCAATCTGGCGAATACGCTCTCTTGTCACGTCAAAGTCCTGACCGACTTCTTCGAGCGTATGATCAGTCGACTCACCGACTCCAAAGCGCAACCGGATCACTTTTTCCTCCCGTTCCGTCAGGGACGAAAGTGCTTTTCCGATTTTTCGAACCAGATCGTACCGAACAGCCGAATCTATCGGAGAGATCGATTTCTTGTCCTCGATAAAATCCCCGAGATGGCTGTCCTCCTCCTCCCCAATCGGTGTTTCGAGGGAGATCGGTTCCCGGGCAATCTTCAGCACACGCCGCACTTTTTCTACCGGCATCTGCATTTCTTTCGCCAACTCTTCGGGCAACGGTTCGCGGCCCAGCTCCTGGACCAGATGCCGCGTTGTCCGAATCAGCTTGTTGATTGTCTCGATCATATGCACGGGTATACGGATGGTACGGGCCTGGTCGGCAATCGCTCGCGTAATGGCCTGCCGGATCCACCACGTCGCATAAGTGGAAAATTTGAAACCTCTTTTATATTCAAACTTGTCGACCGCTTTCATCAATCCTATGTTGCCTTCCTGAATCAGGTCGAGGAACTGGAGCCCCCTGTTGGTATAGCGCTTGGCGATCGATACAACAAGGCGAAGATTGGCCTTGATCAATTCTGCCTTCGCTTCCCGGACCTTTTGTTCTCCCGCCTCCAGAAGACTCAGGCTGTCTCGGATCTCGGAAGATGACAGAAGAGCCGCCACTTCCGCTTCATGAACCTTTTCCAGTGCAGACTGATAGTTTTTCAGTAGTTCCAGTTTTTCCGGATCACGATAACGTTCGCCCGGGTCTTTTCCTGCCTTCAGGAACCCGACAGACTTCAGAATTTCATCCTTGCTCGCTCCGAGACGACGACGCGAGTGATCGATAGCCCGTTCCGATTCATCGAGAACGTTCACTACGTCGTGCAGCTGACGAATCATGAGTTCGACCTGTTTTCTGTGGAGGTTCATCTCCATGATCAGTTCGACAATCTCCGTCTTGATTTTTCTGGCCTGATCGCGAAGAACTTTTTTCTTTGCGGTATTCTTCTGGGCGTCCTTCCATTTTTCGGATATGGCATTCAGCTTCAGAAAAAGCTCGGAAAGGGTGTCCGTCTGCCGCACGAACTGCTCCCGCGCATCCCTCAGAGCTGCAGAATCTCCTTCTTCGGGCTCGTCTTCAGTTTCTTCCTCCATGACATCCACGATTTCCCGAATGCCGATCTGGCCGGTCTGGAACTTCTCTCTCAAGGAAAGAATACTCCGGACTGTCAGGGGCATTCCAAACAGGATACCGGAAACTTCTTTCTGGCCTTCCTCGATCCGTTGGGCGATTGCAATTTCCCCTTCCCTCGTAAGGAGAGGAACCGCGCCCATCTCTTTCAGATAAAGCCGGACAGGATCGTCAATGCGGGAAAGGGTCCCGGGAGTCATGTCGATCCCTTCATCCTCTTCCTCATTCTCCACCCCCCGGACGGAGTCGAGATCGGCGAATCCCTCCTCCTCTTCCGAGTCAATCTCGCCATAACCGGTTTCGCGAGACTCCTCGTCGACGATATCGATGTTCATGTCACCAAAATAGGACATCAGATTGTCGAGCTGGTCCGAACCGATCGCTTCAGGCGGGAGGACATTGTTCAATTCGTCATAAGTCAGATATCCGCGTTCTTTTCCGAGACTGATCAAATCCTTCATCTCATTCAGTTTTTCGCTTTTACTCATTCGGTCTCCCATAATAATGGCCGACGGACCCGACAGCCGGCTTTCCGGCGAGTTTCCCTGTTATTTTGCAGCAGCGGAAATCCGTTCCCTTTTAGACAGGAGGGATACCCGGAAAACCAGATCTTCAAGTCTTCTGGCACGTGTCTCCTCATCCAGGGGGAGATGCATCCAAACCTCGGCCAACAAAGGTTCCTTCAATATCATGTCCCGGATACCATCGGGATTTTTTTCACCGATTTTCCACAATTCACGTACAAAAGACGAAAGGTTCCCGGATGACAGAAAATCGAAATCACCGGGAGAAAGCTGGTCTGACGGATGTGGCGCGAGAGAATCTGTCCACAGGCGGACGAGCTCCAGAACAAGATTTCTTTCCATCAGCTCTCGATTTGAGGCAATCGTCCGACTTTTTGGTTGAGGCATTTCGCGCGGAGTTAACGACTCTTCACGAAAAAGGCCCTGAGCGAGAAGATCTTTGTTCAAACGAAAGACAGAAGCCCCCCTCGACAGAAAATGATCGAGTGCTTCCGGTTCCGGGATACGTTTTGCCAGGTCGCAAAAAGCCTCCAGAAGATGATTCCGGGTCGACGCATCGGCGAATTGAAGTCGCGATTCGAAAAGATTCACCACAAAATCGGGAAGGAGAGGTGCCTTCTCCATCGCTCCCATAAATGCATCCCGCCCCGCTTCGCGAATCCATTCATCCGGGTCCTTTCCGTCCGGCAGAGAAAACGCACGAATCGGAAGACGCGCGTCGAGAACGAACCGGTCGGCAAGCCGGGCTATTGCATTCTGTCCCGCCTTGTCTCCGTCAAAAACGACCACGACCTCATCCGCCAGACGGGACAATTGGATAAGATGAGCCTGGGTCAGCGCCGTTCCAAGCGGGGCGACGACCGTTTCCACGCCAGATTCAGAAAGCGCCATCGCGTCAAAGTACCCTTCGACGACCAGTACTTGCCTCTTTTTCGCAATGGAAGGCCCCGCCTGATCAAGACCAAAAAGGATTTCCTTTTTCCGGAAAAAGGGATGTTCGGGGGAATTCAGATATTTTGGACCCTGCCCCCCCGCTGGAAGAAGACGCCCGCCGAAAGCAACCGTGGCTCCGGATTCAATCCGGATGGGAATCATGATGCGGTTTCGGAAGAATTCTCGAAACCCTCCAGGGCCCTGCTTCAGAAGCCCGCATGTCTCGGCGTCCTTGCGTCTTGACGGGGAAACTGAATTCAGGAGAACCCCTGGGGTCGACCAACCGAGACCGAAGCGTTCTGCCGTAGAGGGCTTCAGACGGCGCGTCTCAAAAAGATATTTTCGAGCCAGCTCGGCTTCCGACGAAAAAAGGCATTTCCGGAAAATTGTCTCGGTCTCCCGACACATTTGGAAACATGCACGCCTGCGGTCCTGCCCGTTTCCGGCAGGCATCGGAATGCCCGCCTGGTCTCCCAGGAAACGAACAGATTCCCCAAAGGTCTTTCGTTCGAATTTTTCAATGAACCGAAAAACATCCCCTCCAGCCTGACATCCGAAGCAATAAAATAGCTGCTTTCCCGAATCGACATGAAACGAAGGGGTCTTCTCCTCATGAAAAGGACACAGCCCGAGATAATCCTTGCCGCGTCTTTTCAAAGGGATCCGGTCGCCGACAATACGGACGATGTCACTCGCCTGCCGGACCTTTTCCCGCCAATCCCTGTATTCTACCGATTCCAGATCAGCCGTTTTATTCTCCCAGTCTGGCCTTGACCTTCTGGCTGACGAGCCTGTTGTCAGCCCGTCCCGCGGTACGGGGTGCCAACCACTTCATCACAACACCCATCTCCCGTGGAGACGTCGCACCGGTTTCCCGAACTGCCTCATCGACAAGGCTGTCCAGCTCTTTTTCGTCCAGCGGCCGGGGAAGGTACTCCTTCAGAACCTGCCGCTCACGATTCTCTTTCTCCGCCAGATCAAGCCTTCCGGCTTTCTCGAACTGCTCAACGGACTCATCGATCTTCCGGACCATCCCGGACAAGACAAGAACCACTTCCGGGTCTGTCAGGGTGGCTCCCTTGCCCTTTTCGATCTCCGCATTGCGAACGGCAGACAGAGCCATCCGGATGATGGAAAGCCTGTCTTTGTTCCCCGAACGCATACACTCCTTCTGGTCCTCCCTCAAGCGGGAAAGGAGCGCGGAATCCTCTTCGGAACCCGTCAACGGGACGCCAAACGGGCCCGCTTGAGCGCTTTCTTCCGTGCGGCAAGGGCCTTCTTTTTCCGACGGACGCTCGGTTTTTCGTAATGCTCCCGCTTCTTGATCTCGGACAGTATGCCAGCTTTTTCGCATTGCTTTTTGAACCGCTTCAAAGCACTCTCAAAAGACTCATTCTCCTTGATGCGAACTCCCGTCATGGACCCTCCATACCTTTCTTTTTTGTAATCCCCCAACACTGCAACTTCAAAAAATCTTTTTGCAAAAAGAACAGTTTTCCAGTTTACTGCTTTCAATTTGTGTCTGTCAAAACAATTTCTTTTTTCCTTTTGTTTATATTGTACCACACCAAAATCCTACCCAAAGGATCCGTCTGAGCAGTAAAAAAGCTTTACAATCGGACTTTTTCTCTGCTAGAGTCCTACCGATGCTGGAGGTGGCCCTAAAAATGCCGCACAAATTGTTTTCTGGTGCGGACATTCTGAAGATCAATCCTTTAATGGAGGCTTCAATGGCAAAAGCGGCAAAAGCGACTCTCACCAAATCAGAGCTGATCGACACGCTCCATTCGAAAAATGGGACTTTAACAAAGAAAGCGGTTTCGGAAGTCGTTGACCAGGTTTTTTCGACTATTACCGAACACGTCGCAAAGGGAACTGCCGTCAACATCGTCGGTTTCGGAAAGTTTCACGCCGTCAAGCGCGCGGCCCGCACGGGACGGAATCCGGCTACCGGGGCAGTCATCAAGATCGCGGCCACAACAACACCCCGTTTTTCTGCCGGGAAAGCATTCAAGGATTCGGTTTCCCGGAAAAAGTAGCTCCCCCCACGCTCCAGCGAGGACTACCCCGGAGGCCAGAGCATCTGTCGGCCACCCAACACGTGGATGTGAAGGTGGTCCACTGTCTGGCCTCCAAATTCTCCTGTATTGATGACCAGCCTGTAGCCCTTAGCGGAAAGCCCCGCCTCTTGGGCGACCTTCACAGCCATTTTCATCAGGTTTCCGGCGATGCTCCCCTCCCCATCGACAGCAATCAGAGAAGCCACGTCGGGCACATGTCTCCTGGCGATTACGATGGCATGAAAAGGGGCCTGGGGATTGACATCATGAATTGCGACCCCGACTCCGTCTTCCAATATTTGCCTTGATGGGATTTCCCCTTTCAGAATACGACAGAAAATGCACGCATGATCGGTCACGATTCCCCTCCTGCTTCCTTTTTCCGCCCTCTTTTTTCGGCCAACCCCCCTTTGCCCTGACGTTCGCGCAGCTTCTCCATAACCTCCGCCCAGGACGCCCCTGTTTTCTCCAGCGCAACAGCAATATGAAACAAAAGATCAGCCCATTCCGAAATCTGCCGATCGTGCGACTCCACCAGAGACGACACAGTAACCTCAAAGGCCTCTTCCGTCATTTTTTTCAACACCCGAGAGACATCGGACTTCAAGAGAGCCGCTGTATATGATTCTGCTGGATCCCCATCCCTTCGTTCCCGGATAACCGACAGGAGACTCGCCCAGACTTCAAAGGGAGGCGTCTTTCCTTCCGGTGCAACGGATCCGTCGAAACAGGAGATCGCTCCCGTATGACAGGTCGGACCTTCCGGCTTTGCGAGCACGAGAATTGTGTCCAGATCACAATCCGTCCGAACCTCCACGACATCCAGACCGTTTCCAGATGTTTCCCCCTTGACCCATAACTTATTCCGAGAACGGCTGAAAAACGTCACTTTTCCGGTCGACCGCGTTTTTTCGAAAGCCTCACGGTTCATGTACCCGAGCATCAGGACTTTGCCGGTCTCCCAATGCTGGACAATTGCCGGTATGAGGTCCGCTCCTCGAAAAATTTCCTCGTCAGACATGACAGTATTCCCCTTTCCGGGAATCGTCTCCGGAATGCTCAAGAAACCTTCCGGACAGGACGGACGGCCACACCCCGTTCCAAAAGATATTTTTTTAACTGCGGAACGGACAGTTCCCCGAAATGGAAAAGACTCGCCGCAAGCGCCGCATCGGCCCCGGAGAGAAAGGCTTCTCGGAAATGCTCCATCGAACCGGCACCACCCGATGCGATCACCGGCACCCTCACACGACGGGTAACAGCATCGATCAGGGCCACGTCATAGCCCATTCCTGTCCCGTCCTGATCGATCGACGTCAAGAGAATCTCTCCGGCTCCAAGAGAAACTCCCTTTTCGATCCAGTCCAGTGCATCAAGCCCTGTCGGCTCGGTTCCTCCCCGGGTATAGACACGATAGCGCGTTCCCTCTTTTCGCACGTCGACGGCAAGAACAATACACTGGGTGCCAAACATCCGGGCGCCCTCCTGCAAAAGGTCGGGTCGGGCGATAGCGGAGGAGTTCACCGATACTTTGTCCGCTCCCGCCAGAAGGAGATTGCGCATATCTTTCAGGGTCCGGACTCCCCCCCCAACTGTCAGGGGGAGAAAAACGGCCTCCGCAGTTTTACGGACAACCGACAGAAGAGTTTCTCTCTCTTCCAGTGTTGCCCCGATATCCAGGAGGCATATTTCGTCCGCTTCCATCCGGTCATACAGTTTCGCCACGGAGACCGGATCCCCCGCATCCACCAGATTTCCGAAACGAACCCCTTTCACAACTCTCCCCGCCTTCATGTCCAGACAGGGGATAATTCTTTTAAGAAGCACCCCGGGAGCCTCCCGATCCAATTCCGAGAAGCCGAAGCGCTTCGGTCAGATCCATTTCACCGGTGTAAATCGCTTTACCGACAATCGCCCCGTCCACTCCGATCTCGCGAAGACGGGCAATGTCGGCAATGTCGCGGATTCCGCCGCTGGCGATCACAGGGACGCGGATTGTCCTTTTCAGGACCTCGTACCGCCCGAAGTTGGGCCCTGTCAACAGACCGTCACGATGGATGTCTGTATAAACAAACCCCCGGACGCCCAGTTCCGACATCCGGACCATCACCTCCAGGGGGTCCCGGGTATCGACGTCAAGCCATCCGTTTACCGCCAGAGACTCGTCTTTCACGTCAATACCCACGTAAAAGAGGTCCGGATGTTTCTCGATCATTCTTCCGAGGAAGACCGGATCCTTGATGGCTGCCGTACCGAGGATCAGACGGGAGACACCCGCGTCATAATAGAAGGCAGCGATCTCCTTCGAGCGGACACCCCCTCCCACCTGAACAAACCCGTCAAAAGCCCGGACGATTTCCCGGATAAGGGGTCTATTGACCGGAATGCCTTCCCGGGCTCCGTCCAGATCAACGACATGCAGGTGCTGGACCCCTCTTTCCCGAAAACCGAGCGCTGTCCGGACAGGATCATCTCCATAGACGGTTTCCTGATCGAAGCGGCCCTGGGTCAGACGAACGACTTTTCCGTTCCGGATGTCAATGGCTGGATAGAGATGCATGATGGACCTTTCCAAAATTCCGGAGGATCAGGATCCCGGCATCCTGACTTTTTTCGGGATGAAACTGGACGCCCAGGGTGGTCCCTTTCCCGACAACGGACGGAAAGATCTCCTGGTACTCTGTTGTCCCGATCACGTCTTCCTTTCGGGAATCCCAGACATGGTAGGAATGGACAAAATAGAACTCTGCCATATCGGGCAGATGTTCCCGAATTGGATGGTTTTCCAGAAAATGGACCTGGTTCCAGCCGACATGAGGCACCTTGCTGATATCCGGAGAGAAAGGAACAACCTTTCCGGACAACAGTCCCAATCCTTCATGAGGACCAAACTCTTCTCCAACCTCGAAGAGCAGCTGCAGGCCGAGACAAATTCCCAATAGCGGTTTCCGCCGATCAGACCATTCCCGCAGGAAGGAAACAAATCCACGTTCTTGCAGATGACGCATCCCTTCTCCAAAAGCCCCGACACCCGGAAGCACAATCCGCTTTGCCGGAAGAGCTTCCGAAGGTGACGAGGCCAGGTATGGAAGATGGCCAGCCACTTCCAGCGCCTTTACCACGGAAAACAGGTTTCCCATTCCGTAATCGATGACGCACGTTTCCCGACTCATGCCTCTAAAGTTCCTTTTGTGGAAGGAACACCGCTTCTGCGGTGGTCCACCGTCGTCGCTTCCCGAAGGGCACGGGCCAACGACTTGAAAAGCGCTTCGGATTTATGATGAAGATTGCGGCCATAAATCACCCGTGTATGTAGAGTCGTCCGACTCCTCGTAACCCACGCCTGCAAAAAGTCCTGTATGAGGTCAGGATCAAATGCACCTATCCGTTCACCGCGCTCAAAGGGAAATTCATGAACAAGAAATGGTCTCCCAGACAAATCGACGACTGTTTCTGCCAAAGTTTCATCAAGTGGCACTCTCGCCTGACCAAACCGGTGGACGCCATTGCGATTTCCCAGCGCCTGATCGAACAACTCACCGAGAACCAGCCCCGCATCTTCCACGGTGTGGTGCAGGTCGATCTCGAGATCTCCCTTCGCTTCAAGGGTGATATCGAACAAACCGTGCCGGGAAAGCTGGTCGAGCATGTGATCCAGAAAGGGGATACCCGTCAGAATATGCGACACACCCGTTCCGTCGAGGTCCAGCGAACCCCGGAGGAATGTCTCCTTTGTCCTGCGTTCGACAGAGGCTTTTCGAGCGATCGATTCACCCGTCCGGATCCGATTCTCCTCTTTCATCCTCCAACCCCTTCCCGAAGTGCTTTCAAAAAACTTCCGTTCTCCTCACCGGTTCCCACCGTGACACGCAGCGTTCCCTCCAGAAGCGGGTGGTGACCACTGACATCCCGGACCAGTACTCCCTTTTCCAGCAACCTCCGGAAAAGGACGGGAGGGGGAACCCCTTTCACCCTGAACAAGATGAAATTTGCCCGGGAAGGAACAGGCGAGACTCCGGGAATCGATTGCATCCCGCTAAACAATTGATCTCTCAAGAGGCAGATTTCTTCCACCTGTTTTTCCAGGAGCGGGTAGACGTCCCTCATCAAAAGGACAGCGGCGCGTTGGGTCAGGGAATCCATGTTGTAGGGGAGACGGAGAACGTCCAGAAGCTGGACAAGCGGTTCGGGAGCAACCAGAAATCCCAATCGAAGTCCGGCTAGTCCCATCTTGGAAAACGTTCGCAACACCAGGACATCCTCTCCGCCGGCCTCCGACAAGGCTGTTTCCCCATGAAAAGGGTAATAGGCTTCGTCCAGCAGTGTGACAAATCCATATTCCCGGGCGATTTTTGCGGCACGAAAAACCGTTTTCAACGGACAGGCAACTCCGGTCGGATTGTTTGGAGAGGCCAGCACCAGTATTCCGGGTGGTTCCCGCGACAGGACGGACGGAAGGATTTCCGGGTCAAAGGAATAATCCGGATTCAAAGGAAATCCCTTGAAGGATCTTTGGACGGTCCCTGCAATGATCCGGTACATGGAGAACGTCGGTTCGGGAGTGACAATGGTCCCTTTCGTCGCCAGAAAAAGATTCAGAAGGATTTCGTCCGATCCGTTGCCGAAAAACAGTTTTTCCGGTACAACCCCGATCAGACGAGACGCTTCAAGGCGAAGATCTGTCGCCCGGGGGTCAGGATAGCGGTTCAGGGAGATGGTCGAGACGGCTTTCGCCAGTTCCTGTCGGACCGGATCCGGGAGTCCGAACGGATTTTCCATCGCATCAAGCTTGATGGTTCCATCCGGAGCCTCAAGAACGCTATATCCGGTGGCTGTTCTCAAATCATCACGCACCCAGGACATCGGATCAGGCACCACTGGAAATCCTCCCCCGTTCTTCAAGCCTTGCGAGTGCGGAACGCGCATGTCCTTCCAGTCCCTCCAGTCGGGCCAGTGCAGCGGTGGCCAGCACAACGTCTTTCCTTTCCCGGCTTGAAGAAAATCCTGCGAGAAGACTGGTGCGTTTTGTGAACGTTTCGATCGAAACAGGAGAGGAAAACCGTGCCGATCCGTTTGTCGGCAGCACATGACTTGGACCGAAACAATAATCGCCGAACGCCTCTGCCATGTCGGATCCCACAAAAACTGCTCCGGCATTTCGGACATCACCCAACCATTTTTGAGGATCTTCCAGATGAAGTTCCAGATGTTCTGGCGCGACAAGATCCGAAATCTCAATGGCTTTTTCCACAGAAGGAACGACCAGAATGAAGCCAAATCTCAAGAGGGATTCTTCAGCAATCTTCCGGCGGGGCAGTTCAGCTACTTGCCGCTCGAGTTCTTCGATGACGGCCCGTCCCAATCCGGGTTCCGTCACGATCAATACAGCAGAGGCCTGAGCATCATGTTCCGCCTGAGCCAGCATATCCGCTGCCAGCCAGTCGGCGCGAGCAGAGCGGTCTGCCACAATCAGAACTTCCGTCGGACCCGCGATCATATCGATGTCCACCTCACCGAAAACCTGGCGTTTCGCTTCAGCCACGTATCGGTTGCCTGGCCCAACGATCTTGTCAACACGAGAAATGGTCCCGGTGCCATAGGCCATTGCACCAATCGACTGGACCCCTCCTACCTGATAGACTTCCCGAACGCCGGAAACATGAAAGGCTGCCAATATCGCCTCCGGAATTCCAGCGGGGCCTGCCGGAGAAACGCCGACAATTTCCCGGACCCCGGCCACTTTTGCAACGACAGCCGTCATCAGCACAGTCGATGGATAGGCCGCGGTCCCTCCGGGAACATAAATACCGACACGACGAAGCGGTCGAACCAGTATCCCGGCCCGACCGGGAGACGAGGAACCCCCCGCAAGGACATTTTCCCGGAGGGTTTCATGAAATTCCTCTATCCGGTTTTTTGCAAAAACAAGGGCATTGCGGACTTCCGGGTCCAGCGTTCCGAACGCGTCCTCCATCTGGCGAGCCGCAACTTTCAGATCTGGCAATTCTCCCCGGAAACCGTCGAGATCCCGGGCATAGCGCAAGAGAGCAGTGTCTCCATCCCGACGAACGTCGTCCAGGATGGAACGGACCCGAGCGCGAACGCTCTCTCCTTCTACGTCCTGACCCCTCAGGAAAATCGGAGAAAGGATGCTCCGGGCCTCTTCAGCTGTCCCCGGGGTAAAGAGGCGGGACGAAAGATCTGCCATTACCGGCTCTCCAATTCTATGGGGGGAGAAAAGCGCTACCCCTCCGAAATGACCCGTTCTTTCGACAGGAACGGGAGAATCCGGTCCATGAACAGTCGGATTCTGTCATTCTTCAGCGACCATGATGCCCTGTTGACGACCAGTCTCGCCGTCGATACAAGAATTTCTTCCCGGATTTCCATCTGGTTTTCCCGAAGCGTTTTCCCCGTTGCAACAAGATCGACAATCTGGTCCGCCATTCCCACTTTGGGCGCCAGTTCCAGGGAACCATAAAGCTTCAGGATTTCAACCGACATTCCGCGTTCGAGAAAAAACTGTTCCGCCAGTCTCGGATATTTGGTAGCCACGCGAACAGGCCTGGAAACAGGCACGGAAGGAAGGCCCGACGGAGCTGCAACCACAAGCCGACAAAGACCGAACTTCAAATCAAGAGGTTCAAGAACGTGTCGCCCCTGCTCCAGAATCAGGTCGAGCCCAACCACACCCATGTCCGCCCCTCCGTGTTCGACGTAAGACAGAACATCGGCTCCACGGATCATCAGAACCCGGAGTGTGCCATCGGCGGAATCAAAAGTCAGTTTTCTGGACTTGGAAGACAATCCCTGAAAGATGTACCCGGCAGATTCAAGCAATATGCAGGCATCATCGAACATTTTTCCTTTGGGCAATGCCAGAACCAGTGGGGTCGTTATGATATCTCCTCCCCACGAATTCTCTTGATCCGGGCGCCGATACTCTCCAGTTTCGTTTCGATCTTTTCATAGCCGCGATCAATATGATACACCCGCTGAATCTCGGATTCTCCTTTTGCGATCAGCGCAGCCAACACCAATCCTGCAGAGGCTCTCAAATCGGAAGCCATGACGGATGCGCCTTCGAGATGCGCCCCACCGCGCACAAAAGCCCGAGATCCATGAATATCAATATTTGCTCCCATCCGGTTCATTTCCATCACATGGGTAAATCGGTTTTCAAAAACTGTCTCCACGACCGTCGAAGGGCCTTCGGCGATCGCCATGATCGGAAGAATCTGGGCTTGCATATCTGTCGGAAAACCCGGGTAGGGTTCTGTGCGGGCAGAGGTTCCCCGGGGGTTCAGGATGCGACTTATCGAAATCGATCCGTGATCTTCCTGAAAATCGGCTCCCATTTCTCGCAAGGTTATCAACAAGGAATCGAGACAGGAAACATCGACATTATGAATGGTCAACCTGTCTCCCAGAAGCGCTCCAGCAACAAGAAACGTCCCCGCTTCGATTCTGTCACTCATGACAGTATGTGAAGCTTCAATGAGGTTTTCCACTCCTGTCACCTTCAAGGATGATGTTCCTATCCCTTCGATACGGGCTCCTCGAGCATTCAGCGAAATTGCCAAATCGCTCACTTCCGGCTCCTGCGCCGCATTGAATATCCGGGTCGATCCACGTGCCAGGGTGGCGGCCATCAGAATGTTTTCTGTTCCAGTCACAGTCGGATAGGGTAAATGAATGTCACACCCGGACAGTCCGCTCGTATGCGCATCAATATATCCGTGATCGATCGAAATCTTCGCACCCATACGGACAAAGGCATTCAGATGGATATCAACCGGCCTGGCGCCGATCAGACATCCTCCTGGAAGAGAGACCCGCGCCCTTTTCCGCTTGGCAAGAAGCGGACCCAGACAAAGGACGGAAGCCCGCATGGTCCGCACAAGGTCGTAAGGGGCCTCATGAGCCGACACACTCTCTTCCGACAAGCGGTATTTTCCAGCCCACTCTTCACTTGCGGAAGAGATAGAGCTGTTTTCCCTGTGTTCTTCCGGGTTGACCGAAAGTGGCTGCGCACGGATACCCAGTTGAGAGAGGAGGGAGAAAGCTGTCCGGATATCCCTCAGAGACGGAACATTCCCTATGACAAGACCTCCTCCCAAAAGGGAGGAAAAAAGGATAGGGAGAGCGGAATTCTTTGATCCGGAAACTTTCACCTCTCCCCGCAGCGGGGAGCCTCCGACGATATGAAAACGATCCAACCCGATCAGCCTTTCGTCCAGAGAACGATACGATCGCGCCCGAATACGTCCGGAAAAACACTTGGAGCGCCACAACCTGGAACAAAACCTTCCTTCGACCGAAAAAAATCTCCCTGGTCAGCCCCGATCTCTGCCACAGCTCTCCCACCGTCCGACAGGAGCCAAGGCAGAGCGATCATAAGACGACGATAGAACATCAGTCCGTCCGGACCTCCGTCCAGGGCTTCTCCCGGTTCATGGAGGGAAATTTCCGGCTCTAATGCCGAAAGATCCCCGGAAGGAATATAGGGTGGATTGGAAACCACGAGATCGAACCTTCCCGGCGAACCGATCATCTCGGTCCAGTCCCCCTGTACGAACCGGATACGGGAACGCACTCCTAAAACATCGGCGTTTCTCGCCGAAACCTGCAAAGGAACTTTCATGCGGTCGATTGAAAGGCAATGTGCCGTCGGAAAACGCTTGAGGAGAGAAATCCCCAGTACCCCTGTCCCACATCCCAAGTCCAGTATCCATACAGGTCTACGAGATGCAAACACCTCCTCAACCTTTTCCACGAGAGATTCCGTTTCCGGTCGTGGAATCAGGACGCCGGGAACAACTTCGTATCGATCGCCCATAAATGGAACGGTTCCCGTGATCAGATGGAACGGTTCTCGTTGGCGCCGTCTCTCGATCCATGACCGATATCGATGCGACACGCTATCCGGCAGAATTTCCCTGTCTCTTGTCCAAGGAGCCAGAGGATCCTCCAGAATTTCGGCCAGAAGCCGACGGGATTCACGACCAGCTCCTTCCGGAAGACAGTCGAGCATTTCCTCTCCCCACTGAATCCACTCAATGATCCGGCTTCCGGATCCTGGAACCGCCATAGTCGCCACAATCACTCCAGTCGCTCGATTTCCAGAGCCCGTTCCTGGGCTCTCAGAGCATCTACGAATGGATCGATGTTGCCTTCCATCACCTGGTCCAGCTGGTACAAGGTCATCCCGATCCGGTGATCGGTCACCCGATTCTGCGGAAAGTTGTATGTCCGGATCCTTTCCGAACGGTCTCCCGTCCCGACCTGACTTTTCCTGTCCGAAGCGATCTGTTCGTTCTGACGAACCTGCTCCTTTTCCAACAGACGGGCGCGCAAGACTTTCATGGCCTTGGCCTTGTTCTTCAGCTGGGATCGTTCATCCTGGCAAGACACAACGATATTTGTCGGCAAATGGGTAATTCTGACAGCGGAATAGGTGGTGTTAACGCTCTGTCCCCCTGCGCTGGAAGCGCAAAAGGTATCGATTCTCAAATCTTTCGGATCGATCTGAACTTCGACTTCCGATGCTTCCGGTATCATCGCAACCGTCACGGTCGACGTGTGAATCCTTCCACCAGCCTCCGTCACCGGAACCCGCTGGACCCGGTGAACACCGCTTTCGAACTTCAGGTGACTGAAGGCCCCGTACCCTTGTACATAAACGATTGTTTCACGGGCGCCTCCGATTTCCGTATCGTTCGTCTCCATGACTTCAGACCGGAACCCTTTGCGTTCGATGAATCGAAGGTACATCCGGGCAAGTTCCCGCGCAAAAAGAGCAGCCTCTTCTCCGCCCGCTCCTGCACGGATTTCCAGAAACAAATTCCGGGAATCCCGGTCGTCCCTTGGCAGAATCGAATCCAGAAGTCGGGTTTCGATTTCCTGGAGCTCCAGTCCAAGTTTTTTTTCTTCCTGGGGAACAAGATCCAGGAACTCCGGGTCCTGCCTCAGTTCCTGAAGATCTTTTTGCTGGTCGACGATCCTGAGATAACTTTCATACAGGGAAACGATGTTTGAAAGTTCGGATTGATCCCGGGCCAACTTCATGTAAATGGCAGGATTGCGGGAAACCTCCGGGTCCGCCATCTTTCCGGATATCTCCCGGTAACGTTCCCGCATGGACTCAAGCCTGGGACGGACTTTTTCGATAATTCCCGCCGTTGACAAAATTTCCTCTTACTTCTTGCCCTGTCCGTATTTTTTCATGAAACGATCCACCCGCCCTTCGGTATCCACAATTTTCTGGGTACCAGTGAAGAAGGGATGGCATTCATTGCAAATATCCAGCTTGACGTTGCCGACTGTGGTCCGCGTGACAAACGTGTTTCCACAGGCACAAACAACAGTGGCGACCTTATATTCCGGATGAATCCCGCTTTTCATTTTTCTCTCCCTTTGATTATATGGGGGAAGGAACCTGGCCTGCCCCGTTCCTGGATGAATGGCCTCAGCCTTTCATCATCCTTTCCAAAAATTCCTTATTCCCTTTCGTCCCCTTCATGTTGCTGAGCAAATATTCCATGTCATCCTGGGGGTTGTTCGAATTGAGCGCTTTCCGGAGGATCCAGATCTTGTTCAGGTCATCCTTGTCAAGCAGAAGCTCTTCTTTACGGGTTCCGGAAAGGGTGACATTGATCGCCGGAAAAATCCGACGATCCGACAAGTGCCTGTCCAAATGGAGCTCCATATTACCAGTACCCTTGAACTCCTCAAAAATGACATCGTCCATCCGGCTTCCGGTGTCGATCAGAGCTGTGGCGATAATCGTCAGACTCCCTCCCTCTTCGATGTTCCGGGCCGAACCAAAAAACCGTTTTGGCCTCTGCAGGGCGTTTGAGTCCAGACCACCGGACAGGACTTTCCCGGAAGGGGGGGCGACAGTGTTGAAAGCCCTGGCCAGACGAGTGATACTGTCGAGAAGGATCACCACATCTTTTTGAGACTCGGCCAGTCTCTTGGCTTTTTCCAAAACCATCTCCGCCACCTGAATATGCCTCTGCGGCGGCTCATCAAAAGTCGAGCTGACAACTTCACCCTTGACCTGTCGCACCATGTCTGTCACTTCTTCCGGCCTTTCATCGATCAGCAGGACGATCAGAACGATATCCGGATAATTTTTGGAGATGGCTTTGGCAAGGCCCTGGAGCAACATCGTCTTTCCGGTCCGGGGCGGTGCCACAATCAGACCCCTCTGACCTTTTCCGATGGGTGTCACCAAATCCATCACCCGCATGGACAGATCTTCCTGGGAATGCTCCAGGCGAATGCGCTCCATCGGATAGAGAGGCGTCAGATTGTCGAAGAGGATTTTTTCGCGGCCGGAATCCGAGTCTTCAAAATTGACCTTCTCCACCTTCAGCATCGCGAAATATCGTTCCCCCTCCTTCGGAGGACGTATCTGGCCCCATACAGTATCGCCTGTTCTCAGATTAAAACGCCGGATCTGGGAAGGGGAAACATAGATATCATCCGGACCAGGAAGGTAGTTGTACAAGGGAGACCGGAGAAAACCGAACCCGTCCTGAAGAATTTCAAGAACTCCCTCTCCAGTGATAGGCCCGTTTTTATCCGATTGCGCCTGAAGGAGTGCAAAAATCAGATCCTGCTTCCGGAGGTTGACTGCCCCTTCGATATGAAGCTCCTTCGCCACCTCGGTCAATTCTGCGATACTTTTCTCTTTCAATTCCGCTAGATTCATAAAAACCTCTCGCCCATCCTCCTGCCCCAAGAACGGGTAAAGACGGACAGACAGTTATCGTTCAGGAACCACTCCGGTTCCCCTCTCCTAAAACGACGACGTCAACTTACAGCCGACTCGACAAAATCCGGCCGACCTTCCCGACACACGGTCGACTCTGCTTGTTCCTTCAGAACGGAACGCTTCATTCGAGAAGCACAGGAAGTGACCAATTCCTTGTTTCCGACAAGGAAGGTTTCTGCGACCAGGGAAATCCCGGCATTGCATCGTCAAGAATCATACCGGGAAAAAATGGGAAGTTCCTCCCCCGAAAACGGACGGAAAAAGACCTTCAAATGATTTCATACGGCTTCCAAGGGGGTTTTTATCAAGATCGATCCAATAGGGGATGACCGGTCCTTCAGCCGCCTCACTTTGGTCTACGACGGTATCCGGAACGGTGAAGGCATGTTTTCAAATTTTTCAGGCATGCATATTGAGTATCAATATATGAAGACGGGACCGTTGTCAAGAAACGGCCGGAGAGCCGTCTCCGGCTCTCCAACCCTACTTTCTGATATTACTTGGCTGCTGTGTTCAGGAATTCCGGCTTCAGGTTACCGGCAGCTTCTTCATGAACAGGCTGTTTGGAAACCCAGTCGGCGGACCCGGTCACGCAATCCATGTCGCCGCCACAACCGAGGCTTCTTTCGTAAATGACAGCTTCCCATGCCTGCTTGTCGGTAATCTGACCGGCGCTGACAAAACCGACCATTGCCGGCTGGAGGGGCGAACCATTCGAAACAACCCAGAACATTTCACCAGCTGTCCGGACCTGCTCGAACTGATGGTTTGTAAAGTTCCGGGGACCAGGATCCATACCCGCCGCGCCAGGTCCATTGCCGTCACCGGCCACTCCATGGCAGGTGTAGCAGGTACCTGCACCATTGAACACTTCCTTGCCCTTGGCGATCATGTCTGCCGTGACGGGGAAAGGGGGTTTCATTGCTTTTGCTGCAGCCAGCTGGTCCGCAGGAACGCGGGGCTTCAGAATGTCCAGCTCAGCAGCGAAAGATGACGCTGTGGCAAAGCCCAGCACAGCAGCACCCATAACAGCCACTGTCCACATCCTCATAAGTTACGCCCTCCATACAAATAAGAATAGGTTAACAGAACAAGACTTCCCCCCTTACCATTGACGGGAAAGCCGAAAGAAGCCCGGCTTTGAATCAAGGCGCAAGGGTTGTCGGGAACCGGACACATTCAACCATGCTCTGTCACCATTGTCAAGGTGACTGCTCCCCGCGGAAAACGGCGGAGCTTCCCCGAGACTCCCGCCCGAATCTCAAAATGTTCAGAGAGGCGTTGCGGTCCCGGTCTTTTGTCATCCCGCAGCACGGACAGCGGCATCCTT
>JAKAYA010000019.1 GCA_021826965.1 Nitrospirota bacterium
TTAAATATTAAAAAATTAGGTTGCTTTTTCATGAAATCAAAAACCCGATCTTTCCTTATCAACCACTTAGCCCTGTGGAAAAGTCGAATTCAGGAAAAATCAGGCTCAAAAATCGAAAAATGGGCTAGGAAAACGCGAGACAGGGGTCCTGTTCGGGCTCCCATCGGTCGCTCACCACGATCCCTCTTTCCCCCGATCGCCAGGCCCCTGCGAGAAGGACGCCCGGATGGTGGAAGACGAAAGGTCCATGGCGGACCGACAGCAGAATGCCGCCAATCTGGCCATTGAGGGGATCTCCTGTCTGTCCGGAGATCCCCTCGCCGATCTCGGAAAGAATCTCCCGGATCGTCCGGACGGCCGACGGGCGGTCCAAAGACTCCGAAACGGCGGAGAGGATCCGGTATCCCGCGACCGTCCGCAGGATGGTCTCTCCCAGTCCGGTCATCGACACGGCCCCCAGCCGGTCGTCCGCGTAAGTTCCGGCTCCGGGGATCGCACTGTCTCCGATCCGTCCTGCCCGCATCCGGCCGGCCCCTCCCGTGGAAGTGGTCGCCGCCAGATGGCCGCTCCTGTCCCGCACCACTGCTCCCACTGTCCCGTGCCCTTCCAGATCCCTCTCCCCGCTCCAGGTCCGGAGGCTCGCAGCGTCGAAGACCGGTGGAAGGGGGAGGTCGGAAAGCCCTTCCGCCTCAATCCACCGGGATGCGGCGTCGCCGGACAACAGGACGTGGCGGGTCCGGCCGAACAGGTGCGGCAGGATGCGGGTGGGACAGGAGAGGGTCGTGATGCCGGGAATCCCCAGGTAGTCGAGCGTACGGCCGTCCATCGTGCCGACGTCCCGACGGACGATGCCGTCCTCCTGCGGAATGGCGCCTCTCCCGGCGTTGAAGAATCCCGACTCTTCCAGCAGTCCCACCACCGACCAGGAGACTCCAGTGGCGGGCTCTCCCGCCTCGAGGCTCCGGCGTCCCCTCTCGAGGACCGTTTTCAGGAAGGATTCGAGATGGTGGTCGAATCTGGAACCCAGACCGGTATGGAGGAGTAGGAGGGGAGGAAGTCCGGACGGCATCAAGATCCCGACTCCGGATTGCCCGTGGGACCATCGGCAGATAAAGCCGGCGACCGGTGGACCAGCCCTCCGATAGCGCGCATTTCCGCATGGATTTTCTGGAGACCCGAGCGAAGATCCTCGATCCATCGCTTGTCTTCTTCTTTCAGGTCGTTGTAGGACGGCGTCCTTCGTGAAGGGTCTTCCTCTTCCAGCTCCCGCTGGAGATCCAGCGCCTGGTTCTTGAGGCGGGAAAGGGCTTCGACCGCCTTGTTCAGCAGAGGGTCCGCCCGGGTCGCGGCGAGAGCGCCGAGGTCCATCGCCAGAAGTTCTGCCGCGTCCGTCCAGGTTGACAACCGGTCCAGCGCATCCCGCAACCGCTCTTCGCGTTTCTGTCCGGCCGGGGGCTGGATACCGGCGTGGGGCAACGTGCCGATTGCCTTTTCCAGTTCCTTGTCCAGATTGGAAATCCGGTGAAAGAGATCCGGCACTTCCGAAGGATCCAGGGAGAGAATTCCGGCGGGACTGTCCTCCGGCCGGATGATCTTCACTCCGTCGGAGGGGGAAGAACGTCTCGATTTTGAGGAGGCCGCAGAGTCCGCTCTGGTCCAGCGCCGGCGGATTTGCCAATCGTCCAGGGCGATCAGGGACAGGAAAAGGATCCCCGTGAGGACGGAAGCTGTCACGAGGATGATTTTCTGGTTCAGCTCCGGCAAGGGCCAGAATCCCCAGAGCGAGACATGATGATTGTCGGGAAACAACGATGGAACCGGCACGAAAGACACCGCAGTCCCCAGGATCTCCCGGTCGAACCCATGGCACTGGGCGCAGGAAGGAGCGTTGGGAACGGGCAGGGACCAGACCGCCATCCCTCCGTCCGGCTGGAGCGGCGTCGGAATCCCCTGACGGTTGGTCAGGAGGTGATGGTCCCCTTTGCGGGCGGCCAGACGGGCCACTTCCTCCGCCAGCCCCCTTGGCACACCGGACGGAGGCCAGGGAAAGACGAAAGGACCGTGCGGCGCCTTGAACCACGTGTCCGGAACGCGGGTGAAAGACTGAACTCTTCGAAGAGTCGAGGGATTGCGGAATGCCGGTTTGCCGTCGGCGTCGAGAAGGACGATCCGGGCTCCCGACATCTCCGAGAGGAGATTCCACTGACGGGGAACGTCTTCCGGCTTCCGTGCGTTCATCAGGGACTGCAGGGAGCGGATCGCGCCGAGGTCCGCCGAACGGGCCTTCCGAAGGGCGTCTGTTTCGGCCGAAAGCATGAGAAAGAACACAAGGAGAGTGGCGCAGAATGCGATCGCCGCCAGGACGACAAAAAGACGCGACAGGAAAAAGCGGGGAGGCTTTCTCCGTGCCATCATGCACTCACGGGCGGTCGGGAGGCGGGTTCGACGGACTGGATCTCGAAGGATTCCACCAGGGGATTCGCGAGAAATCCGGAGCACCAGGATTCAATCTTTCCGGAAGAAGCAACCCACTGCGGTAAAAGGATTTCGACGATCTTTCCGATCCGGACTTCCCGAACCTCGTTTTCGCCCATGTCGTGCAGCACCTGGAGAACCGCCTGTCCCTGGGGATCCAGGATGCCTTCCCGGACCCGGACGAGGATGATGACCTTGACCATTTGTGCGTTCTGCTCAGAATTCCGGTTCATGACCGACGACCCTCCTGAAAAGTTCCTGGTAATGTTCCTCGATTTGCCCGAGATCCCGACGGAACCGGTCCTTGTCCATCTTTTCTCCGGTTTTTGCGTCCCAGAATCGGCAGGTGTCCGGGCTGATCTCGTCGCCCAGAAGCACCCGCCCTTTCGAATCCACTCCGAACTCGAGCTTCATGTCGACCAGGACGATCCCTTTTTGCGCGAAGACGCGGGCGAGAATGGCGTTGGTTTTCCGGCCGAGGCGCTCGACGGCAGCCAGCGTCTCCTCCCCGGCCAGTTCCAGAACCCGGATGTGATCGCGGTTGACCATCGGATCTCCGAGATCGTCGCGCTTGTAGTACCATTCGAGAACGGGCATCGGAAGAGCCCCCCCCTCGGGCTGGCCGAGGCGTTTGGCCAAAGAACCGGCGAACCGGTTCCGGAGAACCACTTCGAGCGCGACCATGGAAAGCCGCCGCACCGTCATGTCCACGGGGCCCGTCCGGTTCACAAAATGGGTCGGAATGCCTTCTTGCTCCAGAATCCCGAACAGGTGGGCGGAAAGCTGACAGTTGATTGCGCCCTTGTGGGAAATGGTTCCCTTCTTCTGGGCATTGAAGGCCGTCGCGTCGTCCTTGAAATGCTGGACAAGGGTATCGGGGTCTCCCATGTCGAAAAGGATCTTCGCCTTTCCTTCGTAGATTTTATGACCTTCCACGAACTGTCCTTTCCCTCTCTCGTCGTTTCCCGTCCCCCGCTCGCTCCTCAAGGAACGGCGTCCGGACCGAGGACCCGCGCGTAGAGCGCGTCGATATTCTTCATGAAGGGTTCCGGAGAAAAAGCCTTCTCCCAGGTTTCGGGGTCCGCGTTATCGGGGAGCTCCGGATGTTTCCGGAGTGTCTCCCGCAAATGGCCTTCCCCTCTCCACGTCTGCATCGCCGCATCCTGAACGATCCGGTAGGCGGTTTCCCGGGACAGCCCGGTGCGCACCAGCGCCAGGAGAACCGCTTGCGAATAGACCAGTCCACCGGTCAGGTCGAGATTCCGTTTCATCTGCTCCGGATAGACGAGGAGCCCTTCCAGGATTTCCCCCATCCGGTGAAGCATGTAATCGAGCAGGATGAAACTGTCCGGCAGGATGACCCGTTCCACCGACGAATGACTGATATCCCGTTCGTGCCAGAGAGCGACGTCTTCGTAAGCGGCCTGGGCGTAGGATCTCAGAAGGCGGGCCAGGCCGGTGATGTTCTCGGCTCCCACGGGATTCCTCTTGTGGGGCATGGCGGAAGACCCTTTCTGTCCCGGAGCGAAGGGTTCTTCCACTTCCCGGACTTCGGTGCGCTGCAGATGGCGGATCTCCACGGCGATCCGCTCGAGGCTCGCTCCGATCAGGGCCAAAGTCGACAGAAGCTCGGCGTGCCGGTCCCGGGAGACAACCTGCGTTGCCATCTCTTCGGGTTTCAGGCCCAGAGAGAACAGGATCACTTCTTCCGTCGCCGGATCGATATGGACTGCGGTGCCCATCGCTCCGGACATCTTTCCCACCCGCATCGATTCGCGGGCGTGACGCAGCCGTTCCTCATGCCGGCGAAACTCGGCGAACCAGGACAGGAACTTGACTCCGAACACGATCGGCTCCCCGTGAACTCCATGGGAACGTCCGACCGTCAGGGTCGTACGGTGCCGGAGGGCCTGCTCCCGCAAGATCCCGGAAAAGCGGTCCATTCCGCTCTGCAAAAGATCGATCGCCTCGAGAAGAAACAGGCTCTGCGCCGTATCGACCAGATCCTGACTGGTCATGCCGAAGTGGAGTATCGCCCGGGCCGGGACCGGTATCTGCTCGGAAATCATCGTCAAAAATGCGATGACATCGTGGCGCGTCTCCTGCTCGATCTCTTCCATCCGACGGACCCGGATCTCGGGGGAAGAATCCAGAAAAAGCCTGGCCGCTCCCGGATCGACGGCGCCTTTTTCCATCAGCGCGCGCGTAGCGGCCCGTTCGACGGTCAGCCAGATCTTGAGGCGATGTTCTGTCCCGAACAGGACGCCCATTTCCTTGCGGGTGTAACGATCAATCATCCGTCAGAAACTCCTTGCTGTTACGGGTACGGTTGACTCTTGCACGAACCGGACGGTCGCGGACCGGTCGCGGCCGGATTCAGGCGCCGCGCAAAATGCAGGACGCGGGAAGCCCGTTGGGGTCCGAAAGAAACAAAAAGTCTCGACGGCTTTCGCCGGCCTCCGTCTCATCCCGGCGGGAAGCGTCCGGCAGCTCGTCCCGAAACAGGAGGGTTCCATCGAGAACAGCCCGCTCCACTCCCATTCCCGCAAGAAGACCAGCCAGCTTCTCCACGGGATCTTCCTGCAGCAATTCGCGTTGAACGAGCAGAAACCCCTTCTGGAGAGGCGGTTTCCCGGGAACGAACAAAAGCGAGGGAGGAAGAGGTTTCCCGGAGCGGACAATCGATGACAGGGCCCGGGAAATCATCCCGGAATACCACATGTCGACCCAGGAGAGAACCCCGCGAAGGGAAGTCATCTCCCCGTCGATCAGGAAGACCCGGAAAAGCGGCGACCTGTCGAAGAAATCGCCTTCTCCCGCACCGAGGTGCGGGAGGTCCCGGAGAAAAAAACCGTCGGGACGAAAACGATGCTTCACGACTCTTCTCCGTCTTCCGGAAAGATCGTCCGATCGGTATCGGCCGCCTTTCGGGGGTTCATTTCCGTTCCGACCCGGTGCAGGATGCCGTTGATGAAACGGACGGCTTCGGGTTCGGAGAACTGATGGGCGAGTTCGAGCGATTCGTCGACAGTGACTCGGAAAGGCACGTCCGGATCGTAGAGGATTTCACAGATTCCCATGCGCAGGATGTTCCGGTCGATCCGCCCCATCCGTTCCAGGGTCCAGTCCACCGAATAACGGGCGAGGATGCCGTCGATCTCCTCCCGATGTTCCCGGATCGCCTCCCTGAGTCGGTCCCGGAATTCCCGAGCCTGGCTCGGAAGCGGGGATGTCAGGGAAAACGGGGGAGGTCCTCCAGGGAGATACTCGCCGGCGAAAAGGGCCTGGAGAACTTCGACGCGGGCCTTGTGAAAGGGCCCCTGGAAGCGACCTTCCGGTTTCTTCGCGGTTTTTTTCCCGACGGAACCCGGCGTCACGAAACCCCCTTCCGGGACAGAAAAAGCTGGGACATCCGGAAAGCCGCCTCTCCGGCTTCCCGTCCTTTGTCCCCGGCCTTTCCGCCGACCCGATCAAGGGCCTGCTGAAGAGAATCGACCGTAAGCACCCCGAAAATGACCGGTTTTCCATGCATCTGGCTCTGGTGCATGACGCCGGCCGTCACTCCGTCGACGACCGCTTCGTAATGGCCCGTATCTCCGCGGATCACGCAGCCGATCACCACCGCCACATCGTACTCGGCCCGGGGCAGAAGGACAGAAAGGGTTGCGGGAATCTCCATTGCCCCGGGAACGCGCACGACATCCACCTTTTCCGGAAGGAGCGGGCAGGCATGAAAACTGTCGAGACAGCCGGCCAACAGACGATCCGTCACGAGAGCGTTGAATTCGCTTGCAATCACCAGCGCCTTCCATGTCAGGGGTGGAAGGGGAAGCGAAAGGGTTCGGATCTCCACGGGAATCCTTATTGTTGTCAGATCTTGCTGAGCAAATGGCCCAGCTTGTCTTTCTTGGTTTTGAGGTAGCGGCGGTTCCGGTCTTCCGGGGTGATTTCCACCGGAACGCGGTCCACCATTTCGAGGCCATAGCCGGTCAATCCGACGATCTTCCGGGGGTTGTTGGTCATGAGCCGAAGCTTCCGGGCCCCCAGCTGGCAAAGAATCTGCGCACCGATCCCGTAGTCGCGCAAATCGTCCTTGAACCCCAGTTTGAGGTTGGCTTCGACCGTGTCGTACCCCTGATCCTGCAGCTTGTAGGCCTTGATCTTGTTCGCCAGGCCGATGCCCCGACCCTCCTGGTTCATGTAGAGAATGACGCCGGTCCCTTCCTTCTCGATCATCCGCATGGCTTCCCGGAGCTGCGGACCGCAATCGCACCGGTGGGAATGGAAGACGTCTCCGGTCAGACAGCTCGAGTGAACCCGGACGAGAACCGGTTTTTCCGGGTCGATCGTTCCCTTTACCAAAGCGATGTGAGGGCCCTGTTCCACCCTGTCCTCGAACACGACCGCCCGAAAATCTCCGAATTCGGTCGGAAGCTCGGCCTCCGCGACCTGGACGATCAGTTTTTCCTCTTTCATCCGGTAGGCGATCAGGTCCCGGATGGTGGCGATCGGAATGTCGTGTTCCCTGGACACCTTTTCCAGATCCGGGAACCGGGCCATGGAGCCATCCTCGTTCAGGATCTCACAGATGACACCGATCGGAATGATTCCGGCCAGGATGGCGAGATCGACCGACCCTTCCGTCTGTCCGGCCCGCTTCAGAACGCCTCCTTCTTTTGCCCGGATGGGAAAAATGTGCCCCGGACGGACCAGTTCCGTCGGTTTGGCGTCCGGCCGGACAATTGTCTGGATCGTATGGGCCCTGTCAAAAGCGGAAATTCCTGTCGAAATCCCGTCCCGGGCGTCGACCGAAATCGTAAAATCCGTCCCGAACGACGCCTCGTTGACCGGGGTCATCGGTTCGAGGCGAAGCGCATGAGCCTTCTCCGCGCTCATGGTCACGCAAATCAGTCCCCTCCCGTGTTTGGCCATAAAGTTGATCGCTTCGGGAGTCGCAAACTGTCCTGCGATCACAAAATCCCCTTCGTTCTCCCGATCCTCGTCGTCCGTCAGGATGATCATGCGGCCGTTTCGGATGCGGTCGACGGCTTCTTCTATACTGATCGTTGGCAACGCAATCTCCTTGTGGCTCCCGGTTACCGGAAAATCGGTCCGGTCGCAAAGTCAGATTTCCTTGAAACGGTTGGTGATCGGAACGCGCCAGTCCTTTCCGAACGCCCGGAGCGTCAGCTTGATGCCTGGCGGAGACTGGCGCCTCTTGTATTCGCTCCTGTCGATCAGGGTGAGAACGCGGGTCACCGTGGCGGGATCATAACCTTTCCCGACAATTTCCTCGAACCCCTGATCCTCCTCGACATACGCCTCCATGATGGGATCGAGGATCTCGTAGGGAGGCAGGGAGTCCACGTCCTTCTGGTTCGGGCGGAGCTCGGCGGTGGGGGCCTTTTCAATGATGCGCCGGGGAATGATGTCGGATCTCTGGGCGTTCAGATAGTCGGCCAGGTCGTACACCAGCGTCTTGGGGACGTCTTTCAGAACCGAAAAACCCCCGGCCATGTCTCCGTAAAGGGTCTGATAACCGACGCTCATCTCGCTCTTGTTGCCGGTCGTCAGCACCAGCCAGTGGAATTTGTTGGACAACGCCATCAAAAGGAGGCCACGGATCCGGGACTGGAGATTTTCCTCTGCAGTGTCCCGGGGACGGTCCTGGAAGTGCGGCGAGAGGATCTGGAGGAACTGCTCGAAGGCTGCCCCGATGGGAATGTTTTCCACCGCGATTTTCAGCGTCCCGGACAGTTTGAGGACGTCTTCGAAGCTTTCCTGAGACGTGAACATGGAGGGCATGAACAGGCCGTGAACCTGTTCCGGCCCCAGAGCGTCCGTGGCGATCGCCGCGACCAGAGCCGAATCGATTCCTCCGGAAAGACCGATCAGCACTTCCCGGAAATGATTCTTTCGCACGTAATCCCGGACGCCGGTCACCAGGGCCTCGTAGATCTCGGCGAGGCGGTCCAGAGGCTGAGAATAAGGAGTCTTCAGAAGGACCTTTTTTTCCGTCCGGGCCGAGGTGGTTGTCGTCCGACGACCGGGCTCATCAATCTTCCAGGTCACAAGGACATCGTCCTGGTTCCATTGCGGCCGGTCCAGAGACTGGCTCAGACGGTCCTTCCGCCGGCGAGGATCGTGAAGACGGACCCGGAACACGTGGTCGAGGTCGATTTCGGTGATCAGGAGATCTTCCTGAAAGGCTTTTCCGCGACTTTCGATTTCTCCGTCGGGACTGATGACAAGGCTCTGTCCGTCGAACACCAGTTCGTCCTGACCGCCCACCATGTTGACGTAAGCGATATAGCAGGCGCTGTCCACAGCCCGGGTGCAGAGCATGTTCTCCCGGACCTCCCTCTTGCCCGCGTGGAACGGGGAAGCCGAGAGATTCAGGATGCATTCGGCGTCTCCCATCAGGGTCTGTGTGTAAAGCGGCCCTTTCGGATACCAGATGTCCTCGCAGATGTTGATGCCCAGACGGGAGGAACGGTATTCGATGACGGGCGACTCCACGCCTTCCTGAAAGTACCGATTTTCGTCGAAAACGCCATAATTGGGGAGATACTGCTTTCGGTAGACGCCGTGGAGCCTTCCGCCGTGAAGCACGGCCGCGGCATTGTAGATATCGTCCCGGCGGTCGACGAACCCCACCAGAAGCAGAAGATCGGGAGCGAACCCGAGCAGTTCGTCGAGGGCGCGAAGGTTCCTGTCGATGAAAGACGGTTTGAGCAGGAGATCTTCCGGCGGATACCCCGTCAGCGCCAGTTCGGGAAACACGACGACGTCCGCCTGTTCCGTGCGGGCCTGGACGATCATGTCCTTGATGTGGGCGAGGTTGCCCGGAATGTCTCCCACGACGGGATTGGTCTGGCCCAGAGCCAGTTTCAGCTTTCTCATGACGGATCCTTCCCTGGAGAGGATGTTCCGGAACGCCGCGAAGACGTCAACCTGTCGAAAAGATCGTAGGAAACGTTCCCGGACCAGTCCCGCGAGCCAGCCGCCTTTCCGACGAGATATCCTTCGGGATCGATCAGATAGGTTTCGGGAAGTCCCATCCCGACGTAACGGGAGTCCACCGTTCCTTTCCGGCCTTCCACGACCGGATAATCGACCGGAGTTTTCCGGAGAAAGGACCGGATCCTGGAGGTTTCGTGGTCCATGGCGACGCTCAGGAGGACAAAGTTCCTTCCGGACATGTGTTTCGACAGACGAACAAGCGTGGGAATTTCCGTCCGGCAAGGCACGCACCAGGTCGCCCAGAAATTCAGAAGAACCCAGTGTCCGCGGTAAGCCGCCAGTGTCTGGGAACCGCCCTCAATCGCGGGACCGGTGACTTCCGGCGCCCGTTCGCGGTCATCGAAAACGATGAACCCCATTTTCCGGAGAAGGTCCTCCGGAACGGGGATCGATCCTCCGGCCCGGACAGTCCCCGCTTCTGTCAGGAAGACGGAAACCAGACAAAGAAGAAGGAGGAGTGCCACGCGAAGACCGGTGACGCGCCGAAAAAACCGGGATCCCCCGGGGGGTTTCTGTTCCAAGGTCGTGCCCAGCCTTATAGGGTGCATTTTTCTTTTGACGGCCTGTCCCTGCCGTTTGGCTTTCGGAACCGGCCGCAGTTCTCCTCGATTAATGATACACAAGGTTTTGTGCCTAAACCAACTTTTTATGGAAAAAAGGATCCGTCCCCGGATTCCTGTGGGGGTGTCCGGCTTTTTGACCGGGGGTCTTCCATCTGGGCATAGAGAAAAATTCCCAGGGCGACGGACAGGTTCAGGGATGCAACCTGTCCCCGCATCGGAAGAGAGACCTTCCAGTCCGAGTGCTGGAGAACCGGACGGGACACGCCTTTCTCCTCCTCCCCCACGACGATGACCAGAGGCGGAGGAAACGGGTCCCGGTAGGAGGTCGATTCCCCCAGGGCCAGAGATGCGACTGCGTACCCCCGCTTTCGGAGAAAGATCAGGGACTGGGTCAGGTTGCCGACACGGATCAACGGTATGGTAAACAGGGCGCCCGACGACGTTTTTGCGCAGACCGGCGACAAGGGAGCCACCCGCCTCTTGGGCAAGAGAACCCCCTGGACGCCGGCCGCATCGCACGTCCGGAGAAGGGCTCCCAGATTGCGAGGGTCCTGGACGCCGTCGACGGCAACCAGGGGAGACGGCAGAGGATCCCGGCCGTCGAGGAACTCCCCGAGGTCGAGAAGGGGAAGCGGCAGAAGCGCTGCATAGACGCCCTGGTGGACGAGATCCGGAGCCATCCGGTCCAGAGATGCCCTGGGAACGAAATCGACCGGGATCCCGGCTTCTCTGGCTTTTTTCAGGATTTCGCCGCGGCGTGCGTCGGGACGAGGATCTTCCTTCAGGTAAAGGCGGGAGATCCGGCGAGGTTGGCTGCGGATAAGCTCGAGGACCGCATGAAGCCCTCCGATCCCGGTGGGAGGATCTAGATCTTCCGTATCCGTGGGAGGCCTCCGGGGTTGTCTTCCAGCAGATATCCGGCCCTTTTCAGCCGATCACGAATCGCATCGGCCCGGGCATAATTTTTTTCCCGGCGCGCCGTTTCCCGTTCCAGCACCAGTCTGTCCACTTCATCGGGATTCAGCGACTCCTCACGGTCGGCCGCCTCTCCCTTTCCGTAGACCCATCCGGAGGCCGGAAGATCCAGGATGCCAAGAACGGCCCGGGCGGTCTCGAAAAGGGCCCGGGCGTCGGAAAGTTGCTCTTCCGGCAGTGCCTGACCGGAACCGAAGAGCGGGTTCAGAGCATTCTTGGCTTCGTGAAGAACGCGAAACGCGACGGGCGTGTCCATGTCACGGCACAAGGCGGAAAGAAACTCGCGGGTCATGGGGCCTTCCGAACCTTCCCCCGGACAGGCGTCAAGTCGTTCCTTGAAAAGATAGAGGCTGTCCAGAGCATTCTTCGCATGAGTCAGGTTGTCTTCGGTCAGATCGACCGGAGAGGCATAATGGGTCGACAGAAGAAAGGTCCGGAGCCATTCGCGCGTCACTTCTTCCGGAAACGGCGACGTTTCGAAAAAGGTCCGGATCCGGAAGATGTTGCCCAGCGATTTGGACATCTTCGTTTCATTCAGAGTGACGAACCCGTTATGAATCCAGAGACCGACGAAGGGTTTTCCGGTGGCCGATTCGCTCTGGGCCCGTTCGTTCTCGTGATGCGGAAACATCAGGTCCATTCCGCCGCCGTGAATGTCGATCGTTTCTCCGAGCTCGGCGAGAGACATGGCGGAACACTCGATGTGCCATCCGGGACGGCCATCCCCGAAAAAGGCGGGATAGGACGGCTCTCCTGGACGCGCCCCTTTCCAGAGGGCGAAATCCAGGGGATCTTCCTTCTCCTCGTCCGCCGCGATGCGGGCACCGGCCTGGAGCGCGTCGATCTTTTGATGGGAAAGCTCTCCGTAGCCCCCGTACTTTCGGACGCGGAAATAGACGTCGTTTCCCCGCCGATAGGCGTACCCCTTCTCCAGAAGGGTTCCGATCAGCCGAATCATCGACTCGAGGTACCGGGTTGCCCGGGGTTCCTTTTCCGGGGACAGGATCCCCAACCGGCGCATGTCCCGGTGGAAGGAGTCGATATAGATCCCGGTGATCTCGTCGATCGTCCGATCCGTTTCCTGGGCCTTTCGGATGATCTTGTCGTCGATGTCCGTGATGTTCCGCACGTAACGGACCCGATAGCCGAGACGAAGGAGCAGGCGATGCAGGAGGTCGAAGACCGTCTGGCTCCGGGCGTGACCAAGATGGCAATCGTCGTAGACGGTCACGCCGCAGACGTACATCGTCACCAACCCCTCCACCCGGGGAACAAGGGGTTGCGTCTTCTGCGTCAGGGTGTTCCGGAAGACCGGAGCAGGCCGTCCTTTCGGGGTAACGGCTTCGGATTCAAGCGAGCTCAATGGGGACTCCTGTCATAGTGTTGTCCAGAATCCATCCCAGGACAGGCGCCCGGAGGCGGACAAGCGGCCGGATTTCTTCCCCCGGAGCAGGAGGAGAACAAACCCGGAGGATACGGTCCGGAGGGGGGGATTGGGCATCCGCCTCCTCCAGGGAGGAAAAGATCGGAACATAGTCGTATCCCAGATCGCCGACTGATTGCCGGAGGACATTTTGAAGTTCTTTCTGCTCTTCCACAATCGACAAGCGATGGGTGAGTTCCAGGAGAAGAAGCAGAAAATAGGGATCGGTCGGACGCCAGACGACAATCCGTTCTCCCGCACGGATACGGGCCGCATCCAGAATCCGGAGGGATTCGCCAAGAGTCGGGGAAATCCGGCTCCCCCAACCGGAAGGGCGATGATTTCCATAGAGGCGCTCCACCGGAGTATCCGGAAAAAAGGCACTCCTTGGCAAACGGAGGACCGCCGCCATCAATCGGGAGGACACTTCCGGATTTTGCTTCAGAAATGTCTCCAGAAAGCGGGCTTTTAGCTCTCCTTCAGGATCGGTCGTCATCCGGGACCGGCTCTGTCCGCGAAAGGGATCTCCCGGTTTTCCATTGCCCTCAGCCGGGAAAGAGAGGGGTAATGGGTCAGATCCAGATGAAGCGGCGTGATCGAAACATACCCGTGATCGATCGCGTGGAGGTCGGAGGTTTCATCCGGCTCGTAGTCTTTCGGTCCCATGCCGATCCAGTAATAGGGACGACCGCGGGGATCTTCCTTGCGGATGATATTCGTTTCGTTGATGAGCCTTTTCCCGAGCCGCGTGACACGAACCCCGCAGATATCTCCGGGGGACCTGTCCGGGATGTTGACGGAAACCAGGACAGAAGAATCGAGGGGTTTCGCCAGATAGTCCGTCGAAATTTGCCGGGAATAAAGAAACGCGGAGTCGAAATGGGGCGTCCTGTCGGGGTCCTCGGGGATCTGGAGGGAGAAGGCGAGCGAAGGGATGCCCAGGATGGACCCTTCGAAGGCCGCCGACACTGTACCCGAATAGGTCACGTCGTCCGCAAGGTTGCTGCCGTGATTGATTCCCGAAACGATCAGGTCCGGCTTGCGGGGGAGGATGACGTACAGCGCGAAATTGATGCAGTCGGTGGGAGTCCCGTTCAACGCGTAATGGCGTGCGTCCTTCTGGGAAATCCGGAGGGGCTTGTGGATTGTCAGAGCATGGGAAGCGGCAGAACGTTCCTGGTCGGGGGCAACGACGTAGACGTCCCCCAGGGGAGAGACGGCCTCCTCCAGAACGCGAATCCCTTCGGAAGAAATTCCGTCGTCATTGGAAACAAGAATAAGGGGTCTGATCAAGGAGCTCCCAGAGGGATCCCGGAATCGGCTGTCTGGATGGTACGCGGGAAACCGCACATCGCTTGCCGGTTTTCGGGGGCCAAAGACCGGAAATGGATAATCGTTGGTCGGGGCGAAAGGATTTGAACCTTCGACCACTCCCACCCCAAGGGAGTGCGCTACCGGGCTGCGCTACGCCCCGATTTCGGAATCGTTTTCTTTCATCAACTGCAGGGCTTTTCGAATATCGACCAGTGTCTCGCCCATCCATTGGGGACTCTCGGGAAGCTGGACCCCATCAAGGATGGCCCGCGCCCCTTTCAAAGACCGGCCGTCCACATGGGTCAGCTCAATCACCCTACCCAGAAAGCGAAGGTCTTCTTCGGAGTATTCCCGTTGACCTCCCCGGGTTTTCTTGGGCGAAAGCAACGGAAAAACCTTTTCCCAATGGCGCAGGGTTGCCGGGGTAATCCCCAGAATTCGGCAGGCTTCACCGATGCGATACTTTTGAGAAAAGGAAATGTTCCCGTTTGCGCGGTCCATGCCTCCCCTTCCCCCTTCATACACCCTTTCGGGGCAAGAATTCTTTCCGCGGGCGGAATGGAACCGCCTATTCTCTTTCAGGCTTCCCGGACACTCTCAAAAGGGAGCGGGAAGGGTGAAAAAGAACAGTGTGATGCGCAGGAATCAGGACGGGTTCACCTGTCTTGGGATTCCTGCCCGGACGGTCGTTGATCTTACGGACGATAAACGTGCCGAATCCCGTAATCTTGACGTCCTCTCCGTTTTCGAGAGCCGACGAAATTTCCTCAAGGATTCCATCGAAAACCTGACCGACAAACTTTGCAGTATATCGGGTATGTTCCGGTTTTTCGACTACCCGCTGGACAATGTCGAGTCTTTTCATGATTTCATCGCCCCCCGAATTTTTTCAATCATATTCACTGGCTTCATTTTTGTCAATGGAAAAGCGGGACTGACAGACCCCCCGCTTGCTTTCGAGGATGAATTTCGCCATCTCGCGCGTCAAGGGATCGCCTTCCGTCAGAAGACGCGTGATGAAAGACCTGTCCAGCGAGCGTGTCTGGTAGATTTTCCGGAAGTTCGCCCGAAGGGCACCGATCTCTCCTCCGGAGTATCCGGCCCGGCGAAGCCCGATGCGGTTCAGCGTCCGGACGGTATGGGTTCCGTCGATGATGCAGAAAGGCGGAACGTCCCGGCTCGTACGGGACCCGCCCCGCAGCAGGGACAACCGGCCGATTCGGACGAACTGGTGGATCAGGACGGCGCCAGAGAGGAAAACCTGGTCTTCCACCACGACGTGACCGGCCAGAAGTGCCCCGTTGGCGAGAACGATCCTGTCGCCGAGCTGGCAGTTGTGCGCGACATGCGATTGCGCCATCAAAAGGTTGCGGTCTCCGATCCGGGTCTCCGTCCCTTCCTTCGTGGCGCGATGGATCGTCACATATTCGCGAATTTCGTTTCCGTTTCCGAGACGCGTTGTCGTAATGGCCCCCCGGAAAGCGTGATCCTGGGGTTCGTGGCCGATGACCGCTCCCATGTGGATACGATTTTCCTCCCCCATGATCACGCCCGGGGCAATCGACACCCTCTCGAAGAGGACCGATCGGTCTCCGATTCGGCTGGGTCCCCGGAGGACGCAATAAGGACCGATCGTGACCTCTGTTCCAAGTTCGACATCGGGATCCAGAATCGCGGTGGGATGAATCCGGACGTCACCCACGGGGAGCCGTTCCGGATTTGAGCAGACCATAGTCGATACTGTCTTTCAGAGCCAGAAGACTGGCGGTAATCACGTTTTCGGAAACCCCTACCGTTCCCCATTTCCGGGAGTCCATCGAGGATTCGATCAATACGCGGACCCGGGAGGCCGTACCGTGAGCTCCGGCCAGGACGCGCACTTTGTAGTCGAGAAGGCTGATCGCGTTCACCCCGGCATAAAAGGCCCCCAGAGCTTTTCGGAGAGCGTTGTCCAGGGCGTTGACGGGGCCGTTTCCCAAGGCGGCGGTGTGTTCGGTGGAAGAGCCGACACGGACCCGGATCGTCGCTTCCGAGAGCCCTTCGGCCAAAGGACCTTTCTGCTCCATCCGGACGTGAAAGAAATCGATCTCGAAATACGGGACGTAATCGCGGGACGAGGAGCGCATCAGAAGCTCGAAAGACGCCTCCGCCCCTTCGAACTGGTATCCTTCGTGTTCGAGTGTTTTTAATGTCGCAAGCATTTTCTGGGCTTCCGGACTGTCGCTGTCCAGGGGAATTCCGTATTCCCGCGCTTTTTCCGCGAGGTTGCTTTTTCCCGAGTGTTCGGAAAGAAGGATGCGCTGGGTATTCCCCACCGCTTCCGGCAGGATGTGTTCGTAGGCTCTCCGGTTTTTCCGGATGGCATGGACATGAACGCCGGCCTTGTGGGCAAAGGCGGAATCTCCGACGAATGGCTGGTTCTTGGGCAAGGGCCGGTTCTGGATCTCGAAGATGAACGACGCGACTTCCCGTAGACGGGAAAGCTCCCGGGCCGAAGTGACCGAAGCCCCCAGCTTCAGGACCAGGTCGGCGATGACCGAGACAAGATTGGCATTGCCGCAACGTTCCCCGATGCCGTTGATCGTCCCATGGACCTGCGAGGCTCCGCACCGGACGGCCGTCAGGGAATTCGCGACGGCGAGCTCGCTGTCGTTGTGGGCGTGAATGCCGACCGGGGTCCGGACCACCTTCCGGACTTCCCGGACCCCCCTTTCCACCTCCCACGGCATGGATCCGCCGTTCGTGTCACACAGGACAATCCAGTCGGCCCCCCCTTCTTCCGCAGCCTTCAGCGTGTCCAGGGCAAAATCGGGATCGTCCCGGAAGCCGTCGAAGAAGTGTTCCGCGTCGTAGACGAGTTCGCGGCCTGCCTGTTTCAGAAAGTCGCAGCTTTCGCGAATCATTTCGAGATTGGCGAACCGGGAGATGCCCAGGATGTCCTCGACGTGGAGGGACCAGGACTTTCCGAAAATTGTCACAACCGGAGTACCGGCATCGAGAAGGGCGCGGAGAACCGGGTCGTCCGACGTCCGGTTTCCGGACTTCCGGGTACTCCCGAACGCTGCAACGCGGGAATGGGACAAGCCGATGTCGCGCATCCGGCGAAAAAACTCGATATCCTTCGGATTCGCTCCGGGCCAGCCACCTTCGATGTAGTCGACGCCCAGCCGGTCAAGATGTTCAGCCACGCGAATCTTGTCTTCCAGGGTGAACTGAACATCCTCGGACTGGCTGCCGTCCCTCAGCGTCGTATCGTAGATCACGACCTGACCGTTTTCTCCGGAGTCCGGGCCAGGAGGAAAACCTTCGGGCCGGTCGTCATCCTTCATGGGTCACACCTCGGGTTTCCGGTTGAAACTCGGCATGAAGGGCCCGGACGGACAGTTCCGAGTATTTTTCATCGATCAGGCAGGAAATCTTGATCTCGGAAGTGGAGATCATGAGGATGTTGATCCCTTCACGAGCCAGGGAAGAAAACATCCGGGCCGCAACACCCGAGTGCGATCTCATTCCAACCCCTACGATCGAGATCTTGACGATGTCCTCCTTGACCCGAACGCCGCCCGCACCGATCGAAGCAGCCAGATCCGTCGCCAGACGCTGGGCCTTTCTGGCGTCCGAGCGCGGAACGGTGAAAGAGATATCCGTGAGTCCGTCCTGTCCGACGTTCTGGACGATCATGTCCACCACGATGGACTGGCTTGAAATGGTGTCGAACATCCGGGCGGCCAGACCCGGTTTGTCCGGAACGTCCTGAACCGTAATCTTGGCCTGATTCTTGTCGAGAGTGATCCCGGATACGACGATATGTTCCATCCTTTTTTCCTCCGCCGTGACGAGAGTCCCCGCGTCTTCGGGAACGAAGGTCGAGCGGACCCGCACGGGCATCATATATTTCATGGCAAATTCGACGGAACGCGTCTGCAGAACCTTCGCTCCGAGAGAGGCCAGTTCCAGCATTTCCTCGTAGGAGATCTGATCCAGCTTGCGGGCGTTCGGCACCAGGTTCGGATCGGCGGTGAAAACCCCGGTCACGTCCGTGTAAATATCGCAACGGTCAGCCTTGATGGCGACAGCAAGTGCCACCGCCGTCGTATCGGAACCTCCGCGGCCGAGGGTGGTCACGTTTTCTTCCGCCGAGATCCCCTGAAACCCGGCCACGATCGGAACCTTCCCCTGCGAAAGGACCTCTTCGAGCCGTTCGGATGAAATGCTTGCGATACGGGCTTTCGTGTGGACGCTGTCCGTGCGGATCCCGACTTGTCGACCCGTCATGGACTGGGCCGAAAGACCGGCCTCGTTCAGTGCGATCGACAGCAGAGCACTGGTGACTCTTTCCCCCGACGAAAGGAGCATGTCCATCTCCCGTTCGTGGGGTTCGACGGCCAATTCGTGGGCCAGACGGACCAGCCGGTCGGTTTCTCCGCTCATCGCCGACACGACGGCTACGACCCTGTCCCCTTTTTCCACCGTCGAGCGAATAATGTTCGCGACATGTCGGATCCGGTCGATCGAACCGACGGATGTGCCGCCAAATTTTTGAACTATCAACGCCATTCTTGTGGGTGCCGCCTTTCTGTCTTGAGTTTTGATCGGGACAGGAAGGGACTGCCCCTTTCGGGATGTTCCCCTCCCGCACCACCCGGCGTGGGGGGCCGTACCAGGCGGTTCGAAAAATTGAGGTTACCCCAAGCCCTCATATTGACACCACGCCAAAAAGGTTTCATCACAACCCGCTTCGGGCCCAGCTTCCCCTCGGCCCTTCGCCCATTTTGGGCGGCGACTATGGCCTCGGATGACTTCGCGCTCCGGATTTCTCCGTCGCCCTTTAGGATTCAAGGCGAAATCTCCCTGTGCAAGAACGCGATCCTTCCCCGCATAGCTACCGGATCGAGGCCCCCTCCCCTTGACCACAAAGGTTTCGCAAAAAAAGGGCATGCTCGACTTGATCGGTGACACCTCGTAACCGGTTTTTGTCGATATGGCTCAGGGTTTCGCTTCACACTCCTTCCCACGCTCGGTCGCTCTTGAGCAGTTCTGGGCTTCGCTTCGTTCGCTGTGGCTAACTCAAGGGAGGTTCATTCACCTCCAAGATCGTGACTATGCCGGACGCAACCTCTATCATCTTCGTCCGGATCGGTAAAATTTTACAGCATTTTTTCGATAAATCTTTCGGGGATCGCTTGTTTTGTCCAAAAAGGAGTATTCCTTGAAAAGTGTTTGAGTTGACCACACTCAACGGAAAGAATCAGCCGATGACTTTCTCCCGTATTGTCCAGGACAAAAATCCTTTCTGCAATATCGAAGGCGCACTTCAGATTTGCAAGACTCCTTTCAAATCGTCTTGCGACATCTTTGGCAGGGACGGCATGTCCTCCGCTCGAAATCCGCTCCTCAATTCGGGCTTGGCATAGGGCGGGTCTCGAAACACAAAAATGAAAATCAGATTCACTTTATATCCTGCGGCTTTTGCCCTTCTCATCATTTCAAGTTCCCGATTCCCGGAAAATGTGGTATCCACAGCAAAACTTGATCTGGAAGACAGCAACTTCTCCTGTTCTCGAATGGCCATCTTTCCGGCTTGTAATGGACTCAGACCATGAATGCCAGCCAATGTGTCCGGGGATATCACCGGGATGCGCGAGGCGAGCCAGCGTTCGGCAATTGTCGTTTTCCCCGCTCCGTTCGGTCCGGCAACCACCCATAGCTGGGGCATTACAAATCCCGAACCACACAAATTCTTCCTTCAGGATCCATCGTAACAATTTGCCGATGTCCATTTGGATATTTTTTGATCAACCCTTCCGGATAATGCGGATCTTCATAATAGATGGGTCGACCAGCAGCCAGATGCTGTTGAGCGGCTCGACCGTCATCATGGATAAGGGCATTCGAGAACTCTGTCGACAGCAGGTAATCCTCAAACTGAGACAGCTGGATATTATTATCGATTTTTCTCTGTGACATTTTCTTCCTCCGGTCAATATTTCGATGACCTGGGATACTTTGAATCCGCTCTGCAGGGATCATTTTGGAAAAGCGATCCACGAAGCAACCCAATCTCTGTTCCGTAGGTAAAAACCGATGGACGGATCAATTTTTATCGCTCTGTTCCCGTTTCCTGTCACAATAGTTTTAAAGTTTTAAAGCGAGAGATTCCTTCCAGCTCCCGATTGTATGAAGAGGACCCGACAGAGCGATCTTTTCCGTCCATTTTCCGGCACCTTGTCCTTTTACTGTCGCCCCGTCGAAGGAGGAAACATGAAGATAAGGGACATGCCCCTTCTCGTGATTGCCGGTGACGGGCGAACTCAGATGATCGCACGTGAACCAGACTCCCTTGAACCGCTTCTGCGTGAAACAGGCGGTCAGAACAGGTCCCATCACCCGATCGAACTCTTCCAGAAACCGCACCTTCTGGAGGACATTCCGACGATGGCTTGCCAGATCGAACCCCTCGATATGACAGAACACATGGGAGGTCCCCGGAGACCCGAGCGCACCCAAAATTGCGTCTCCCTTACAGGCGAGGGAGGTGTCCACATCCCCGGTCGCCTCTTTCAGGAGAGGGGTTTTCCATCCCAGAACCTTTCCGATCGCCCGGGCGAGCGGCGATCCGGCAATCATCCATTTTCCTTCCGTTTCCGGAGGAGGAATCATTCTCGCAGGATCCCATTTTCCCACGCCCCAGGGCCATACGCAATGAAAAGGGGCTCCCGCGGGAATACAGGCGATGGCATCATTCACCAGGTCCCCCACCAGTCCCTTGTCCGGAAGAGCCGCTCCCCGCCGGGGGGGTGGCGACGAACCGGGAGACCGTCCGTCGGTTGGATGAGTGGCCAGAAGTCGAGCAATCTTTCCCGAATTTTCCCGTACGGGAAGATATTCGAATCGGCCGGACCGGCAAGACGCGATGTCGAGAAAGGCCTTCCAGAAAGAGTCCGTTGGCCCGTCTTCGACGTAGGAATCGAGCCGGTTGTCCGCGATCCTTGCCGGGTTGAGAAGCCAGACCCACTTTTCGTCACCGGATGTACGCGAGGAGGCGTGGAAAGCCCCGTACAGAAGAAGGGAACGGGAAAAGGATTCCGCTACTTCGGCCGCTCCGCAGAGACGGAGAATGCCGGATTCGGAAGAGGGGTCGTCCCGGGTCCACCCCAGATCCAGTTGTCCCGACTCCCCTCTTTGCGACAGGCTGTCCAGAAAAGGAGTCCGGGCGATCTCCATTGTCGTCGGAGACGAGGGTTCGGCCAGACCGTCCAGGATAAAAACAAGCTGCGCTTCCATCGTCTGGCCAGCCGCCCGGAAACTAGAAACCGAGAACCCGGAGAACCGCTTCTTTTCCCGGAGGAACCCGAATTTCGGAATGGGGCGAAGAAAGAGCCGTTTCCGGATCCTTGAGCCCATGCCCTGTCAGCGTGCAGACCACCACGTCGCCGGAAAGGAAACGCCCGTTTCGCGCATACTCGATGACGCCGGCCAGGGATGCGGCGGAAGCGGGCTCACAAAAGACTCCCTCTTCCTTTGCCAGCATCCAGTAGGCTTCCAGGATTTTTTCGTCGGACAAGGCGATGATGTCGCCCCGTGATTCGGATGCGGCTTTCAGGGCTCCCTGCCAGGACGCGGGGTTTCCGATGCGGATGGCCGATGCGATCGTTTCCGGTTTTTCGACAACATGACCCCGGACGATGGGAGCAGCCCCTTCCGCCTGAACGCCCACCATGCGGGGAAGATCCCGGAGTTTGCCGGACATCTTGTATTCCCGGTATCCCATCCAGCTCGCCGTAATGTTGCCGGCGTTGCCCACCGGAAGAAAATGGTAGTTCGGCTCGTGCCCGAGAATGTCGCATATTTCGAAAGCCACCGTTTTCTGGCCTTCCAGGCGGTCCGGATTGACCGAGTTGACCAGCGCGACAGGATGCGTAGCCGAAATGTCCCGCACCACCTGCAACGCTTCATCGAAGAGCCCCTGGATCTGGATGACGACCGCGTTGTGGATCACGGCCTGCGCGAGTTTACCCTTGGCGATTTTTCCTTCGGGAATGACGACGTAGACCTTGAGGCCTGCCCTGGCTCCATAAGCGGCGGCGGAAGCGGATGTATTGCCGGTGGAGGCACAGATCAATGCCTTTGCCCCCCGCTCCCGGGCTTTGGTGACAGCCAGGGTCATCCCCCGATCCTTGAAGCTCCCGGTCGGATTCTGTCCGTCGATCTTGGCGTAAAGACGAAGACGGATCCCCAGATTTTCGACAATCCGCTCCAGCGGAACGAGGGGCGTTCCTCCCTCGCCCAAAGTGACGGGAACCGTTTGTGGCAATATCGGCAAAAACTCCCTGTAAAACTGAATGATTCCCGGCCAATCGCTTTTCATGCTTCGGCATTTCCTTCCACGCGGATCAAAACGGTCGGTTCCGTCACATGCACGGAACGGTCAATGGTGTTCAGGGCTGCCCTCACGCTGGACTCCGGAGCCGTGTGGGTCAGAATGACGACAGGCACACTCCCGCCTTTTTTTCTCCCTTTCTGGATGACGGACTCGATGCTGATGTCGTGTTCACCCAGAACTCCGGAAAGATAGGAAAGCGTTCCCGGAGAATCGGGGGCCATAAAACGGAGGTAATACTCGCTCCGGATCCCCGAAAGCCCCGTAACGGGGAGACGGATCCGGTCGTTCCAGGAAAACCCGAGAGGAGGAACCTGATGGAAACACCCGGTGTGGATTGCGCGCGCCAGTTCCATGACGTCTCCCATGACGGCCGTGGCGGTCGGATCGGATCCCGCCCCCCGTCCGTAGAACAAGGCCGGACCCAGAGACTCTCCGTTCACCTCCACCGCATTGAAGACACCATCGACTTCTGCCAGCACCGAATCTTCCGGAAGGAAGGCGGGATGGACCCGAAGGTCCAGGCTGGTACCGTTGTCCTTTGCGATACCGAGAAGTTTCAGGACATATCCCAGTTCCCGTCCGAACTCGATATCGACCGTCTGGACCTTCCGGATGCCTTCGACCGGAATCTCCCCGAACGGGATCGGGGATCCGAAGGAAAGTGTCCCCAGAATGGCGAGTTTGTGTGCAGCATCGATACCGTCGATATCGAACGTCGGATCGGCTTCCGCATAACCGAGGCTCTGGGCTTCCCGAAGGACTGTTTCAAAGTCCTGACGTTCATAGGTCATCCGGGTCAGAATATAGTTGCAGGTGCCGTTGATGATGCCCCGGAGAGACTGGATGCGGTTTCCTCCGATGCCTTCCCGCAAGGAGCGGAGAATGGGGATCCCTCCTCCAACGGATCCTTCGAAGGCGAAATCGGTCCGATGCGCCTGGACCGCATGGAAAAGCTCTTCCCCGTGAAGCGCCAGAAGCGCCTTGTTCGCGGTCACCACCGACTTCTTCTTCCGGATGGCTTCCAGAAGGAGCGATTTGGCCGGCTCGATTCCTCCGATCAGTTCGATGACGATCTGGATCTCGGGATCGTTGATGACGGAGACCGGATCGTGGGACAGGACGACGCCGTCCAGGAGCCCCGAAGACTTTTCCTTGATGTTCCTGTCAGCGACCGTCTTCAGGAAGAGGGGAAAGCCCAGCCTGCGACCCAGAAGGTCCGTCTCCTTGCGAAGTAGGCGGACGAACCCCTGTCCGACAGTCCCGTAACCGATCAGGCCCAGGACGACCGATTTTTCTTGAGAGGGGGAGGTCATAGTTCCTCGCGAATCAGGTTGGAAAGGGAATGTCCTGTCCGGAAAATTGCATCGTTTTTTTCGTCCGCAGTCCTGTCCGGACCACGGAGGTTACTGCATGAAAGGATTCTTCATCGGAAGAGGAATCGTTTTTCCCTCATCCAGCAATACGCTCCGGTAGGCACGAAAATAAGCTGCGACTGGAACGTTTCCCCAGTCCGTCTTTTCCGAAGAGGCAGGAATGTTGAAGACGAGGACCTGCAGTTCCCGGTCGCCGTAATCCCAGATCAGGACAGCATCGTTCGGAAGCTGTATGCCTTTCTTCTCTTTCAGTTCTCCCGCCGGAATCATTCGCGGAGTCACATTCCGAAGAGAGTCCGGAAGAATGTCGCTCAGTGTCCAGTAGGGTTTCTGGGCAGGTCCGGAAAAGGGCGCGGTCACGAGAACGGCCATGAGACGATTCTCCCGGAATTCGAACTGAAACTCGGGCGTATATTTTCCGTTGGACAAACGAAAGGGGGAAAAGAAAAGGTAACGGTCCTGGGGATGAGCGTCGAAATCCGTGTAGATCCCGCAAGGCAGGGCTGTAGAAGCCCCTTCCCTCGGCTTCAGGCCCGGGTCGCCCTTGTGAAAGACGGCCAGAATGTTTTTCGGGGAATCCCCCAGTTTCCAGCTCCAGGCCCAGGCATTGGCGGAACCCAGAGAAAAAAGGGAAACGCTGGCCAAAACAGCCAGAAGTTTCAGTCCTCGGCGTTTCATCCTATACCTCCCATTTCCATTCGTTCGGTCCGGGCAAGGAAACGCTTGATGTTCATCGTGGCCTGGCGGATCCTGTTTTCGTTTTCCACCAGGGCGAAACGGACATAGGCATCGCCCTCCGAACCGAAACCGATTCCCGGAGAAACGCCGACCTGGGCTTCGGACATCAGGAGCTTCGCAAACTCGAGAGAACCGAGATGCCGATGTGACAAGGGAATCCGGGCCCAGAGAAACATCGAACCCTTGGGCATCGTGACCGCCCAGCCTCCCCGGTTGAGCCCCTCCACCAGAACCTTGCAGCGTTTTTCATATACGGAAGCGATCTGGGCCGGAACGGCGTCCATCTGATTGAGCGCAAGGATGCTGGCAATCTGGATGGGCTGGAACATTCCGTAGTCGAGATAGCTTTTCAGGCGGGTCAGCGCACCGACAATCTCACGATTCCCCACGAGGAACCCCACGCGCCACCCGGGCATGTTGTAGGACTTTGAAAGCGTGAAGAACTCGGCTCCGATTTCGCGGGCTCCCGGAACAGAGAGAAAACTCGGTGCCTTGTATCCCCCGAACGTGATATCCGCATAGGCAAGATCGTGGATCACGAAAAAATTTCTTTCATGCGCGAGGGCGACAAGTTTTTCGAAGAACCCGTCTTCGACCGTGATGGTCGTCGGATTGTGCGGGTAACAGACGAGGACCGCCTTCGGGGATCCCCCCATCCGCTCGAAGGCTTCCATGAAATCGTCCCAGACGTTTCGTTCCGGATGCATCGGAAAATGACAGATGTCCGCCCCGGCCATGGCAAAACTGAAGGCGTGGATGGGGTATGTCGGATTCGGCACCAGAACCTTGTCCCCGCGATCGATCGTTGCAAGGGCCAGATGTGCAATCCCCTCCTTGGAACCGATGGTGACAACGGCTTCGGTATCCGGGTTCAGGGAAACGCCATAATGACGCATATACCAGGAACAGATGGCCTCCCGCAGCTTGGGAAGTCCCTTTGAAGCCGAATATCGGTGATTGCGGGGATTTCGCGCCGCCTCGACAAGTTTCTCGACGATCGGAGGGGGTGTCGGCAGATCGGGATTTCCCATGCCGAGATCGATGATGTCCTCCCCTCTCCGACGAAATTCGACTTTCATTTCGTTGACGATGTTGAACACATAGGGGGGCAGCTGATTGATGCGCTTGAATTCCATATTCTCCTCAAAATCCGATACCGGACAATCCTGTTCAGGACAGGGACATCTCCCTCCTTACCGGTTCACCGGGGAAGAAATGTCGGAGACATGAACAGGGTATCGCCTGATTATCGCAGAAAAACAGGAATTCTTTCAACAATCCTTCGCCGGGGGGTGGCGAAAGTGCGTGCCGGGACTTGACAGCAACTTCCGGATCCGGAGGGGATTCAGCGAGAGGGGGGCTGGCGATTTTCCGGAGCCGGATCCGGAAGGGAACGGATATAATGCAGGACGTCTGTAATTTGGCCCGGAGTCAGTCTGTCGGACCAGGCCGGCATATCGCCGATCCCGTTCGAGATGAGGTGAAAAAGATAGGCGTCGGACTTCCCTTTCCAAAATCCGGGACGGGTAAAGTCCGGCGTGGGAGATTTCAGGCGCCGGGAACCGACACCGTCGCCCCGCCCTCCGGTGCCGTGACAGATGGCACAATTCATCCTGTATATCTTTTTCCCGGTCTCAAGCCCACCGGTGCTCACTCCATGAGCATTTGCAGAAGAAACCGGGAAGAGAACCCCGACCGCACAAATCCATCCGAAAAGAGCGACCGTTCCTCTACCACCGCGAAATATCCTTGTTTTCACTTCTTCCGAGACTCCTGTTCGCTTCAGCATTCCCTTTAAGCCGGAACCGATCCTGAAACCATCTAATGTGTCCGATCAGGATACACGAATTCGGGGTCTGCTTGCATCCTTGACGGACAGGACCTGTCGTCGGTTCCGGATTGCCAAAACAAAAAAGACCATGACGAAACATGGATTCATTTGCTAAGATGACCGGATACAAGCCTTGCCTTACGAAGGAGTTATCCCGTTGCGCGTATCGATCGGCTACCGAAGCATCCGTCTTTTTGCGTCAGAGCAGTGGGATCTTCTGCGAGACATCTTTGGCCGCATCGGGGAACTTGTCCGGCCACGCATCGAACTGATTCGGACACGTCTCAAGAAAAGCCGCGTCGCATCCCGGAAAGACCAGCTTCTGGAGCTTCTCGGAGAAGAGGCGTCCTCCGGTATCCGGACTTCCGGCGACTGGCTTGAACAGGTGCGCAGATCCGAGAAGGTGAAAACACTGATCAAACGGATCAATGGTCTTGAAAGACTCGAGAAGAAGTTTCGACTGGAGGCCTCCCTTCTCGAGGAAACCTCCGTCATCTGGCTTTTGACCAATCTGACCGCCGAACTGTCTTCCCGAAAACTGGAAGTCAAGGCCCACTGGATCCAGGACGGATCTTCCTTTATGGGTTTTTCCATCAACGAAGTCCGACAGGAACCGCCTTTTCCGGGAATCCTGCCTCTTTTGGCATTTCGAGGACCCCGTCCGGTCGAGTTGTCTCCGGACACACCTCTCCAGGAGAATGACATGCTGGTGTATCTTTCTTCGACCACTGCTCCGGCTTCGCTCCGGAAAGACTCTCAGTGGCAACTGTATTCCCGGCAATCTTAAATCAGGCCCGAAGGAGAATATCGATTGGGACATGTTTTCAACCCTCGCATGGTCGAACGACTCGAAGATCCGGCCCGCCTCGAGTACCAGAATCCGGAAAAACTCCTCTCTCTCATGAAACCGGCCGATGGGCGGGGATTCCTGGATTTCGGCGTCGGAACAGGATTCTTTGCCTTCCCTGTCTATGAACGTTTCGGAGACAGGGGTCCGTTCTTCGGGGTGGACATCCAGCCGGAAATGCTGGCCCTCCTGAAAGAAAGGAGCCTCGGGCGCTTTCGAAAAGAGGTCCTGAAACCCCTCCTGGCCGATTCCTTCCCCCTGCCCCTCGAGCCGGACAGCATCGGCCTCATCTGGATGGTCAATGTGTACCATGAACTGGACGACCGGAAAGGGACACTGTCGGAACTGAAACGAATCCTTTCCCCGGGAGGAAGCCTCTTCCTCATCGACTGGAAGCGCGAGGAAACACCGAACGGTCCTCCCATGGAAGAGAGAGTGGCGGAAGTGGACATCTACGACGACTTGCTCTCCGCCGGCTTCGACCGTATCCGTTCCTGGGACATCTACCCGTGGCACACGACCGTTCAGGCCGAAAAATAGGTTCGCCGATTTTGCCGGATTCCATCCCTTTCCGGCCCAGAAGCGGACGCCTTCGGACGGGTGGCCTCCCCTGGCTCGGACGAATGATCGACAAGGGCCGGGCCTCTCTTTCCGGAACGCTGGGAGAGTATGCATTTCCTTGCTCCATGGACCTGGATCTTCTCCGTTATCTGGGAATGGAGCCCGAAGGATTTCTCGCCCTTCTCGGACTGTATTCCGACGACGAGCCCCTCCTGGAAGCGCTCGGCGTGGGATTGCGCTCCTCCGCCGAAAAGGGGATATGGGCAGAGGTGTTCGAGGTGCGACATGCCCGTCTCCTGAATGAACTGGACAACGAGGAACACGAAAGGATATCCAAGAACGATGAGCCATGAACCGACTCGCTCCCGACAAGACGTTTCCTCTTCCGGAAACAGCCCCAACCCTTCCGGATCCGCCTTCGAGGGACGGACCTTCTATATCAAGACCTTCGGCTGCCAGATGAACGTTCACGATTCGGAACGGATGGCCGGTCTCCTGTCCGCGGAAGGAGGGCAACCGGTCACGGAACCGGGAGCGGCCGACATCATTCTCGTCAATACCTGCACCATCCGGGACAAGGCCGATCAGAAAGCCTTGTCGGACCTCGGCCGAATCCGGCAGGTGCGAAAAGACGGCCCCGGAACGGTTCTCGCCGTCACCGGATGCATGGCCCAACGGGAAGGAGAGGAAATTTTCCGGCTCGTCCCGGACGTGGACCTGATTCTCGGACCTTCTCAGATCCGGAATCTGATCCCGCTTCTCGACACGGTATCCGGCGAACGCACACGGGTGGACGGAACGCTCTGGCCCGTTCCCGAAATGACGACACCTCCGGCTCTTCGCCCTCCGGGGGTTTCCGCCTTCGTCACGGTGCAGGAAGGTTGCGACAAGGCCTGCGCCTATTGCGTGGTTCCGGCAACCCGGGGGGCCGAAAGAAGCCGGCCGATCGGAGACATCCTTCAGGAAGCCGAAGAGCTGGTTTCCCTGGGCTACCGTGAGATCACGCTCCTCGGGCAAAACGTCAACGGCTACGGACAAAAGGGCGATACCGCAGGGGCATCCTTTCCAGAGCTTCTCCGGCGCCTTTCCGAACTTCCGGGCCTTCTGCGCGTCCGGTTCACGACATCCCATCCCATGGACATGTCCGACGACCTGCTTGATGTCATGGGGTCCTCCTCCCGGGTCATGCCGCATCTCCACCTTCCCGTCCAGTCCGGTTCGGACCGGATGCTGGCAAAAATGCAACGGGGATATACGCTGGAGACCTATCGACGATGGGTCGGGAAACTCCGTGAAAAAGTCCCGGGAGCGGCACTGACGACCGATCTGATCGTGGGGTTCTGTTCGGAGACGGAGGAGGACTTTGAACAGACACTGTCTGTTGTCGACGAATTCCGGTTCGACGGCGCCTTCTCGTTCATTTACTCCCCCCGGCCCTCGACACCGGCGCATGCCTGGGGGGACATTCCTCCCCGGCAGGTGAGCGTCGAGCGACTGGAACGCCTTCAAAAACGGATTGAACAGCAGGCGATGGAGCGAAACCAGACGCTCGTCGGCTCGGACGTGGAAATCCTGACCGAAAAATGGGACCCCGAAACCCGGATCGCTGTCGGCCGGACACCCCAGTTCCTGACTGTTCGCGCCGCAGTCGCCCCGGAAGATGCCGATCCCGCTCTGGGAAGCCTGCTTCCAGTCCGGATCGAACAGGCTGCCAGGGCGGGCTTGAAGGGAAAAGCCCTACCGCATGCGTAATCATCGGGTTGCCGGTTTCGGGATGCATGCATGAAAATCATCCACCGCTATCTCTTCTTCGAACTCCTTCCGCCGTTTGTGATCGGACTCCTGGTGCTGGTCGTCCTGATTCTGACCCAGCAAACGTTGATGATCATGAACCTTCTCGTCAACAAGGGTCTCTCCATTCCAACCGTCCTGCGCCTGGTCCTGATGATCTTTCCCCAGTTTCTGACGATGATCATCCCCGTCTCGGTACTCGCGGCATCGACGGCGACCTTCAACCGGTTCGCTTCCGACGGGGAAATCACCGCCCTCAAGGCTTCCGGAATCGGCTTGTCCCGTCTGCTGTGGCCTCTCGTATTTTTTGCCTTTCTCGGATACCTCGGCAGCTTCTACATGTCTCTCAAGGCACAGGAGACCCAGGGCATGTCCCTCCAGGAAATGATTTCAACGGTTCTCAAAAAGAAAATGTCCCTGGGCATCCGACCCCAGGTCTTCAACAACTTCATGGACCGTTTCGTCATCTATGTCGACCGGATGCCAACCTTTTCCCGCATGCAGGGGGTTTTCATCTATCAGGAAGGGAAGGGCAAAGCCCCCTCCACCGTCATCATGGCCCGGGAAGGTTCTCTGATGAACGAACGGAACGGCCGTCCGGGCATCCGGATACAGCTTCGATCCGGCACACTGCTCCAGGGAGGTGCCGCCCGCCAGTTTGTAAGATTTTCTTCCTACGATCTGACAATCTTCGGACAATCCTCCGGATCGACGGAAAAACCACCGACGATTCGCGACCTTGAAAAAGCGATCGCCCTCTCCCCCAACCCGGACGTCTCCCTTCTCCGGGCGCTCGAAGATCGCTACAAGAACTACACCTATCCGTTTTCCTGCCTGATCTTCGCTTTTCTTGGCATTCCCTTCGGAATCTATGCCAAGAGATCCGGCAGGCTCGCCGGATTCGTGTTCGCCACGGCTTCCGTGATCTTTTTTTACATCCTGAACACCGTGGACGACCTGATGGTTGCCCGCCGCCTCATGAACCCCTTTGTGGCCTCCCTGGTGCCGGACCTGGTTTTGGGAACCATCATGATTTTTCTTCTGGTGATGGTATTCCGGGAAATCTCCCTTTCAATTTCCCTGCCTTCCCTTTCCGGCTTTCTGAAAGGCGGTTCCGCGCGTCCATGAGGATCCTGACGCGGTATATCGCTTCCGAACTCTTCAAGATCTTTCTCCTGTGCTTCGTGTCTCTCGAAGCGATCTACGGAGTTATCGATTCGGTCGAAAAGATCAAGGACTTCCTCAGCCATCATGCCGCCCTTCCCCTGATCGGGGAATATTTTTTTTACCGGGCCATCGAGGTGAGCTTTCGGGTACTGCCCATGTCCGGCCTGCTGGCGACTCTTCTGACGCTGGGCATCCTGTCCAAGAACCACGAACTGACCGCGATCCGGGCGGCCGGAATCAGCCTTGTCAAGGCGACGAAGCCTTTTCTGGCCCTCGGCCTTCTCGTTTCCCTGCTGTCGATCTCCATGAATTACGAACTGGTCCCCTACTCTTACCAGATGACCGACTATATCAAGGATGTCCGGATCGACCAGGGAAGAACCGGAAAGGTGACCTTCGAGCTCGACAACGTCTGGTTCCGGCACGGGAACCGGGACATCTATGGCGCCCGCACCATCCGGGACGGAGGCAGCGAGCTCGACCGGGTCGTGCTTTACCATCTGGACCGGACCTTCCATTTGAAATGGCAGATCGAGGCCAGGGCGTTGACTTACCGGCAGGGCCGATGGTTTTTTCAAAACGGGCAAAAGACGCTCTTCCTGCCGGACGGTTCCCTCCGGATGCTCTCCTTTCGGGAGACGGACACGACCCTGACCCGGAGGCCGGTGGATTTCACCTATGAAAAAACACGCATGACGCACCTTTCCTATCCCGAACTCGACCGCTATATTTCTCTTCTTGAAAAAAGCCATCTTCCCCGGGAAAAATACGAGGTGACCCGCGATGCCATGATCGCCTTTCCGATCGCCGCCTTTCTGATGGTTCTGATGGCGATCCCTTTCGGGATACGGGAAGGCCGGCAGGTCGGAATTGCCAAAGGGTTCGGGATCAGCCTTCTGTTGTCCATGTCCTACTGGACCATCTATTCCCTCGGTCTGGCATTGGGAAAGGGCGGCGTGCTTCTTCCGTGGATCAGCGCCTGGTTTGCGAACATGATCGTCTTTTTCGTGAGCGTCTCGCTGTTTTTGCTCTTGAACCGTTCCTGAAGGAGATCCGATGCCCCTGAACAGCCCTGCATCCCACAAGAAGACCCGAGGGGTCCTTCTCTTCAACCTGGGGGGCCCCGAAACCCTGGATGACGTTTACCCTTTTCTCCTGAACCTTTTCTCGGATCCGGACATCTTTCGGGTACCGCGCCTGATCCAGCCTGCGATCGCCCGGGTGATCGCGCGTCGCCGTGCCCCAAAGAGCCGGGAGTACTATCGACAGATCGGCGGCGGATCCCCCTTGAAAAAGATCACCGAAGAACAGGCCCGATTGCTGGAAGATGTCCTGAACAAAGATCCGTCAGAAGAGTTCTGGAAAGTGCAGGTCGCGATGCGCTATGCCCCGCCGCGCGTTTCCGGCGCACTCGGAGAACTCGTGAAAGCCGGGGCCGAAGAACTGGTTTTTTTGCCTCTCTATCCCCAACGATCGAGGACCACGACCGGCTCATCCTTTCGGGAAGCTATGGCCATGGCAAAAAAAATCGCCCCGGGCCTTCCCGTCCGGAGCATTCCCTCCTGGCCCACTTATCCCCCCTACCTCCATGCGCTGGCCGAAACAGTCGGAGACTCCCTCGGAAAAATTCCCGCGGACGAGCCCGTCCACATTCTCTTCTCCGCTCACGGCATTCCGGAATTTCTCGTGACGAGGGAAAAGGATCCGTACGAAGCCGATACCCAAACAACCGTTTCTGCAGTCATGGAGCTTCTTCGCACCTTGCATCCCGAACGCGCCCTGATCCACCATCTGGCTTACCAGAGCCGGGTCGGCCCCCTCAAATGGCTCGGTCCGGAAACCCGTCTCGAGCTTTCCCGACTGGCCGGAGAGGGTGTCCGGAATCTGGTCATGGTGCCGGTCAGTTTCGTCTCGGACCACCAGGAGACGCTCTACGAGATGGACATTCTTTACGGTCGGATGACCCGGGAACTCGGATACCGGACCTTTCTTCGTGCACCTTCCCTGAACACACGTCCTTCTTTCATCCGGGCCCTGGCATCCCTCCTCCGGGAACCATCGGGTGCGCCGTGTCCGGCCGCTTCCTGCTCCTGCGCGTGCGGCGCCTGCCCGGACCGGACCGACTGAGGAGATCAATCCTGTGGAAAAGGATATTCCCCTGCCTTCCTCCGTTCGCTTCGACATCACGGCATTCCGGAACCCCGGCTTTCCGGAAAGCCGTGAGTGGTGGATGTCCATGGGAAACGGCGGATACCTGGCGGGAACCCTCCTCCACTCCCTTTCCCGGGGATATCACGGAATCGGCGTCCTGGCGAGTGCTCCTCCGGTCGGCCGGACGCTGTTCTGGGTCAAGTGGGACGGATGGATCGATGACGGGGCGGAGAAAATCCCCCTGACAGCCAACCACTGGCGCGACGATTCCTGGAACCCCGAAGGGTTCCGGTTCCTTGCGTCCTTTTCCCTCGAAGGAAGGATGCCTGTCTGGCGCTACCGGTGGAAAGACCGATGTCTGACCATGCGGATCTGGTTCGACCGGTCCCTTCGTTCCTCGATCCTCTCGTTTTGTCTGGACGCGCCCGAAGCTCTGGACCTCGGTCTTAACTTCTACTTCAACCACCGGGACCATCACGGGATTGTCCAGGGAGAACCTCCGCCGATATCCTGCCGGAGGGAATCCGACCGCGCCTCCCTGTCCGCAAAAGGCCTCTCTTCCATCGTCTGCGTTCCGGGAGGTGTTCTGACAGAAACTTCGACAATCTACCGGCAGTTCTTCTATCCCCGGGAGAAGGAAAGAGGTTTGTCCGACTGGGAGAACCACAGACTGTCCCTGACGGCGAAACGGTCTCTCCTTCCCGGAAGAGAAGAAGCGGTCGTCTGGACGGAATCATCCCCGGCTACAGGCATGTTTCCCATGGGAGACGACTTTCCCGCCCGTTCCCGCGAGCGATTCCTCCAGCAGGAGAAAAGTCTCCTCAAGACGGCCCGGAGCCGTCATCCTCTCTGGGAAACCGCCCCGGAATGGGTCCAAACCCTGATTCTGGCAGCCGACACCTTTGTCGTCGATCGTCCCGGATCCACCCCGGAAGAAAATTCCCGAACCATTATTGCCGGCTATCCCTGGTTCGGCGACTGGGGACGGGACACGATGATCGCCTTGCCCGGCCTTCTGCTGGCGACCGGCCGCTGGGATGAGGCCCGCTCTATTCTGCTCTTCTTTTCCCGGAGGATGAAGGATGGTCTTCTTCCGAACTACTTTCCCGAAGACGGCTCGGAACCGCTCTACAACACGGCCGACGCGTCCCTCTGGTTCGTCCGCGCCTGCCATCTTTACGGGCAGGCCACCCGGGACTATGCGACGCTCCGACTCCTCTACCCTTCCCTTCTCTTCCTCATCGAGAGCTACCGGAACGGGACCCTGTTCGGGATTGCCATCGACCCCGGAGACGGCCTCGTCCGGATCGGCGATCCGGTCCTCCCCCTCACCTGGATGGACGCCCGGATCGACGGAAAGGCCGTGACACTCCGACGCGGAAAACCCGTCGAACTCTCCGCCCTCTGGTTTGCCGCTCTCGAAGGCATGACATGGATCGCCGGACGTCTCCGGGAAACGGACGACCCGTTCCGGACGGAACAGGAGAAAACACGCCGCGGATTCCGGAAATTTCAGAGAGAGGACGGACGAGGGCTACACGATGTCCTGGAAGGCGACCCGGCGGACAAAGACGCCCTCCGCCCCAACCAGATCCTGGCTCTTTCCTGCGCCAAAGGCCTCCTCACCCCCCAGGAGGAAACGGGCGTCCTGCAGACGGTCCAGGACCATCTGCTCACGCCTTTCGGACTGCGCACACTCTCCCCCGCCGATCCCCGCTATCAGGGGAAACACGCCGGTCCTCCTTCGTTCCGGGACAACGCCTATCACCAGGGAACCGTCTGGCCCTGGCTTCTGGGACATTTCGCCCGGGCCTCTTTCCGGCATTCCGGAAACGCGGCCGCCGCTCTTACTCTTTTTGACGGACTGCGGGACCATCTGGGGGAAGCCGGACTGGGGTCCATCAGCGAGACATTCGACGGGGATCCGCCTCATCTTCCCCGGGGATGTCCTCTTCAGGCCTGGTCGGTGGGGTGCACCCTCGAAGCGATCCTCGACATCCTGGAGAACTCCCCGCCGAATCCCGGGACAGTGCAAAACGATCCGGATTCCAACTTGACCCTCGGGAAAAGAACCGATTACAATCGACGCCATGATTGATGCCGTCCGCTGGGTGCGCACACCCGAAAACCAGCACGAGGTCCATGTTCTGGACCAGCGTCTCCTGCCGCTTCGAACGGAGTTCATGGTCTGCCGCACCGCTTCCGACATGGCAACCGCCATCCGGGAAATGGTGGTGCGCGGCGCCCCGGCGATCGGCATTGCCGCCGCATTCGGCGTGGCTCTCGGCTCCCAGTCCTGGAATCCGGGCGCCGGTTTCTCCTACCGGCAACACATGGAGGAAACCACCCGCAGCCTGGGTGCGACGAGACCCACCGCAGTGAATCTCTTCTGGGCCCTGGAGCGGATGCGCGCTCTCTGGGAGACGCCCGTTCCCGGGGATCCTTCCGGCATCACCGGATCGCTCTTTCTGGAAGCCCAGAACATCAAGGACGAAGACATCCGCCTGAATCGCAGGATGGGGGAGCACGGACAGACACTCCTTCCGGATTCCGCCACGGTCCTGACCCACTGCAATGCCGGAGCCCTCGCGACCGGCGGTTTCGGCACCGCCCTGGGTGTCATCCGGGCGGCGGTCGCGGCGGGAAAATCCATCCGTGTGTACGCCGACGAAACGCGTCCCTATCTTCAGGGCGCCCGACTGACGGCCTACGAACTTGTCGAAGACGGCATTCCGACGACCCTGATCACCGACGGAATGGGAGCATCCCTGATGGCGAAGAAAAAAATCGACGCGGTCATCGTCGGTGCGGACCGCGTGACAGCGAACGGCGATGTGGCGAACAAGATCGGAACCTACGCTCTGGCCGTCCTGGCCCGTGCCCACGGCATTCCCTTCTATGTGGCCGCCCCCTTCTCGACCATCGATTTTTCCATGCAGTCCGGTTCCATGATTCCGATCGAAGAGCGCTCTCCCCGGGAAATCACCCACTTTGGCCCGGATGTCCGGATCGCCCCCGAGGGCGTGTCCGTCTACAACCCCGCGTTCGATGTCACGCCAGGCGAGTTCATCACGTCAATTATCACGGAAAAAGGGGTGTTCCGTCCGGAGGAAATCCGGCAATTGTCCCCCAAATCCATCTAATCAAGAGAGAAACGTGCCCCAGGAAAACCACGGCGACCCCCTGACGGGAGAGCTTACCGAACAGGAGCGTGTCCGTCGCCAAAAAAGAGACCGTCTGACGGAGTCGGGAATCGACCCCTACGGGATGCCTTTTCCGGATCGCGAACCGATCGCCCGTCTTCAGGAGAGAATTGCCTCGCTCCCCTCCGGTCCTCCCGCTCCCTCCGGCCTCGAAAGTCGCATTGCCGGAAGAATCGTCCTTCTGCGACGGTTCGGCAAGGCTTTTTTTGCCACGTTGCAGGACGCCACCGGCCGCTTCCAGGTTTACGTCCGGAAAGACCACGTCGGAGACGGCCCCTATGCCCTCCTTTCGGAATCCCTCGACATCGGAGACCACGTCGGGGTGGACGGAACCTTTTTCCGGACGAAGACGGGAGAGCCGACGCTGGATGCGTCTTCTGTCACTTTTCTTGCCAAATCGGTTCATCCCCTGCCGGAAAAATGGCACGGTCTGACGGACATCGAACAACGTTACCGCCAGAGATACATTGATCTGATCGTCAACCCCGAAGCCCGGGACGTTTTCGTCCAGCGGGCCAGAATCCTCGGATCGATCCGGCATTTCATGGAAGACAAGGGGTTCATGGAAGTCGAAACCCCCATGATGCATCCTTCACCCGGAGGAGCCCTGGCCCGGCCGTTCGTCACCCACCACAACGCGCTCGACGTCGACCTGTTTTTG
>JAKAYA010000053.1 GCA_021826965.1 Nitrospirota bacterium
ACAGGACCGATCGTGATCGGGGCGTCCCCGAAAAACGGGCCATCCTTGATATTGGAATACCCGTTTGTAAAAACGTTGGCCTGAACAAGTATCCTCGCGGCGATTCTCTCCGAAAACCAGTACTCCGTTCCGAATCCGAACCCGTAGCCGGGCATTTTGATGTTTCGGACGGATTGCACGCCGGCGGCATTGACGGAGTTCCCGAAAAAACTGTCGCCGATATCCATGTTCCCGAAGAGCAGGAAGTCCCATGTTCCGGCCCCGGAATCGACGGCAAGCGCTTTTTCGGACAGGGGGAGGAAGAGAAGGAGCACGACCAGTCCGGCAGATACCAGAGAACGTCTGAGAGATAAAATGGACATGGTTTTTTCCTTTCGAATCTTTTTCTGTTGACAATGGTTCTCGGGATTCAGCAATGCCTTCCGAAATCCTAAGAAAATAATGACACAAGTGTCAATATTGAATCCGGTTATAATAAAAAATAATTATACTTCCGTCATCGCTGTTGAACCGCAGGATTTGGCTGTTCTCGCCCGGAAAGACTCTCTCCCAACAGAAACAGATTTTTCCGGTAGCCTTCATTCTTGGAGAGCAGAGTTTCTCTCCGATCAGGAAAAGCCCGGGAAAAGAGGTTTTGAGGTTTTTTTTCCGGACTTTTCAGCCGCCACGGGAGCGAAGAGATCTGTCCGGAGGGGAGGCAGGCCCGGGAATTCCTGGCGGCGAACCTGAAGCCGGAATCGCTGTTCGAGAAGGTCTGCACGGATTCCCGTTCCCCTCATCCGGACGCCGAAACGGGAGTCGTAGGTTTTGCCACCGTGAAACTCCCGGACCGCGGAGAGCACGGCCGCTTTCTTGTCCGGAACGTGTTCATCGAGCCAGCGTTCGAACAGATCTCCGATTTCCAGGGGAAGCCGCAAAAGGACGTATCCGGCGGACCGGGCTCCCGCGCTCCGGGCTTCTTCCAGAATGCGCTCGACCTCGGACTCCGTCAGGACAGGAATGACCGGGGCGACCATGACGCCCACGGGGACTCCCCTTTCCGCGAGGGCGCGGATTGTGCGAAGACGTCTTTCCGGCACGGCAGCGCGGGGTTCGAGGCGACGGGCGAGTTCTGCATCCAGCGTGGTGATCGAAAGGTGAACGTGCACGAGGTCGAGCCTGGCCATTTCGACGAGAATGTCGATGTCGCGTTCGACAAGGGAAGATTTCGTGACCAGCGTGACGGGGTGGTGCAGGGCCAGAAGATTTTCCAGGATCCTTCGTGTCAGACCGAGCTGGTTTTCCGCCGGCTGATAGGCGTCGGTGTTGATGCCGAGGGCAAGAGGCTGGCAACGGTAAGAGGGACGGGAGAGTTCCTTCTTCAGAAGCTCCGGCGACTGTTCCTTGTAAAAGATGCGCGTTTCGAAGTCGAGTCCCGGCGAAAGATCGAGATAGGCGTGCGTCGGCCGGGCGAAGCAATAGACGCACCCGTGTTCGCATCCGCGGTACGGATTGACCGATTGACCGGGGCCGACATCGGGGGATTCGTTCGTGGTCAGGACAGTGCGGGCTGCGTCCGGGGTCAGACGGGTGATCGGAGAAGGGCGGGATCGATCGGCTTCTCCCGGGGCATCCGCAGACGTTTCGTGGTGTGTCCCGTGATAGCGGTTCGGAGGATTATGGGAGGCGCCCCGACCCTTGAGGAGATCGGGACGCCGGTTTTTGTTCTGCATGGCGACCTGTCCCGGAAGAGAAATGCATACCGGATTTTACCCCCGAATGCCTGTCTGGGGCAAGGACGCGGCCGGATGCGCGGGGGGCTTGGGGGAGTGGTCAAACCGGATAGGAACCCCTCGGATCGTGGTGCAGGTGACGGTATAGACATTATAGATCGGGAAGAATCCGTAGAGCGTCGACTGGACGGAAATATGCACCAGGCCGTCCGCTTTCAGCTCCGGATGTTTCGACAGGGCGTTTTTGAGAGCCGATTCGATGTCCGAGCTGCCGATGGGCAGAACGCCCAGAATGAAGTGTCGGCAGGCTTTTCCGGTGATTTCGCTCCCGACCCGGTGGAAGGTGTGGGGATCGTGCGGACCCAAATCCGCTTCGGTTTCGCTGTTGGACAGGATCCCGAGGTTGCCGGTCGAGGTGCATCCGGACAAGAGGAGTATTGCGGCGGCGAGCGGCAATGAAGCGCTGAGAATGCGCGAAAGATTTTTCATGAGATTGTCTCCTTGGTATCGAGCGTAAAGGATTGCCAGAATTCATCTATAAGAGCGATCATTTATGGCCACCGGATCGGGAGCGGGCTTTCACGGAGCCGTGATTCTGGCTGTAGTTCGCCATGGGGCCGGAGGTGTCGTGCAGGATGGCCGCTGAGACCGGGGAGAGGGCCGAGGCCCCCGTCTGGTGGTAAATGAAGCCGTCTCCCCCGCAGCAGCAGGTGCAGGGCGGAATGTAGGCCGGTCCATAGACGCCTCCTCCGGGCGCCCCCCCCGGATTGCACCCTCCCAGGAAAAAAGCCAGCACGATTCCCCAGGGCAATCCGGAAATTCCGGAGGCCCTGGCTCTTTCAGGTTCTGTTCGACGCATCTTCCGATCTCCTTGTCTCATAGGGCCCGGCCGATTGCCGGCGGGCATTCCCGTCCGGAAAGTCCTGCTGTTCGAGGGTCCGGACGTACAGAAGGGTGGTCAGAAACAGCGAAACCGCCATGCAGACGGCGGCCAGGACAAGTGGGGTACCTGTCCTGTGGCTCTCCCAGAAATAGCCGGTCAACATCGGTCCGGCTGCCTGGAGGAGATGCAGGGAAGAAAAGTGGAGTCCGGCGGAAAGACCCGCGCGGCCCGGGCGGACGGCGTTGGCGACCAGAGCCTGCCGGAGTCCGCCGGGGGCACGGACCGACGCGATCCGGAGTGTGTACAGGATCCCGGCGATCACCAGGGACGAAGTACCGGGAAGCAACGCGATCCCGGCCAGTCCCGAAATCTGCAGAAGGACGTAGGAAAAAGCTTTGAGATGGTTCGGGACTTTTCCGAGAACGCCCGCCACCCCACCCGAAAGAAGGAATGAAACGGCCAGGAGAAAAGAAACATGGTCCGGAGACGTCCGGAATTTCAGGATGAACCAGTAGGCGATCATGGCGTCCGCCAGACCGATCGACAGACCATAAAAAAGATTCGACGAGACGACGAGAGACAGGTTGAAGCGTTCCCGTGGGGTCAGTCTCTCCGGTCCGGACCCGTCCGGCTGGACCGGAAGGCGGAAGGTCCGCTCGGAAAGACGCTCGAGGAGAAGGATGTTCAGGAAGGACAGGAGGACCAGCCCGCCCATGGCGAGCCGGAGTCCCGTCAGGGGATGGCCGGAGGCCGGATCCAGTGTTCCGGCGAACGCTCCAGCGGCCATGCCCGCGAGTCCCCAGAACGTGTTGTGGCTGAAAATCCGGTAAGACTCCTCTGAAGAGGCATTTCGGGCCAGAAGGGTCTGTTCCGCCGGAGCCCAGGGTCCGGGGGAACCGTTGGACCGTTGGCCGAGTCCGGCGAAAAGGACGGAAAGCGCCAGAAAAAAGGGGGATGGATGAACGAAGAAAAGGATCCCGGCAGACAGGGACAGGAATTCACCCGCCTGCAGGATGCGCTTCGGGGACAGGTGATCCGAACGGTGTCCGATCAGGAGGGTGAGAGCGAAGTCCGTCAGGAGACTGGCGGAGAGCAGGCTTCCGGCGGCGGCGATCGACCATCCGAGCGCGTGAACGTCCGGGAGAAACCGTGCGATCATGAATCCTTGGAGAAGACCCCGGAAAAGGCGGTTTAAGGCAATGATCCGCTCTGTCTCCGGTCGGGAAATCATCCTTCATCCCGCTGTCGGTAGAGTGCGAGGGGAACACCTGTGCTCGCTGCGCGATGGGTATGATCTTCCTTTGACCACACCTGGCGAAGCCGGGATTTTTCTCCCGTTCCCCAGAGGAGATGTTCCAGCGCGTGAACGACGGAAGCGGGGGTCAGACTCTGCATGCAGACGTTGTCACCTCCGCAGGGGGGAACGTCCGCCTGGTGCAGGCAGGGGCTGCAGTAGTGGGGTTCATACAGGAAAAGGGCTTTCGGGAAACGTCTGGAACCAAGGATCAGATCCGGATGGGTGGGGCCAAAAAGTCCGACGGCCGGGATCCCTTCCGCAAGCGCCAGATGGAGGGGGCCGCTGTCGTTTCCCAGGTATCCGTCACAGAGGCGAAGAAGGGCATGCAGGTCGGAAAACGAGAGACGACCCGTCAGATCTGTCATCCGTTCGCGATAGCGCGCCGGGATTCGTTCACGTATCGTCCGGGAAAGGGCCCTTTCGTTGTCCACGCCGGTCAGGACGATCCGAAGATCCGGGTGGCGTTCCAGGATCATACGGGCGGTTTCGGTATAGGATTCGGTGGGCCAGCGCCTTTCCCGGGACTGCCCCGACGTGTTCGGATTCAGGACGATCGTCTTTCCGGAAGGGAGCGGACGCGATCTCAGCAAATGGCGTACTTTTTTTTCGGACTCTTTTGGGGGGTGGGAAAAAGACGGATCCGTCTCTTCCGGAACAGGCAGTCCGAGGAATCGGGAGATCTGTCCGATGGCGGTGGACGCCGGAAAATGACGGTTGTGGAAGAACGGATGGGTCAGTCCCAAAGAACGGATTTCTTTTTTCCGGACGACGAATCCGATCCGGATCGGGCTCCCGGAAAAACGGGAGAGAAAGAAAGAAAGGGTTTTTCGGGTAAAGATCTGAAGATCGATGAAAAGAGCGGGACGGATGCGGCGAAGGCAGAGAGCCAGGGAGAAGGCGCCAAGAGCCGGTTTCCGCTGGGGAAGATCTCGATAGACCACGGTGAGCCATGGGGAAAAGTGTTCGATCATCGGCCGATTTTCAGGATTCGTCACCAGGATGGGCGGGTTGTCGGGAAACGTTGTTCTGAGATTTTCAAAAAAGGGGAGAAGCCCGAGAAGGGTGCCCCACCCGGAGAACTTGACCACGACGATGGGCTGGCCCGGCCGATTTTCCAGGGAATTTCGGATCGAAGGATCCCCGTCCTCAAAGAAGGGTGTGTGGGCTGCCGGGGAAAGGGGAAAAACGGGTCGAAGTTCCATCGTTCAGGGAGTCCTGTGTCCTGGAACCAGGAACCTGTCTTCACGCGCAGGTAAGGACAGACTGCTGGTGTCAGGGATGAATGTTTGTCTACAAGAAGACTGGCCCGGCCGATTTCATCAGATCAGTCCTTTCTTGATGGCCTTGACGGCCGCGTCGGCGCGGGTCGACGCGGAGAGTTTTTCCAGGATGCTCTGGATGTGGGCCTTCACCGTGCTCAGGCTGATGCCGGCCGAATCGCCAATTTCCCGGTTCGACAATCCTTTCGAGAGAAGTTTCAGAATCTCCGTCTCCCGGGGAGACAGGGGATTGTCTTCCGCCGGACGGGCGAGTGTCCGGATCCGGTTCAGTGCGAGATGGGCGATCGCGGGATCGAGATAGACAGAGCCGATGTATGCCGCCCGGATCGCCAGGAGCAGACTGTCGACAGATGTGTCTTTGAGACAGTATCCATCCGCCCCGGCGGTGAACGCCGAAAAGATTTCCTCTTCCACCCGGTGGACCGTGTACATGACGATCCGGACTTCGGGCCGGGCCTGACGGAGGGCCCGGGTGGCGGTGATGCCGGAATCTCCGGGAAGGCCGATGTCCATGACGACGACGTCGACCGGTTCTTTTCGGTCGACCAGGGCCAGGAAGGCGTCCTCCGCGGAAGACGCCTCGCCGGCGAAGTCGATATCCGGGACGTTTTCCAGGGTTTTCCTCAAGCCGGTGCGCATCAGCGTATGGTCTTCCACCAGAAAGACCCGAATCATGAAACGTCTTCTCCTTTTGACGGCAACGTCAGTTCGAAGGTAGTGCCGGCCGGTCCGGGAACCCACCGGAGCGACCCCCGGTGCTGCCGGGCGATCTGCCGCGCGATGTAAAGGCCCAGTCCGAAGCCCGAGCCGTCCTTGTCTTTCCGGAACCGCTCGAAAAGGCCGGCCAGAACGTCTTCGGAAATGCCGCGTCCGTTGTCCCGGATCCGGACCGTCGCCAGGCCTTCTCTCTCCTCACAGCATACATGAATTGTTTCTCCAATGGGAGAATATTTGATGGCGTTGTCCAGGAGATTGGTCAGAAGGCGCCGGAGGGAAGGCGCGTCGCCGGCAACGACAGACGGCTCCGTCCGTGTCTGGACGGACAGGCGCTTTTCCTGGAGAAGGGGGGAGAGCGCTCCGAGGACATCTCTGATCAGGTCCGGGAGGTCCACGCATTCCCCGTTATCGGGGAACGATCCGGTTTCCGCTCGCGAAAGGAACAGAAGATGGTTGGCGAGTTCCAGAAGAGCATCGTTGGAGCGGCGGATCTGATCCAGTGCCCGGGCCAGTTCGGGGGGAGGAGAGCCGAAAGCGCCTTCCCGGGCGAGATTCAGCGTCAGCCCGGCCGCGATCAGCGGGGTCCGGATGTCATGGGAAACACCCCGGATCAGGTCTTCGATCAGGCTGTTGCGGTTTTTCAGTGTTTCGATCGAGCTTCTGAGATCGGAGAGAAGGGCCACCCGGACAAGGGTCGCTTCCATCACCGGACCGATGTCCCGGAGGATCGCTGCCGATTCGGGTTCTTCCGCGCCCAGAACGAAAAGGTGCAGGTAGGGGGGCAAGCGAATTTCCTTTTCTTTCGGAGTCGGGAGGGACAGACGTCCCATGATTCCCCGGGGAACGCCATTGGCGTCCAGGAGAGGCGAAAGGCTGATCGGATCCATGGGGGCGGGAAGAAAAGGTTGTTCGGTCCGGAGGGCCAGATGGCCGGGAAGCGGATCGTCCTCCTCCCAGAACCAGAGATCCGGCGGCGTACGAACCGGAGAAAGACGCCAGTTCTTTCCGTCGGAAAAGGCCAGAATGATCCCCCGGGCGGACAGGAGGCTTTGAAGTCTGGTCGAAAGTCGGTCGAGGAAGACAGAGGGATCGGGTGAATGGCTCAGTTCGGCGAAAAGTTCCCGGATCCTCGCCTCCCTGTTCGCCCGGACACGTTCCGACTCCGCCTGTCCCTGACGCAGAGCCTCCTTCTGGATCGATAGCGTCAGATACCCCACCAGGATCAGGGAAACCGTGGTAAAGAGACGGTTGATCACCGCGATGGAATTGACGGAACCTTCGTGATGCGCGTCGATGACCCCGGCCAGGATGTTCGCGAGGATCGAAAGGAGGACGACGAGGAATGTGAGTTTTGGCCGGAGAATGAGTCCTGTCAGCGCGATCGGGATATCGAGCAGGATCGATGCGACAAGACTCTGGGGCGTCTGGGCGTCGAAGAGAAAGATGGCGGCCAGGAGCAGAAGAATCAGGGCGAACGTGCCTGTTCCGTTTCGGCCGGAGTCCCTGGAGACTCCGGATCCGGATGTGTCAGGCGCCGGTGTCGGGCGACGCAGGTCCATCGTTCTTTTCGGCGGTTTTTGGGGGCTCGGAGGCCAACCGTTTCTCGAGAACGGCCGGACGCGAGGAAAGCGGCATACGGGCCTGGACGGGCGGACGGAGGTTCCCGGTCGTGGGGGGTTCGATCTTCCAGACCATGAGCGGGAGGGAGGCTTGTCGAATGGCGGTCTGGATCGAACGGGCCATCGCGGAATCGGTATCGGTATAGACAAGGGTGTCGGCCTTGTGCCGTATGGCGGTGGAGACGATGGAATTCGCCACCGACCGTCCGCGCAAGAGGATCGTATCGATCAGGACGTCTTCCTCCACCCCGATTGCCTGACAGATCTCGAGGGTTTTCCGGGCCCTCTCCTCCTCGAGGGGGAGAGGGGCGTTCAGAGGCAGCGCCAGAGGGATTTCGACAACCGTCGCGACAGTCACCCGACCCTTGTCCGACCGGGCGATCTTGATCACGTCCCGGAGAACCGGAGACACGCGGTAGGGAGAGGTGGCCACCAGAATATTTTTGTGGGGGAAAGACGTTTCTTCCGGGGATTCCGGGATTTCCGTGACGGAGACCCTTTCCATCAGAGGCATCCGGGCCGTTTTCCGGAAAAAGTAGTAATAGGTGATGCCCACGATCATCCAGACGGTCCCGAAAACCCGGCCGTATTTATGGAAGAGGAGAACCATCAGGAAGACGCCACCGGTGCCGATGAGCCCGAACACGGCAACCAGGGGGATTTCACGGCCCATGACGCGGATGGAAAACGGCACCCGGACCGGCCGGGGCAAGTTTGGCTCCTTGTTCCGGAGAGCGATGAGCGCCAGATGGGTCATCATGAACGACAGCATCGCCCCGTAATTATAGAGGTCGGCCAGCACCTCGAGGTAGGGGAAGAACGCAACGACGCCGGCACTGAGTCCGCCGAAGAAGAGAATGGAGTAGACGGGCGTTTTCCATTTTCGGGTCGTGTGCCGGAAAATCGGATGGATGAGAAAGTTGTTCGACATGGAGAACGCGAGTCGCGAAACGCCGATCAGCCCCGCGTTTGCCGCCACCGTCAGGATCGTCGCGCCGAGGATGGCCACCCATGGGCCCAGGTAATCGTGGACGTGGGGCATGAAATGGGCGATGCCGGCGATGGGATCGTCCACCCAGACCGTCGACAGAAGTTTCGGATTCATGGCCGAAAGGGCCACGACGCTGATGCCCGAGTAGAGAAGCACGGTCGTTCCCATCGTCAGAAACATCGCCCGGGGAACCGATTTCTGGGGGTCGCGCGCCTCGGAGGCCATCTGGCTGATCGCCTCGATGCCGATGTAGGCGACCATGGCCACAGAAATCCCGTAAAGGAAGTGGGGCCATGTCGGGTTGGTCCCCAGGTGAAACTGACTCAGAAGTTTCGGAGCGCTGAACAGGAAAAAAAGACCGAGGATCATCAGGGACAGCTGGGTCAGGATGTCGAATCCGGCCAAAAGAAGGCTCAGACGGGAAGATTCCTTGAGGCCCATGACGTTCAGGAGGATGAGGATCAGGATCAGGAAGCCGGTGAAGGTGACATTCGCCTGGGTGTTGTTTTTCAGGATCGGAAAGAAGTAGCCCAGATAGGGGCCGACGGAAAAGGCGCTGATGGCCAGGGTGATGACGTAGTCGAGCATGAGGGCCCAGCCGGCGAAGAACGACCACCCGTCGCCGAAGGCGCGCTGGGCGAAGAGGGAGGACCCTCCCGATTCGGGGATGGCGGACGAGAGTTCCGCGTAGGACAGGACGGTGGCGATGAAAAACAGGCCGGCCACGAAGATCGCGAGGAAAGATGCCCCGCCCGCATAAACGGTCGTGACGCCCAGGGCGAAGTAGATCGACGACCCCACGTCGCCGTAACCGGAAGAGAAGAGAGCTCCGACGCCCACCACTCGCTGGAGGACGGTTTCCCGAAATCGGGTGATGGTTTTTCTCGTTCCGTGATACAGGCGGAATAGGGCCAAACGTC
>JAKAYA010000054.1 GCA_021826965.1 Nitrospirota bacterium
TTTGCCAGGGAAATGATTGTCGCGTTCGCCGGATCGGGTTTGGAAGAGGTGTTGCCGGCCGTTGTGAAAGGGAGCACCTGTTCGGGAATCTGCAATGAAGGTACGTTTCCCCCGCGTCCAGAAGAGCTGACACTGTTGGAGCGAACTCCCGCAAAGGGGTGAAGAGAGGGCAGAACCCGTTTTTGCGCCTTGCTCCAAGCCTTCTTGCAGCATGTCGGTGTCCGCAGGAGGATTCCCTGCGGAAGAGGGAACCGTGTTTTCGTCTTTCGGACTTGCCCGATTGAAACGGCTTCGACAGATCCGGTTCGGAACCCGGATGCGCAAACGGTTTCAGTGATGGGCGAGCAGGAAGAAGACGACGGCCACGATTGTGACGAGGACCGCCCTTTCCACAACATGTTTGACCCGGGGATGGGCGTGTTCGGCGGTGAGGGTTCCTCTTGTCACAATGCGTGTCGCAAAAGCTCTGTATCCGGCAGTTGTCTTTTCCATGTCTCGATCCTCCATAGGAGCATTCTCCGACAAACGGGAGAAAATGTCCGTGAACGCCGTCACACTTTGGACGGCGGATGTGGACGCTCGAAGGGGGCAGAGACGTTCCGGCGGAAAGTGCGGAGGAACTTTTTGTCCGGTCCTGGTTGACCTTTTTCGCAGGAAGGAAGGGAAAACGATGATCACCTTCTGTTTCCCGGAGGCGGGACCCTCGACTCCTTTCTTCCCTATCTGCCCCTGAGAGCAAAGGGGGGACGTCTGTTCCCCGGCTCCCGGGAATTTTTCCGAAGCGGCGAAGGATCCTCTCCGCCGCCCGCAATCCTCCGGAGCTATTTTCCGGAATGTTTGGACAAGATGCTGTTTCGGATTTCTCTTCGTTCCACCATCTGGTTCAGAACGTTGAGAACATAGATGTGCTCCTGGACCATGGCCTGCATCATGTTTGCCATTTGAACGTGATGTTCGCTCTTGTATTTCCGGATCATCCTCTCCATCTTTTTGTCCATCTTCATCATGTTCTGTGACATCCGCCGAAGACTCTCTTTCATCACGGCCAGATTTTCCTGGAGGAGTCTTTTCTGTCCGGCCCCTTTCTTTTTTCGGCAAGGTCAAGCTCGTGCTGGGCCTTTCTTAAGAGAACCCTTTCCATGGGAAATTCTCCTTCGTGAAGGTTGTTTTGCCAAGGAAAGCGACCGGAACATGGAATTGCCCTCCTTGACCGGAAACTTCCCGGGATCTTTCGATCGACTGGCGATCGGCTTGCCGAACGTTCAGGTCTTTCTCATGTAAAAACGGCAATATCCCATGGGGCTGACGGGGCCAGCTACCACCGTGCAGGCACCTTTCATCCTGCCACCCGATCCCGACATTCCTTGCATCCCGCCCATGTTTTCCATCCCTTGTCCCATGTGCTCCATCATGGAGCCCATCCCCTTCGGCGGAATGAAATGGGTGCAGTTCATGCACATTTTTCCGTCTTCCGGATGATTCCGGTATCGGGCAGTCTTTTTGTCGACGGTACCGGGAACGGGCTTTCCCCAGGCCCGGGGAAGCCCTTTTCCTTCCGGTGTCAGGCAAAAGGAGACCCCGGCGGCGAAGGCCCAGCCCAATCCCTTCAAAAACTGTCTTCGGTCAAACATGAAATGTCCTCCTGTGTTTTTGTCTTCAATGGACCGGGTGAATCTTCGTGATAATGGCCGCACCCTGGCCGTCCTGGACCACATCGAAATCGACATGCTCGCCTTTCTTGAGGGTTTTCATGTCGGAGGGGTGGCGGAGGGTGAACGTCATGGTCATTCCGCTCCATCCGAACGCCTTGATGGGCCCATGCTTGAGGGTGACCGTTCCCTTCTTGTGGTCGATGGCCTTGACGACCCCTTTTCCGTGGCCGACGGTCGCGCTCATGGTTTTGGAGGGGGAGGACATGTCCCCCATCCCGCTCATGCCGTTCATCGAGCCCATGTCATCCGCCATGGCAATCGTTCCGGCGAAGAAAATTGCCGCGAGGGTTCCCGTCAGGGCGATCATTCGTTTTGTGAGTTTTGTGATTTTTTTCATGGTCTGTCTCCTTGTCGAGAGTGGGGGTGATCCGGGAGGAGATCCATCTCCTCCCGGTGTGGGTGCTGGGATCCGTCCCCGCCGCTCGAGCGGCGGAGATCGGACTCCTTCCACATCCTGTAAAGAACGGGTATGACGAGAAGGCTCAGGACGATGGCGGTCATCATTCCTCCGACCATCGGAGCGGCGATGCGTTTCATGACGTCGGAGCCGGTGCCATGGCTCACCATGATCGGAAAAAGACCGGCAAGGATGACGGTTCCCGTCATGGCGATCGGGCGCAACCGGAAGAGGGTGCCTTCAATGATGGCAAGATCGAGTTCGCCGGAGGTCGACAGGCGTCCCGTAGTCTTCCGGTGTTCGACGGAACGGTCGAGATACAGGATCATGACGATGCCGAACTCGACGGCGATGCCGGCCAGGGCAATCATTCCCGTGACAACCGCCACCGAAAGCCGGTAGTGAAGGGCGTAGAGGTACCAGAGGCTTCCAAGAAGCGCGAACGGCAACGAGAGAAGGACGATGCCGGTTTTGGCAAGATTGCGGAAATGAACATACAGGAGGGCGACAATGATGAGAAGCGTCAGGGGAAGAACGAGGGCCAGCCTTTTTCGGGCCCTCTCGATCGACTGGTATTGTCCCGACCAGGTCAGTGTGGTTCCCGGAGGAAGCTTGACGGAACGGGCGATCGCTTTCCTGGCCTGGTCGACGTAGCCCCCCAGGTCCCCGCCCTTGGTATCGATATAGATCCAGCCGGTCAGGCGCGCGTTTTCGGTCTTGATCATGGTGGGGCCGTCTTCGATCGAGAGGGAAGCCAGACGCGATAGCGGAATCTGACCCCCTTCCGGGGTGGGGACCGGAAGGGATCCGATCGCTTCCAGCGAGCCCCTTTCATATCCGGGATAGCGGAGATTCACGGGGAAACGTTCGCGGCCCTGGACGACCGTCGTCAGGGCCTCCCCGCCGATGGCGGTCTCCACCATGCGGTTGACGTCCTCGACGTTCAAGCCATAACGGGCGGCCCGGAAACGGTGCACGTCGACAGAAATGTACCGTCCTCCCGTCAGACGGTCGGCGTAGACCGAAGCGGTTCCCGGGAGCGTCTTGAGGACGTTGCGGATTTTCCGGTCGAGACGGTCGATCGTCTCGAGCGAAGGGGCTGTCACCTTGAGACCCAGAGGGGATTTGATGCCGGTCGACAGCATGTTCACCCGGTTGATGATCGGCATGGTCCAGATGTTGGACACGCCCGGCAACCGTACGACGCGGTCGAGCTTTTCCCGGAGTCGGGACAGGGTCATGCCGGAGGGCCACTGGCTTCTCGGCTCCAGCCGGACGACCGTGTCGAACATCGTGAAATGGGCCGAATCGGTCGCGGTTTCCGCCCGTCCCGATTGTCCGAATACCCTTTTCACTTCCGGAACGGTGCGGATGAGCCGGTCGGTGATCTGGAGGAGGTGGGCCGATTCACCCACGGAAAGGCCGGGAGTCATTGTCGGCATGTACAAAAGGTCTCCTTCGTAGAGAGGCGGCATGAATTCCGTTCCCAGCCGGGAGAGAGGGAGCGCCGCCGTGAGCAGGAATCCGGCGGCCAGAGCGATCGTGAGCCTCCGGTGGTCCAGAACCCGTCCGATGATTGGACGGTAGAGGGCGACCAGGAAACGGTTGACGGGGTTGTTCTGTTCCGGAGGAATCTTGCCGCGGATCAGAAAACCCATCAGGACGGGCACCAGGGTGATCGAGAGGCCGGCGGAAATGGCGATGGACCACGTTTTTGTGAAGGCCAGAGGTTTGAAGAGACGGCCTTCCTGTTCCTGAAGGGCAAAGATCGGGAGGAAAGAGACGGTGATCACCAGGAGCGAGAAGAAGAGGGGAGGACCGACTTCCTTCGCAGAGGCGAGAGCGGTTTTCCACGGACTTTCTCCTTGATCCGCCTTCTCCCGGTGCTTGTGCATGTTTTCGATCATGACGATCGCCGCGTCCACCATGACACCGATCGAGACGGCGATTCCGCCGAGGGACATGATATTGGCGGTCAGCCCCTGGCGCGCCATGACGACGAAGGCGGCAAAGATGCCGACAGGAAGGGTCAGGATGGCCACCAGAGAAGAGCGCAGTCGGGAGAGGAAAAGGAGGCAGACGAGCGAAACCGCGAGGGATTCTTCCAGGAGTTTTTCCAGGAGGTTCCGGATGCTCTTCAGGATCAGACGGGACCGGTCGTAGGTCGTCACCACCTGCACTCCCGGCGGCAGCATCGGGGAAAGTTCCCGGATCTTTCTTTTGACGGCGCGGATGACATCCAGTGTGTTGGTGCCGCCCCGGGTGATCACAATTCCCCCGGCCACTTCTCCTTTGCCGTCGAGTTCGGCGATCCCCTGCCGGAGTTCCGGTCCGAGATGGACGGACGCCACGTCGGATATGCGGACGGGATCCCCGTCCGGACCGGTTCCGAGAGGGGTGTTACGGATGTCCGCCAGCGAATGGATGTATCCTCTGGTCCGGACCATGTACTGGGCTTCCCCCATATCCACGACCGATCCTCCGACGTCTCCGTTCGAGGAACGGATCGCCCTCTCCACCCGGGAGAGGGGGACCCGGTAGGCCAGGAGTTTTCGGGGATCCACGTCGACCTGATACTCCTTGACCATCCCGCCGACGGACGCGACCTCCGCCACGCCGGGAATGCTCTGGAGTTCGAATTTCAGGAACCAGTCCTGAAGGGCCCGGAGCCGGGACAGATCTTCCTTGTGCGTGGGATCGGCCAGGGCATATTCATAGACCCAGCCGAGACCGGTGGCATCGGGGCCCAGAGTGGCGGTGACACCCCGGGGAAGCCGTCCTTCCACCTGGTTCAGATATTCCAGGACCCGGGAACGGGCCCAGTACGGATCGGTCCCTTCCTTGAACAGGATGTAGATGAGGGAATTGCCGAAGTCGGAATATCCCCGGACGTGGCGGACGCCGGGAATCGTCAGGAAGGCTGTCGTCAGGGGATACGTGACCTGGTTTTCGACGACAGAAGGCGGCTGGCCATGATAGACGGTTTTGACGATGACCTGGGTGTCGGAAAGGTCCGGAATGGCGTCCAGAGGACTCTTGATCAGAGAAAAAATCCCGAGGGCGATCAGAAGAACGGACAGGGCGAGGACCCAGTAACGGTGCCGAATGGAGCGATCGATGATCCGGGCGATCATGGCTGGTCTCCTTCCATCCGGTCGGAAACGTTCTCGAAGCGGGATTCGGCGTCCAGCAGAAACTGTCCGCTGACCACGACCCTCTCTCCTTCCTTGAGGCCGGACAGGACCTCGACCCGGCGATCCGAGCGAAGGCCGGGCCGGACCCTGACCGGACGGAAATATCCTTGTCCGGTTTCGGTGATGACCACGGTCCGTCCTTGGGTCCGGATCAGCGCCTGGCGAGGGATGACAAGAACGTCCCTGCGGGATTCAGGATGAAGGGTGGCTTCCATGTACATGCCGGGCTTCAGGAATCCGTCGGTGTTCAAAAGGGCGACACGGGCCCGGACGGTCCGGCTTGTCGTGTTCAGTTTCGGGTCTGCAAACCGTATCGGTCCGCGATAGATCCGTCCGGGGATGTGGGGGAGTCTCAGTGTCACCGAGTCTCCCGGTTTGACCCAGTTCGACTGGTCGGAATACAAGGCGACGTCGACCCACACACGGGAAAGGTCTGCCAGAGTCATCAGGGGCTGTCCTGTCGTCACCGCGCTGCCCGGCCGGAGCGGGAGGTCTGTCACGACCCCCGAATCGGGGGACTGGACAGGGAGAGTCGAGAGAGGCTGGCTTGTCCTTTTCAGACGGTCGATCTCCGACGCCGGTACGCCCAGCAGGCGGAGGCGGTCGCGGGCCGCCTCCCAGAGTTCCCGGTTTTCGTGAGAGGACGGATCGGAGCGGGTGGCTTCGAGGGCGATGAGCGCTTCTTTTTCGGAACTGGCCAGTTCGGGCGAATAGACGCGGGCAAGAACCTCTCCCTTGTGGACGAAATCGCCCGGCGCCCGGACGGTGAGCGTCCGGATCCACCCCTGGAAACGGACGGACAGGGTCCGGAGGCGCCGACGGTCGAAGGTGACGGTCGCGGCCGTGTGAATCGTCCGGGAAAAGGGCTGGCGTACGACGGTGACGACCTTTACGCCCAGGGTCTGGCGGAGACGGGAATCGACCGAAATCCCCCGGTTCTCTGCGGGGTTCGTTCGGGCATAAACGGGAAGGTAGTCCATGCCCATGTTGTCCTTCATCGGATGGTCGGCGTGGATGGAGGGGTTCATGGGATTTCGCCAGTAGAGGATTGCGGGAGAAGAGTTTTCCGGGGCGGCGGACTGGGAGTAAACGGGAATATAGTCCATGCCCATGTTGTCCTTCATCGGATGGTCGGCGTGGATGGAGGGGTTCATGGGGTTCCGCCAGTAAAGGACCGTGGGGAGCTTTTTCCGGGCCGGACCGGTTGTTTTCCCGGCGACGCCTTTCAAGTGGTTGAATCCGATTGTTCCGGTGATGCCGACAAGAATGCCGGCGGCGAGGGTCAGGGCAAGAACGAAAAGGGATTTACGGTTCATGGATTCCTCCCTGGAAGATGCCGGAAAGATAGGCGAGTTCGGCGCGGCTTTTCAGATGTTCGGACCGGGCGTCCCAGACCCCGATTTCCACTTTCTGAACGTTCTGCATCGCGGACAGGACTCCTTCCATTTTCAGCGTACCGGTCGAATATCCGGCCAGAGCGGCTTCCATGTTTCTTCGGGCTTCGGGAAGAAGCACGCGGTCATAGAGGCGGATTCTTTTCTCGAGGAGCCGGTCGATGGTTTCGGTCTCGCGGATTTTTTCGAGAAAGTGCTGTTTCAGGTGTTCCTGTTCGGCCACACGGATCTCCAGCTGATTTTCCTCTTCAGCGATCCGTTGATCCTGGCGTTCGCCCGGCCGAACCGGAAGATTGAAGCTCAAGAGAAGGGAGAAGAGGTTGGGTGTCTGTGTGATCAGGTTCGGTCCCATGAAATAGCTATAGTCGCCTTCGACCGAAACGGCCGGAATTTTGTCTTTTCGGGCCGCGCGAATTTGAAGTTTCTGGGCTTCTTCCAGCGATTTCATGCGCTGGAGGGCCGGATGGCGGTCGAGACGTTTTACGAGGGAGGCGTAAGGGACGGAAGGCCCAGGGAGAGGGGCGTCGTCCGAAATCCGGAACGGACGCGAGGTGTGCATGCGTTCCATCAACTGGTTCAGATATTTCGAATCCCGAATCCGGAGTTGATCTTCCTTGTCCTGGAGGGAGTCTTTCTGGAACTGGGCGGAGAGAACGTCGGACGCCGATCCGGTTCCCTGGCGATATCGGGCCAAAGATACGCGAAAGACCTTCTCCCAGAGCAATCGCGTCTTCCGAAGAGATCGTTCCTCTTTCCGGTCGAGATACAGATCGGCCCAAAGGATGCGGATGTCCCGGACAAGACGATTTTTCTGGTCGTCGAGGTCCCATCGGGAGGCCCGGACCACTGTCGTGGAGCTTCTGCGGAGGAGATCGCGCTTCCCCCAGGGAGCGAAATCCTGGCGTATTCCCACCGTCGTCATGGTGAGAACGCTTGCTCCGAGGTTGAAGTTGATCGGGAAATACTGTTCTCCGACCACAAGCTTGGGGTCCGGAAGTTCTCCGGACTGGACGGCGCGGGCCTGGTCCCGATTGATACGCGCGCGTTCTCCGGCAAGTGCCGGGTTGTGTTCCAGCGCCTGCCGGATGGCCTGGTCGATCGTCAGGACCGGAAGGGTCGATGGAGCACTGTCCATATCGACGGTGGTCGTCGAATGTTCGGCGCCGTAAGACATTCCAGGGTCGGCACCGAAGGAGAAGTCGAGTCCTGCGATGCACAGAAGAAGAGCGGCAAAATGATGCGCGAGCGAGTATCCGGCCCATTTTGAAAGGGCCCGGATTTTACGGTCGATTGAGAAAAAATGCGTGTTCCTTCTCCCGGCGGGAGAGGGAAAGACAAAATACGGCATAAGGCCTCCCCGTGTTCAAATACGGCATGATCGACCGGATTGGACGAAACGGGGAGATCTCAAATCAGGAGAGGACGATTCACCGGCGGGAAGAAAGAAATCTGTGGAGAGAAATCCTGGAAGGACGATGGCCTGTAGGGCTGTGGAGGCTCCAGCAGAGGTATCGGGAGGAAGAGGACTGGAGGAGCCGATGCGGCAACACGGATCTCGTGAACGGATCGGGCGGGTTGCAGAGAGTTGGAGAGCAGGCAAAGGTCACAGAAAGAGACGCCGCAGAGAGCCGCTCGAACCGGATGCTGGCAGCAGGGAAGTTTTCCTTTCATGGGACAGGTTGCGGGGTTCATCGTCTTTGCCTGAACGCCGGACGGACTCATCGGGTTCATGGCCTGCGCGGCAGGGGAGGACCAGGCCCCCTGGACGAACCACAGGCATCCTGCAAGAAGAAAGACCAAAAAAAGATTTCTGTACTCCCCTCCTTTTTTCATGTTTAAAAGAATAGCACCGTTTATCGGAATGTCAATCCGAAAGGGGGTGAGCCGGCAATTCCGGAGAGGAATCCCGACGCAGATCGGAAGAACTTCCCTTTTTCACGAGACTTGGACAGAACGGCAATGCTTGTTTTCCTCCATATGCTTTCCTGAGTGCCGCGATGTCGACCTTTTTCATCTTGAGGAAGGCCCGGGTCACGCGAGAAACCCGCTCGGGATTTTTCGACCGCATCATCTCATCCATCGCGGCCGGAACGATCTGCCACGAGAGGCCGTACCGGTCCTTGAGCCAGCCGCACTGTTCGGCATCGGGGATGGCCGAAAGCTTCGTCCAGTAGCGGTCGATTTCTTCCTTGGTGTCGCATTGCACCGGGAAGGAGACCGCTTCGTTGAACGAAGCATGTTCTCCCGCGCTGTCCATGGCGGCGAACCACTGGTTTTCGAGCCGGAAGTCGGTGAACATGATCGTTCCTTCCCGGTGCGGGTCCATCCCCGCGGGGAACCGGACCATGGTCCCCCGTTTCGAATGCCCGAAGACCGAGAGATAGAAGTCGCTGGCCTCTTGTGCCTTCCCGTACACGGCCCCGGAAAACATCAGGGACGGAATGATGAACGGCCGTTCTTCGCCTTCGGGATTCGTCAGGTCAGCTGCCATGAAAGCCAGTACCGGTCCTGAATCCAGCCGTAGCGCTCACTAAATGGATAT
>JAKAYA010000020.1 GCA_021826965.1 Nitrospirota bacterium
TGATGAGGTCGATTCCGAGAAGGTCGTCTTCCGGAAAAAGCACTCCGCAGTCCACCACGACGATCCCTTCCGGTGTCTCGTAGGCCGTCATGTTCATCCCGATTTCGCCGATGCCCCCCAGGGGAATGATTCGGACCCACGGCTCCGGCATAGTCGATGGTCTGTCTGTCGATGTCACGATTTCAGCAACTCCTTTCCCTCCTTTATCATTCTAGCAAAAAACGGAAGATGATGGGTTTTTGCGCGGTCGGCGATCGTCCGAAAGTCTTCGGGGCCGAGGGAATCGACTTTCCGGGAGAAAAAATCCTCCCCGGTCGGGAAAGCGTTTCCTCTGAAGAAATCCTCGTCCCCGGGAAATGCCGTCCGGAGTGCGCGCCCCAGTGATTTGCGCCGATAGCAGAAAAGTTTTCGCGAGAGGGCAATTGCGGCCCATGTGTGGTCATCCCGGATGGTGAGGGGGAGGACCGTGACGACCGAGGAATGGACTTTTGGCGCGGGGTTGAATGCCCCCGGCGCCAGATCCATCCTTTTCCGGATTTTCGCAAGATAGGACGTGACCACGGAGAGATGGCCGTAGTCGGGATCGTCCTTCTGTGCCAGAAGCCTTTTGGCAACTTCCCTCTGAAACATCAGGACCATGAAAACAGGCGGAAAGTCGCAGCCCAGAAGTTTCAGATACAGGGGAACCGATATGTTGTAAGGGAGATTCGAGACGAGAATATAGGGGGACCGGTCGGCTCCGAAGTCGAACTCCAGTGCGTCGGTTTCGATGATCCGGATTCCGGGAGAGTGAGCGAACGTGGATCCCAGTCCGTCGATGAGACGGGCGTCCCTTTCGACGAGCCACAGTTCCTCGGTCATTCCGGCCAGATGCCCCGAAAGGATCCCTTTTCCGGGTCCGATCTCGACGATCCGGCAGGGGTAAAGGGGGGACTCTTTGGCCAGTGCGGCGATACGAAGGGCCAGAGCCGGATCCGAAAGGAAGTTCTGGCCGAGGCTTTTCTGGGGGGGGATCCGCATTCCCGGGACCCTTCCGGAGTCGGGAGTGGTCCTTCTTTTTTTCAGGGGGAAGATGTTGTATCCGTCCTTTCCGGAATTTTTATTTCTTTCTCGATCTGGTCTAGAATATCATACATTGATTTTCCCGTGAAGAAATCACGATCAGAGAAGGTGAATGCATCCACTTTTGCCATATGGCCCATATGGACAGAATATCGTCTTGTCTCAGGAAGAGGACGCTGAACAGAAGTGGGCTTTTCGGTGGTTTCTTCTTGTTTCCTTCGTGGTTCATCTGGGGATTATCTTGCTGTTCATCAAGAATCCGTCGGCAAGAAATGCCCTTGAATCCATGCTTGAAGCCAAGAAAAAACCACTGTCCGCTGCCCAGGCGAAAAAGCTGGCCCAGGAAAAAAAGCCGGTCTTTATCGATCTTCTGGACCCGTCGAAGGTTCCCCTTGCGGATCAGACGGTCGCTCCTCCTCTGCCCAAGGGATATTCTCTTTCCGGAAAGCTTCATGCGAAAAGCCGGATGGAACGGAAAGCGGCGCCGGCCGCTCCCGAAGCCCAGCCGGCTCCACGGGTCCCGCGTGTGGCAAAGGCGCCGGAGTCGGCCCCGAAGCCTGTCTCCAAGCCTCATGAGGCTCGTTCTTCCGACCTTCCCGGCTTCCGTCAGGTGAAGAAGAACGCTTCGTCTCATCGCCGGGAAACGACGGCCCAAAGGTCGGAACAGGTTCATCCCAAGCGGAAGACTCAAAAAACTGCAGAGGTCAAACCGGTCCCGAAGACGACACCTTCCCCGCAGAAAAAGCCGGCGATGACCACGATTTCCCGAAGCCAGATGCAGCAGATTCTTTCCCGGGCCGCCTTGGGCACGCCCTTTACCCACCATCTGAATCTGGCCCAGGATGTGGCGCCGGCGTATTCGGACCGCTCCAATGACCTGAATCGCATCGCGGCCAACCTGGAAGACGAAACTTATTCGAGCTACATCAAGCGGATCCAGGAGCGGTTTGAAACGATCGGGGAGTACCCGGTGGAGGCTCAACAGAGGGGCATCACCGGGCGAGCTCTTGTCACGTTCGTCATCAACGAGGACGGCACCCTTTCCGCCGCCAGGCTCACGGAGAGTTCCGGTTCTCGGATCCTGGACGAGGAAGCGCTCCGGATTGTCCGGGTGGCGGCTCCTTATATTCCTCTTCCCAAGTCTTTCCACAAACGGGCGCTGACGCTGACCTGGGCCTTTATTTTTTATAACGGAGGGTTCCATGTTATCCAGTAAGCTCCGCTGGACCGGCTTTTTCCTGCTCCTTTTCGCAGGGTTCGGGGGGAGGGATCTTCCGGTGGTTCTGGCCGCTCCGGTGTCAGATCCGCAAGGATGGAACTATTATGCGACCGTCCTTTCGGCAGTCAGCCGGAACGATCCGGCGTCCGCCAGGAAGTTATTGTCGAGAATGGGCAAGGTTTCCCTGGATCCGTTGCCGCCTCTCTACAGGAGGCGTCTGGACTTTCTCCGTCTCTGGTATTTTCCGCCGTCCCGTTTTTCCGGCAAGTCGGTCCGGAAGATGAATCGTTCGGGGAAGATTGTCGCCGATGTCCTGTTCTGGCATGCGATAAACGCAAGATCCGTTCCAGTCGAACGTCGTGATGGATTGAAAGCGAAATTCGCACGCATGTATCCGTTTTCCCCTTTCACATCCGGGCCGGGCCGATCCGGAAAGAAGACCGCCCATGCACTCTGGGTCCGCTCCATGGACTCCGTGCGGGAGGGTGACCGCCTGACCGCGGTTTCTCTCTGGAAAGAGCTGGTGTCCCGTCACCCGCTGTCTCCTGAAAGCGGCCTCGCCATGCTGCGTCTTGGGACAGCCGGAGAGACCGGCGACGTGCTGATTCCCCGTTGGGAGGCGTTATCGTCCATGGGGATGGGTGCGCAGATGTCCGGGGAGATCAAGGCATACCTGGCGCTGGGGCCGCCGTTTCCCTATCGGGATCTGGCCACCGTTCTCCGGAGTGTCGAACTGGCCCGGGAGGGTCACCGGTCCATGGCCAGGAATCTCCTCTCGGACCTGGCCAGAAAAAAAGGGATTCACCTCCAGGCCCTTCTTGCGTCCACCCGTTGTCAATTGTATCGCCGTCCGGACGCATCGGCGGCCTGTGTCGGAGACTTCCTTGCGCGTTTTCCAAACTCCGTCACCGGAAGGCATCTGGTAAACGGCCTGTTGCGCCAGCAGCTTGCCCTCGGTACCTGGAAGGCTCCAGCGGGATGGAAGCCCCCGGCGGTCCTGATGTCGACCCGTTTCGGACAGGACAGCCTCTGGCTCTACGGCCTGGACGCCTATCTTTCGGGTAACAGGATGGAAGCAAAGAGCGCCTGGGAGAAGCTGGTGCGATATCTTGAAGAGTCCGGCACTCCGTCTGTATTTCGCCTGGCCAGGTCGCAGTATTTTCTGGGAAGGCTCGCATCCCGGGACGGAGACGAAACTGTGGCCCGGTCCTATTACCGGAAAGTGATCGCCGGTGCGCCAGACACACCCTATGCGATGTGGGCGAAACTGGCGTGCAGGTCTTTCTGTCCCCCTCTGGATGTGAGCCTGCATCGTCCGGAAAACGGGCGAAAGAGCCTGTTCCTGAGAGACCGCAAGCGCATTCTCGACCTCGTTCAGATGGGACTCTGGGGACCCGCACTCCTGATAACGGAGATGCGCCTGGATGGAGGGCATCTCGGGAGCCGGATCCTGCGCTATGGCGATCTGGACATGACCGTTTTTCCGGAAGAGCGATATCGGATTGTTCAGGAAGTCGTTCCGCTCGATCCGCCGGGAATCCGGCTGGCAAGGCTCGAAAAAGTGAACGGATTCGTTCTTCACGGATTTGGCCGGTCCGGGGTCGATCCGGAATGGGCCATCTCCATTGCCCGGCAGGAAAGTCGTTTTGCGGGAAGGTCTCTCTCGATCGACGGGGCGCTCGGGATCATGCAACTGATGCCACCGACGGCTCTTTCAGTGGCGCGTGCTTCAGACGACTCCGTCTTTCGGACGATCAGGAGGAATCTGGGGAGCATCCGCTCCCTGGAGAACAACAGTTATCTGGGAGGACTGTATCTCCGGCGGCTGATGGAGCACTATCCTCATAATCCCGAACGAGCGGTCGCCTCCTATAATGCGGGAATGCATTCGGTTATCCGCTGGAAAGGTCTGGAAAGCCAGGACTGGGACTTTTTTGTCGAAGGGATTCCGTTTCGTGAAACCCGACGATACGATCGGGAGGTCCTCTGGAATTACCTGTTCATTCACCGGTCCCATCTCTTGCGCAAGGAAGGCTAGGATGTTCCGGGGGACGCCGGAGGAGTGGGACCGGGAATGGCGATTCCGTGAAAGGTTCAGGCTGATCGAGGACCTCCTGCTTCGCCACCGGGAAAATCTGGACGCATTGGCCAGGGAAAACCGGGAACTTCGAAAAGAAAATCAGCGTCTTCTGAAAAACATGGGGGTGTTGCGGAGAGAACGGGAAAAGGTTCGGGATATTCTTTCCCGGATGGAAGCCCGTATGGTCCGGATGGTCGAGAGAGGCGAGACGCATGGCCGAGAAAAAGAAGACTGAGCAGATTCAGGTCCGCGTCAACAGCAGCCTGACGCTGAATGTCAAGGGACATTTTGACCCCGAGCGCATGGCAGAGGCCGGAAAGCTTCTTGGCGAATTTCTGGAGGTCCGGGGAGCAGGCGCTTCTCACAGGGAATCGCATTCCCTGGCTCTTTTGGTTGCGATCGAAAAGATCTATGAAAACCTGGAATATCGCGTGCACATCCGCGAGCTCGAGGACATGATCGAAAGAAGGGACCGGTTGATCAAGGAACTGGACGATTCGATTTCAAGCCTTGAACAGAACGCGGTTTCGCTCTTGCGACCAAAGGGCTGAAAAGGTAGAATGGCATTTGACCCTGCACTGTTCGAGAGACGGTTAAATTTGTTACCTACATCATTTTGAGAAATGGCATGTCAGAGCGCGTGGTGTGCATGCCCGTTCCCGGGAAGCCTGAAGCCGCCTACAATGCCTTAGACCTTGTCCCGCTAGGTATCTCAAGTGAAACCGTAACGGCAGATGCGGGGTTTTGTCGCTTTCGGATCTCCGAACCCTGGTTTTGCCCTCCATGAGATCTCTTTTTGAGCCCCCGGGCCAACAACCGCTTCCAACTCTCCTTTTCCCGTCTTCCATGGAAGAATTCCTGGGACAGCCCCGGCTGATGGGAGAAGGGGGAGTCCTGCGCCGGCTGATCATGAACCGGACGTTTCGTTCCATGGTCATTTATGGACCTCCGGGGTGTGGAAAATCGGCCTTCGTCCATCTTTCACGAAAGATGCTCCCCTACCATTTCGAGACTGTCCGGGCCGGAGAAGCGTCCGGAAACGATCTGAGGAAGTCCATCGACCGGGGCATTTCCTATCGGCAATCCGGGCAGGAATGTCTGCTGGTCATCGAAGAAATCGACCGGTTCACGCGCACTCAGCAGGATGCACTGGTTCCGGCTCTGGAACGAGAGGACATCCGCCTTCTGGGCCTGTCCTTCGACAATCCGGTCAAAACGCTTCTGCCACCCCTGGCTTCGCGCCTTTTGCTCTTCTCTTTCCAGCCCCTGTCACCGGAAAACCTTTCCGTTCTTCTTGAAAGAGGACGGCGTTTTCTGGAAAGACGAGAGGGAATTCCTGTCCGGTTGTCTGCGGAGGCTGTTTCCTTTCTGGTTCGGCGGTCTGGCGGAGATGGCCGGAAACTCCTGATCACGATCGATGTTCTGGTGTCTGCCCGGAAAGGTGAGGCTTCCGGACAGGAAATCGTGATCGACCTTGCGGCCGTGCGACGAATGGACGCTGTTTCCGGAGGGGTTTCCCTCGACAGGGAAAGTCATTACAACCTGATATCGGCTTTTATCAAAAGCGTCCGAAACCATGATCCGGATTCTGCGGTCCATTATCTGGCGCGCATGATCGATGCCGGAGAAGATCCGGTTTTTATCGCCCGCCGGCTTGTGGTTCTGGCTGCCGAGGACATAGGTCTCGCCAATCCGCTTGCGTTAACGGTTTCCGTGGCCTGTCTGGAAGCCGTCCGGTCGATCGGATTGCCGGAAGCGCGAATTGTCATGGCAGAGACAGCCTTGTTTCTGGCGATGTCTCCCAAAAGCAATTCGGCTTACCGGGCTATCGACCGGGCTCTGGCCGAAGTGCGAGACGGGTTTTTGCCTCCCGTGCCGTTTTTTCTCCGGAACGTTCTTCCTCCGTCTTCCGTCCAGTCGGGAATGCTCCAGGAAAGAGAGGAATCCTACCTTTATCCTCCGGACACTCCGACAGGCGTTTCTTTACAGTCGGGGCTCCCGGAAGGCCATACCGTCTACTTTCCTCCGGAGCATCTGTCGGGGGAGGAGTCCGAAATGGTGCGACGCCTCAGGGATTGGAAACGCCTGAAATCGGATCCGGGAGAAAAGGGGGAGTGAGGATGAGTCTTCGGCTTTTTCGGACCTTTCGGATTTCAGTCCTTTCGGGAAGGCATATGCGGAAAAGCCCGGGCATGAAAAGGGTTTCTCCCGGGAAAGTTCTTTGGTATGATGGACTGTATTTGACATTACTGAAGGATTAAATCCCGTTTCGGCATTGAGGGATCAGGGTATACAAAAGAAAGGTCGGGGATATGGTAACGGCCATATTGATTTTAGGGTCGGTTCTTGTCGGAAGTGTTGCCGGAGGATGGGCAGGATTTTTCTGGGCGAATGCCCGTTCCGGTGGACAGGTTCGGGAAAATCGGAAAATCGCGTCGGAGATTCTGGAAGAGGCCGCCCGCCTGAAAGAGGCGCGGATCAAGGAAGCCGAACTGGAAGCACGGGAAGCCGCATTCCGCATCCGGGTTTCGGCCGAAGAGGAATTCGCACTGAAAAAACAGGAATGCGCCCGCCGCGAACAGGAAGTCGCCATACGCGAAGCGGAGTGCGGGCACGAAAGACAAAAAAACGAGCAATTGCGTCAGGACCTCTCCCGGAGGCTGGACGAAGTCCGATCCCGGGAAAAACAGCTGGAGTTGCGGGAAGGAGAAATGACCGCGGCTCTTTCTCTGCAGCATCAGAAAATGGAAGAGATTTCGGGATTGTCTCTGGATGCGGCACGCGACCGGCTTCTGAAAGAGGCGGAAGAACTGATCCGGTCGGATGCGGCACGTCTGGCTCAGAAAGTCGAGAGGGAGTTCCGGGAAAACGCGGTTCGCAAGGCCCGGGAGGTCATGACTCTCGCCATTCAGAGATACGCGAACGACCATGTGGCAGAGACGAGCATTTCGGTCGTTCCCATCCAGTCCGAAGATGTCAAGGGACGGATCATCGGTCGGGAGGGCCGGAACATCCGGGCTTTCCAGCAGGCGACCGGCGTTGACCTGATCATCGACGATACGCCGGATGCGATTATCGTTTCCGGGTTTGATCCCCATCGGAGGGAGGTGGCTCGTCTCGCACTGGAGAAACTCCTGCAGGATGGCCGGGTTCATCCCGCCCGCATCGAAGAAGTCGTCGAAAAGATTCGTCGGGAACTGGACCAGACGTTGCAGGAAGAAGCGGAAAAGGTGGCTTTCGACTTGGGAATCTCCGATATTCATCCGGAAATCCTGAAGCTGGTCGGTCGTCTCAAGTTCCGGACCAGTTACGGCCAGAACAATCTTCTGCACGCACGTGAAGTTGCCTATCTTTGCTCCATGATGGCTTCGGAACTCGGCCTGAATCCGAAACTTGCGAAACGGGCCGGTTTTTTACACGACATCGGGAAATCGCTGACCCACGAGGGAGAAGGGTCCCATCCTCTTCTGGGGGCGGAAGCGGCGAAGAAGTATGGCGAATCTCCGGAGGTCATCAACGCGATTCAGTCCCATCATGGCGACGTGGAACCCATCTGTCTCGAATCGGTTCTGGTCGCCGCATCCGATGCTATTTCGGCAGCCCGTCCCGGCGCGCGCAGAGAAAGCATGGATGCTTATCTCAAAAGGCTGGAGAAACTGGAAGGTATTGCGAACTCCTTCAAGGGTGTCGAGAAATCCTATGCCATTCAGGCCGGTCGGGAGATCCGGATCATCGTACGGCAGGACGAAGTCAGTGATGAGGATCTGGCGGTCGTTTCCCGGGAAATTGCCAAAAAGATCGAGGCAGAACTCAAATATCCGGGACAGATCAAGGTAACGGTCATCAGGGAGAACCGGATTGTCGAATACGCCCGGTAGGGAGTCGGATCCATCTGAGGAGACTCTCCGGCTTCTCTTTGTCGGGGATGTTTTTGGACGACCGGGACGAAAGGCTCTCGCGAGAGGGATCGGACGACTGGGAGGGGCGGCCTTCCTGGACGCCATCGTCGTGAACGGAGAAAACCTTGCCGGTGGAAAAGGACTGAATACGAAGACCGCGACGGAATGCTTCCAGATGGGCGTCACGGCTATGACGACCGGGAACCATCTGTTTGACCAGAAAGACGTGATGGTTCTTCTTCAGAAGGACAAACGCGTGTTGCGGCCTCTGAATTATTCTGACGAATGTCCGGGGACGGGAGCGTCCGTTTATGTTTTGCCGGGAGGGCAGACTCTCGGAGTGATCAACCTGATCGGACGGGTGTTCATGGCACCGTCGGATTGTCCATTTCACGCGGCGGACCGAGTCCTTTCGTTCTGGGACCGTTCGGATATCCGGCCGGATATTACGGTGGTGGATTTTCACGGAGAAGCCAGCGGAGAAAAGAGGGCTATGGGTTTTCATCTGGACGGTCGGGTTCATCTCGTCTATGGAACGCATACGCACGTCCAGACAAACGACCTGGAAATTCTTCCGGGAGGAACGCTCTATCTGACCGACATCGGTCTGACCGGTCCCCGGTGGTCGGTGATCGGCGTGTCTCCGGAAGCCGCATTGAGCAAGTACCGGACGCATGTTCCGGCCCCGTTTGAGGTCGCTTCGGGAGAACTTTTGTTTTGCGCCCTTCTGGTCGTCTTGAAAAAGTCGGGGGAGGGCTGCTGGGTCGTGGATGAATCCCGGTTGATCCGGGAAGGAGACAAGGCGGATGAGGCCTGAAGAATGAAGGAGGAAGGCGCCCCGGTTTTCCAGAATGACATTCGTCCAGCCTTTACGGTAACGGAGCTGACGGAAGGGATTGGACTGGCCATTGAGGGGGCTTTTCCGGGATTTCTCCACGTGGAAGGTGAAATTTCGAACCTGAAAGAGTCGTCTTCCGGCCATGCCTATTTCACTCTGAAGGATTCCACTGCCCAGATTCGCGGCGTTTTCTTCCGTGGTCACCGGAGAAATGACCGGTTCCTTCCCCGTGAGGGGGAGCAGGTCCTTGCGACAGGCCGATTAAATCTCTACAGGCCGCGAGGAGAATACCAGATCGTCGTGCACGCCATGGAGCCGGCCGGAATCGGGAAATTCTTTCTCGAGTTCCGTCGAGTCCAGCGCAGGTTGCAGGAAGAGGGCCTGCTCCTTCCTGGCCGCAAGCGCGCTCTCCCGTTCTTTCCTTCCAGGATCGCTCTTGTGACCTCGCTTCAGGGCGCGGTCGTCTGGGATTTCATCCGGATCGCCGGTTTGAGAAACCGTTCCGTTTCTGTCGTGATTCTCCCCGTTCGCGTGCAGGGAGAAGGAGCCGTCGAGGATATCGTCGAGGCTTTTACCCGAAGGATCCCGCGCCTTGCAGGCCTGGATGCGGTCGTGCTCGCTCGCGGTGGCGGAAGCGTGGAGGATCTCTGGCCTTTCAACAACGAGTATTTGGCCCGGACGTTGTTGGCCTGTCCGGTTCCGGTGGTTTCTGCCGTCGGGCATGAAACAAATATCACGATCGCGGACCTGGTTTCAGACCTGCGCGTGGCAACACCCTCGGAAGCGGCGGAGAAACTCGTGCCTCATGCCGGCGAGCTTCTCCGCCGAATCCGGGCCTTCCGGGAACGGCTTGAACACCATCTTGTGGGAGAAGTCCGCCGGGCAGGCATCGGACTTTTTCAGGCGCGGGATCGGATGTTTGTCTGGCCGCATCAACTGAGCCGCTACCATCAGCGGCGCGAGCGGGGAGACCGTCGTCTGACCGCGTTCATGGAGAGGAAAAAACATACCCTTTCGATCGAAGGACACAAGATCCGGCGACGGATCCAGGAGTCTGTTTTCAGTCTTCTGAGACACAAAAGAGGGTTGCTGGAAGATGTCGTTCGGCGGATTCGGACGCCCTATGCGCTTTATGTCCGAAAAAGGGACAGGCGGGAAGCGATTCAGGACCGGCTTCGGGAAACGATCGGGGTGGTCCTTTGCCGGTCAGAGAAAAATCAACGGCTTTGGGAGGAGGCGTTGGTCCGTCGGATGAGGGATCGGCTTGCCCTTCACGAGGCGAATCACCGGGGTTTGACCGAACGACTGCGTGCAGCCACGCCTTTCTCGGCTCTTGAAAAAGGGTTTGCCATCCTTTTTCATGCGCATGACCGGACACTGGTCTCTCCGACCCGTCTGCCCCATTTCGGCGAGCTTCTGCTGGCACGCATCCCTGGCTTCGAAATCGGGCTGGAGGTGCGCTCGATCGAACCCCGAAAAGCCGAAGGAGGCTAAGTATGCCAAAAACGAAGGCAGACAATCGCGAACAAACTCCTTCTCCGAAAAGTTTTGAGGAAAAGATGGCTCGTCTCGAAGAGATCGTCCGGGTTCTGGAGGGCCAGGATCGCCCTCTGGAGGAGTCCATGGCACTTTTCGAGGAGGGCATGGTCTTGTCGAATGATTGCAGGGACATCCTCGAAAAAACCGAAAAGAAGATTACATTGTTACTGAGTCGCGAAGAGAAAGAGATTCCCTTTTCCGAAGACGAAAAACCGGACGACGATTTTCAGGCTCCTGTTTCCGGTGCCTGAGGATTTTCCGGACAGTCGGAACCATCTGAAACCAAGGAGATTTTGTGACAGATTTACCACCCGTGGCGGTTGAAGCCTACCTGAACTGGTGCAAGAATGCTGTGGAACATTTTTTGGAGTCCCTGTTCGAAAAGGAACAGGGGACAGCCTATGGTACGCTTGCCGAATCCATGCGTTACAGTTTGCTGGCGGGAGGTAAACGGATCCGCCCTGTTCTGGCGATGGCAGCATTGGAATCCCTCGGTGCAGACCCCCTCGTGTATATTCCGCTGCTTGCTCCTCTGGAACTGATCCACACCTATTCCCTGATACACGACGACCTGCCTGCCATGGATGACGACTCTCTCCGGCGGGGAAAGCCGACCAATCATGTGATTTACGGAGACGCCACGGCTATTCTGGCCGGAGATGCCTTGCTGACGTATGCCTTTACCCTGCTGTCCGACCCCGATTATGATAAACTCGTTTCCTTCGAGACCCGAGTGAAAGTCATTCGGGAGCTTTCCATCGGGGCGGGCATCAACGGAATGGTCGGCGGCCAACAGATGGATATCGCTTCGGAAGGGAAAGCGCTGGACCTTCCCTCCCTGGAATTTTTGCACCGTCACAAGACAGGTGCCCTGATCCGGTCGTCCTTGCGAATTGGTGCCTTTCTCGGGAAAGCCTCTTCGCAGGAATTCGACCGGCTTGACCGTTACGGGCAGGCGGTCGGCATCGCGTTCCAGATTGCCGACGACCTGCTCGATGTGGAAGGAGATGCGGCCCTTCTCGGAAAAGCGGCCCAGAAAGACCAGGACCGTCACAAAAATACATATCCGGGTCTGATGGGTGTCGAAAAGGCACGCGAAATGGCCCGTATGAAGCTTGACGAAGCGCTGGAGGCCATCGCCTTTTTTGGCGACAGGGCCGGACATTTACGGGCTCTGGCGAGCTATATCATAGAAAGAAGGAATTGATGGGAGAGATATTGGGCCGCATTTCGGGCCCCGACGACGTGAAACGTCTTTCGGAAAAAGAACTCCTCCTGTTGGCGGCAGAGATCCGGGAAGAAATGATCCGTGTGATCTCGAGTATCGGGGGGCATTTTGGTGGCGGTCTGGGCGTTGTCGAACTGACAATCGCTCTTCACCGCCACCTGGATACCACCCGTGACCGCATCGTCTGGGATGTCGGACACCAGGCATATCCCCACAAGATGCTGACGGGACGACTGGAAGCCCTCAATACGATTCGCCAGTGGAAGGGACTGGCCGGTTTTCCCAAGCCGGAAGAGAGCCGTCACGACGCTTTTTCAGCAGGACATGCGGGAACGTCGATCTCCGCAGCGCTCGGAATGGCGGAAGCCCGGGATCTCAAGGGGGACAAGTATCATGTGGTCGCGGTCGTGGGCGATGGTTCCCTGACGGCCGGTATGGCCATGGAGGCCCTGAACCAGGCGGGTGCCCGAAAAAAGAATCTGCTGGTGATCCTGAACGATAACGAAATGTCCATCTCGGAAAATGTCGGAGCGTTGTCGGACTACCTGGCCCGTATCACGTCGGATCCCCGATGGGAAGGATTGCGCCGGCGGACAGAAGGCCTGATGAAGGAAATTCCTGTCATCGGCGAGCCCATGGTTCGTATGGCCCAGGTGGCGCATGAATCGATGGTCGGAATCCTGTCAAAGCCAGGTGTCTGGTTCGAAGAGATGGGATTTCGGTATGTGGGACCCATCGATGGCCACGATCTTCCTTTGCTTCTCCAGACGATCGGCAATTTGAAGGAGCAGCCCGGACCGATCTTGCTCCATGTGCTGACGGTCAAGGGCAAGGGGTACCCTCCGGCGGAGAAGAATCCCATCGTTTTTCACGGAGTGACGCCGTTCGATATCGCGACAGGGGAAATCAAGAAGAAGCCGGCGGGGGCGCCGGCCTATACCAAGATCTTCGGTCAGACAATGATCGAACTCGGGCACCGCTTTCCGGATCTCTTTGCCATCACCGCTGCGATGCCTGAAGGAACGGGTCTCGTGGACTTCCGGAAAACCTTTCCGGAGCGTTATGTGGACGTCGGAATTGCCGAACAGCACGCGGTTACCCTTGCGGGTGGAATGGCTTCCCAGGGGATCCGTCCTGTCGTGGCGATCTATTCGACCTTTCTTCAGAGGGCGTACGATCAGCTGGTCCACGATATCTGTCTCCAGAATCTTCCTGTGGTTTTTGCTCTCGATCGCGGGGGTCTCGTAGGAGAGGATGGTCCGACCCATCACGGTGTATTCGATATCGCCTACCTTCGCCACATTCCCAACATGGTTGTTATGGCTCCGAAGGACGAGAACGAGCTTCGGCACATGCTGTATACCGCCGTGCTGCACAACGGTCCGATCGCGGTTCGTTATCCTCGTGGTGAGGGGCAAGGCGTAGCGCTCGACAGGGACTTCCGGCAGATTCCGATAGGGAAGGCCGAATCCCTTCGGGAAGGGAGAGATGTCTGCCTGTTGGCCTACGGTTCGATGGTGCCGGTGGCGATGGAGGCTGTCGAGATTCTCCGGACGGAAGGAATCGATGCCGGGGTGGTCAACATGCGCTTTGCCAAACCCCTCGACACGGCGCTACTGACATCCGTGGTGAAGAAGTATTCGCATGTGGTGACGATGGAGGAGGGCGTTCTGAAAGGCGGACTCGGCTCTGCCGTCCTCGAATGGCTTGCAACGTCCGACAATCTGGGGAAGGTCCATGTCCGGATGGTTGGCATTCCCGATCAATACGTGGATCACGGGTCCCCCAAGATTCTGAAGTCCTCTCTTGGTCTCACGGCTCCGGATGTTGCGAAATCCTTGATGGGATGGCTCCAGACGACGCCTGTCTGACGCGCCCGGCGGGTCGATCATGAAAAGGCTCGACCAACTTGTGCTTCAAAAGGGATGGGCGTCTTCCCGGGAAAAAGCTTCCGAGCTGATCGTATCCGGGCGGATTCGGGTCAAGGGAATTGTTCGCATAAAGCCTTCCGTACAGGCCAACTTCGATGATGTGACTCTGCTCCCTTCCGATTCCGAGGTCTCTTACGTCAGTCGAGGAGGTACGAAGCTTGCGGGTGCGCTCTCGTACTTCGGACTGGATGTTTCCGGAAAGATGATTGTGGACTTGGGCGCTTCCACCGGAGGTTTCACCCAGGCTCTTCTGGAAGTAGGCGCACGGAAGGTGCATGCCGTCGACGTAGGCTCTTCGCAGCTGGACTCCAGACTGAGAAGCGATCCGCGCGTCATCTCCAAGGAAGGCGTGAACGTCCGTTGGCCCGGGGAATGGTTTCCAGCGGAACCGGCGGGAGGAGTCGTCGCGGATCTGTCGTTCATATCCCTGTCGAAGATCACCAAAACCGTCTTCGGACTATTATCCGAAGGGGGATTTTTCCTTCCCCTGTTCAAGCCTCAGTTTGAAGCGGGGCCGCATCTGGTCGGAAAAGGGGGTATCGTTCGGGACAGGAGCTTGCACAGGGTGCTCCTCTCAAGGTATGTGCGGGAGATGGTAAGCCTGGGAGCGAAAATCCGGGGAGTTATCCCATCTCCCATCACTGGCAGAAAAGGGAACCAGGAATATTTCATCCTGTTTGAAATGGGCGGTCAGGACGGTCGCCGGGAGGTCCAGTAGAGAGTGGAGAAAATCGTGGTGGGGGGGGGATGCGGGTTTATCGGATCCAGCCTGGTGTCCCGGATTCTGGATGGGGGAGTGCGCGCGACGGCTGTCGACAACCTTTCCACCGGCCACCCTCAACGAATCAAGAATGACCGGTATCAATTTCAGAAGGGGGACCTTTCGTCCGCGCGTTTTACCCGCACCCTTTTTCAGGAAATCCGGCCCGACTGTTATGTCCACGTGGCCGGTATGTCCGATCCGCTTCCCGGAGAGAAGAACCCTGTCCAGGACATTGAAAAGAGCGTCTTTCCGCTGCTGAACATCTTGAGGTCGCTCGAAGAAGCCGGGGGAACCGGACACTTTATCCTGATTTCGACCGGCGAAGTGTTCGGTGAAGAAAACGAACCTCTTCCGGGAGAGACGGAGACTCCCAGACCGGGAACTTCCTACGGAGTTTCTTACTTGATGATGGAGCATTATCTTTCTGTCTATGCCCGTCGCCTGAAAATGCCTTTTTCGATCCTACGGTTGTCTCCGGTTTATGGCCCGGGCCAGTCTCTCGAAGGTGAGACGGGGCAGATGACGTATTGGGTCCGCGCCATGTTTCGCCAGGACAAGGGAGAGATGCCGCGGTTGACCGGAAACGGAATGCGGGTCCGCGACTTCGTTTTTGTGGAAGACGCGGTCGACGCCATCTTTGCCGTGGCTCTTGAGAAGAAGTCGGGCGTTTTTCATCTGGGGTCCGGAATCTCGGCTTCCGAGAGGGATATTTTTGCCAAAATGAAAGAGGTTTCCGGAGTTCCGTTGGATATCTCTTATGAAAACGCTTACAGCCATGGACCACAGAAAAGAATCCTCGGGTATCGGCGACTCGAAGAGGAATTGGGGTGGAGTCCTTCGACGTCCTTGGATGAGGGGGTGTCCCAGACCGTCTCCTGGTTCCGGCGGTGGCTTGGATGAGTGTCAGTCTCCTTCTCTTTTCTCATCCTGACGTTCAGGCGGCCGAACATCTGGTCCGGACGCTCGTTGAAGAACGGATTGTCGCTTGCGGCCATCTGTTTCCTGCGGGGGTTTCGATTTATTCCTGGGAGGGCAAGACCATGCGGGAACCGGAGGTCAATGTCCTGCTCAAACTCTCCCGTCATGCGTGTTCCGAGGCTATGGAAAAAATCCGCCTGGCCCATCCCTACCACGTCCCGGAGATCCTTTGCTGGCATGTGGCGGATGGCAATCGGGAATATCTGGACTGGGTCCTCACGCGATCGCTCCCATCGGAAAGAGAAGGAGAAAGCCGGTGAAAGTCAAAAAAACGGTGACGGTCACCTTCATGTCCGGCCCGACGGAAAAAGCCAGACAGTGGACCTTTCCCCGCTGGCTTTTTCACGCCTTTTTTGTCCTCGGAATCTTTCTGGTGACAGGGGGAATATCTCTGGTCTTTTTTTATGTTCATGAAGCCCAGCAACTTGTTACCTATCGCCGCCTGATCCAGGAGACGACCGCCCAAAAATCTCATCTGGACAAGTATCGCAAGGAGCTGGAAGGCCTGGAGGCCCAGCTTTCGGAAGTCAACTTGCTGAACGGACAAATCCGACAAATGACGGCAGGGCAGGAAAGTTCTCCCGGTCCCAAAGTTCCACAGAACGTTCTTTCTCCGGTGAACGGGACGTCGGCGATTCCTGAGACACCTTCCGCTATGCCTTCAAAGCCTTCTCTGGAAAATGGGGATTCTCCGGGGGCGTCTTCCCAGACCGGTTCCCCGGTGTCGAAAGGTATCCGGTTCCTTCTGCCGCCGGAAAACGTTTCCGACTGGACTCCTCCTCTTGCAGGCTGGGAGACATCCCCGTTCGGAAAAAGAAAAAGTCCCTTGGGAGACGGGGAAGAGTTCCATACGGGGCTCGATATTGCCCAGGTGGAAGGCGCGCGCGTTCAGGCTGCCGCCGGGGGGGTGGTGCTCGAGGTCGGAAAGGCCGAGGATTATGGTCGGTATGTCCTTTTGTATCATGGACGCGGAGTGACGACCCTCTATGCGCATCTGGGCGGTATACTCGTACATGCCGGAGACAGCGTCGATCCGGGAACGACGCTTGGCTTTGTGGGTATGTCCGGATTGACCAATGGTCCACACCTCCACTTCGAAGTTCGGTATTTTGGAGTGCCGGTGGACCCTGCCAGGGTTATGGGCGACGGTAACGCATGGTCCGGACGCGGGCAGGGTGGTTCGCAAAAAATTCGAGAGACCAAGGAGTTTTGATGTTTAAGGGATTGTTTTCGTCAATCTTTCCCAGTCGCAACGATCGGGAACTCAAAAGGATTTCGCGGATCATCGACCGGATCAACGGTCTTGAAGACGAGGTTCGGATTTTAGAGGATGAATCGCTGAAAAGAAAAACGATCGAGTTCCGGGAGCGTCTTTCCGGTGGCGAAACGTTGGACGATCTCCTTCCCGAAGCGTTTTCCGTCGTGAGGGAGGCAAGTCGCCGGATATTGGGCATGCGACATTTCGACGTCCAGCTGGTTGGGGGAGTCGTTCTCCATGAAGGGTTTATCGCCGAGATGAAAACCGGCGAAGGAAAAACACTGGTGGCGACCCTTCCGGTCTACCTGAATGCGCTGGCGGGAAAGGGCGTTCATGTTGTGACGGTCAATGATTATCTGGCACGGCGCGACTCCGACTGGATGGGAAAACTGTACCGTTTTCTGGGATTGACGACGGGGATTATCCAGCACGACATGCCGGATGACCTGCGAAAGCAGGCCTATGCGGCAGACATCACCTACGGGACAAACAACGAATTCGGTTTCGATTATCTTCGCGACAACATGAAGTATGAAGAGAACCAGTTTGTCCAGCGGGGACTCAACTATGCCATCGTCGATGAAGTCGACAGCATTCTGATCGATGAATCCCGGACACCCCTGATCATTTCAGGACCGTCCGAAGAGTCAACGGACCTGTATTATCAGGTGGACCGCATCATTCCCGGCATGTCCCGGGAAACCCATTTTCGGATCGATGAAAAGCTGAAGACGGTCACGCTGACCGAAGAGGGCAACAATTATGTCGAAGATCGCCTGGGGATAGGCAACCTTTACGATGTCTCCAACATCAACTGGTTTCATCATGTCCTTCAGGCGCTCAAGGCGCATCATCTCTATCGGCGTGATGTGGAGTATGTCGTAAAGAATGGCGAGGTTATCATCGTCGACGAATTTACGGGAAGGCTTATGCCGGGCCGTCGATGGGGAGAAGGCCTTCATCAGGCGGTGGAGGCCAAGGAAAAAGTCAAGATCGAACAGGAAAACCAGACTCTTGCTACAATCACGTTCCAGAACTACTTCCGGATGTACGAGAAGCTGGCGGGCATGACCGGAACGGCCGACACGGAAGCGCAGGAGTTCCACAAGATCTACAACCTCGATGTGATCGTTGTTCCCACGCATCGCCAAAACCGGAGGGTTGATCTCCCGGACCAGATTTACCGGACTTACCGCGAGAAGGCGGCTGCGATTGTGGAGGATATCCGGGAAAGGTCCCGCCTGGGGCAACCGGTTCTTGTTGGAACCGTATCGATCGAAAAGTCGGAACATCTGTCCTCTCTCCTCTCCAAGGAGGGGATCCCCCACAAGGTTCTGAATGCGAAATTTCATGAGATGGAAGCAGAGATCGTTTCTCAGGCAGGTCGATTGTCCAGCGTTACGATCGCGACGAACATGGCGGGACGCGGAACGGACATCGTTCTCGGTGGGAACGCCGAATTCCTTCTGAAAAACCGGATTTCCGAGATGGAGCGCCAGGGATCCGTTCCCACTGCCGAAGAGGTGGAAGCCCTTCGGGAGGAACTGGTAAAAACGCTGGAAGCAGAAAGGGAAGAGGTTGTCCGGACAGGTGGTCTCCATATCATCGGAACGGAACGACACGAAAGCCGTCGTATCGACAATCAGCTCAGGGGCCGTTCCGGTCGTCAGGGCGATCCGGGGTCTTCGCGATTTTATCTGTCACTCGACGATGATTTGTTGAGAATTTTCGGGGCGGACCGGATCAAGGGCCTTATGGACCGGATGGGGGTCGAGGAAGGGGTTCCGATCGAACACGGGTTTGTCACCAAGGCGATCGAAAATGCCCAGAAAAAGGTCGAAGCCCATCATTTCGACATACGAAAGCAACTGCTGGAATACGATGACGTCATGAACCAGCAACGTCTCATTTTTTACGAGCTCCGCCGGAAAGTTCTCCGGGGAGAAAATCTGAGAGAATTGCTGGAGGAATGGGGGCAGGACGTCATTGGGGGAATTGTGCGGAAATTTGCCCCCGAGGAACAGTACCCCGAGACCTGGGACCTGAAAGCCCTTGCGGAGGGTGTCCTTGAGAAGACCGGCCTGGCAGTGGAGGCGGATTCTCTTGATGGGCTCGGGATTGTGGCCTTGCAGGAACATATCTCGTCTTCGTTCGGGGAATTCCTTGCGGAGAAGGAAAGGCTGTTTGGTGCCGACAATTTCTGGGCGATCGTGCGTTATCTGATCCTGCAGAATCTTGACGAACAATGGAAGGAACACCTTCTGAACATGGATCATCTCAAAGAGGGCATCGGTCTGCGGGGTTACGGGCAGAAAGACCCTCTGGTGGAATATCGGAGAGAAGGTTTTTCTTTATTTGAGGAGTTCGTATCCAGTGTCCAGGAAAATCTTGTCCTCCTGATCGGAAACGCACGGCAGATCGAAGAATCTGTCGGCCTGCCCGAAGCGCCGGACATGGAATCGTTCAGTTTCCTTCACCCTGAAGAACAGGCTTTTCTTCTCGACCCCGGGACGACGGCGCCGGAAGAAGCCCTGCCCTTTTCGATCGCATCGGATACCGCCCAGACCTTTGGGGATATTACGGAAGAGGAAGGACCCCTGAAGACTGGCAGGAAACCGGGAAGAAATGATCCATGCTTTTGCGGAAGCGGCAAGAAATACAAGAAATGTCATGGGGCCTGACGGCGAACAATTTCTACGTCTTCGTTTCCTGAAATCCGTTGATAGAATCTCCCCTCCGGGGGGCGTGCGACAAGGCCCGATGGCTCCACCGGAAGCCCTTTCCGGTTGACTTTCCTGATCCGCCCACCTAAAATGAATGTTACTCTTCATTCATAATGGGCGAAAATACACCAAAGAAATCGCCGCTGGAGGTCAAGGATGTTTTCTCAGTCTCATCCTGAACACTATGTCCCTATCTTTATTTTTCTTCTTGTCGCTATCGGCTTTGGAGCCGTTTCCCTGACGGTAGGACGGCTGATTCGACCGAAGAATCCCTACAAGGACAAGAATGCCCCCTACGAATGCGGCGTTCCGCCCATCAACGATGCCCGTGAAAGATTTTCGATCCGTTATTATGTGATTGCGATGCTGTTTCTGGTTTTCGATGTGGAGGTGGTTTTCTTATACCCTTGGGCGGTGGATTTCGGCCGTCTGGGACTCTTTGGCCTGGTCGAGATGATGATCTTTATCTTTATTCTTCTGGTTGGATATGTTTATGCATGGAAGAAGGAGGCTCTTGAATGGGAATGATGCATCAAAAAGACGGAGAGCTCTCAGTGGTCACCATGCGTCTCCAGGATGCGGTCAATGAGCTGCTGAACTGGTCGCGGAAGTCGGCCCTGTGGCCCATGACATTCGGGCTGGCCTGTTGTGCGATCGAAATGATGGGGGCAGTCGCCTCTCGTTTTGATATCGATCGTTTCGGAGCCGGAGTTTTTCGGGCTTCCCCCCGCCAGTCGGACCTGATGATCGTTGCGGGGACGCTGACGCGGAAGATGGCTCCCGTCGTTCGGAGGATTTACGATCAGATGCCCGAGCCTCGCTATGTCATTGCGATGGGCTCTTGCGCAACTTCCGGAAATATCTACGACAGTTACAGCGTCGTGCAGGGTGTCGACAGGATTATTCCTGTGGATGTTTATGTGCCGGGATGTCCTCCGCGGCCGGAAGCCTTGCTGGACGGACTGATGAAGCTTCAGGAAAAGATCATGAAGGATCGTCCGGTATTTCCCGGACATTTTCCGGTGGGTGTTTCCCGATCGACGGAAGGGAGCTGACCTTTTATGCATCCTGTCGCCGAGTCGCTGGAAAAACGCTTTTCCGAAATTTTTCTGGGCTCCCGCGAGTCGTTGGGAGATCTGTCCGTTTACATCCGCTCCGAGAATGCGTTGGAGGTCTTCCGGGCCCTTCATGATGAACCGGAATATGCCTATGATTATATCGTTGATGTGACGTCCGTCGATTATCCGATGGATCCGGAACGGTTCGAGGTGATCTATATCCTTTACTCCATTTCGCGAAGGCATCGGGTCATGGTCAAGATCCGTGTGACGGAAGACGCCCCGGTGGTGGATTCCGTGGTCGGTATCTGGAAAGGCGCCGAATTCATGGAGCGGGAAGTATACGATATGATGGGAATTCAGTTCCGGGGACATCCGGACTTGCGTCGTATCCTTATGCCGGACGATTACGAAGAGGGATTTCCGCTTCGCAAGGACTTTCCTCTTGTTGGTAAAGGCTGGCGCGACAATTTTTCCTTCGTGCCGCGATTCCAGGAAAGCCGGCCTGAAATTGAAGGGAAAAACGGGGATTCCAATTCCTTTCTTCCCTCCTGAGAGCAGAAGTCCAATCTCCAGTTGACCCGGACAAACCGTCCGTTTTTTAGGAGTCGGAAAACTTTGGATACTGAAAAGACAACGGGAGTCAAAGAGGATATCCGCCAAAAAGAGATCGTTCTGGGAAGCCTGAGGCAGGCCGTTCTGCAGAATCTGGACTCTTCCATACAGACGGACCAGTTTCTTCTGAACATGGGGCCTCAGCATCCTAGTACTCATGGTGTGCTGCGCGTTCTTCTTGACCTCGACGGCGAACGGATCAAGAGGTCCGTGCCGGATCTGGGGTATCTCCACCGCGGAACGGAAAAGATAGCGGAGTACCGGACCTACAATCAGATCATTCCGTTGACGGACAGGCTGGACTACGTTTCGGCGATGGCAAACAACTATGCTTTTGTACGGACGGTTGAAAAACTCCTGCAGCTGAAAGTGCCAGAAAGGGCTGAATTTGTTCGCACGATCGTCGCGGAAGTTCAGCGGATCGTGAACCATCTCTTCTGGCTGGGCACACAAGCTCTCGATATCGGTGCCATGAGCGTATTCTTTTACACCTTCCGTGAACGGGAGGAGTTGCTGGATATCTTCGAGATCCTTTGCGGAGCCAGGCTGACGACCAACTATTACCGGGTAGGCGGTGTTGAAAGCGATATCCCGCAACATGTGGTCGATCGTCTCTACCGGTTTATCGATGCATTCGACGGGAACATCCGGGAATACAACACGTTGCTCGAGACAAACCGGATCTGGTTGGCCCGTACCAAGAACATTGCCGTCATCACTGCCGAAGATGCGATAAACTTTGGTCTTTCAGGCCCGACTCTGAGAGGATCCGGTGTGCCCTACGACCTGAGGAAGTTCGAGCCTTACGGAGCCTACGACCAGGTGGAATTCGACGTTCCGGTCGGGCAGAACGGCGATATTTATGACAGATACTGGATTCGTATCGAAGAAATGCGGCAGAGCGCGAAAATTGTTCGACAGTGCCTCGACAAGCTTCCGTCCGGCCCGATCATGACGGATGACCATAAGGTCTCCTTCCCGGAAAAGGGAAACGTCATGCACAATATGGAGACACTGATCCACCACTTTCTTTTGGTGGTTCATGGTTTCAACGTTCCTCCGGGTGACACCTATTGCGGAACCGAAACTCCCAAGGGAGAACTTGGTTTCTATATTGTGAGCGACGGTACGGGTAAGCCTTACAGGATGAAGATCAGGGCTCCTTCCTTCGTCAACATGGGAGCGTTCGATTTTATGGCGAAGGGATATATGATCGCGGACATCATCACGATCTTTGGTACCTATGACATCGTGATGGGGGAATGCGATCGATGACCTCCTCCGGCATGTCCGGGGGATGTATTGCCGCCGCCAGGCGGATTCTGTAAAAAACAATTTGTGGAAGAAGTTGTGAAGACAGGATTTTCGATTTGAAAATATAAGCCCGTCGTTGTTTTCTAAAAAAAGGACAGTGCGATGGCCGACGTCAAGCATGCAGAAGTGACTTACGAGGATATCGAAGAAATTTGTGAGGAATTTTCCAACCGGGAAGGGGCCGTTGTCCAGATTCTCCAGAAGGTTCAGGAGAAATACGGGTATGTTCCGGCCGATGCCCTCGAGTTTGTTGGAGAGGTGCTGGAAATCCCCAAGAGCAAGATGTATGGGGTCCTGACATTCTACTCCCAGTTTTACCAGGAGCCCCGAGGGAAGTTTGTGCTGAAGGTTTGCGTGGGGACTGCCTGTCACGTGCGTGGTGCCGGCCTCCTGGTTGACAAGATCAAGGAAGAGCTTCATATCGAACCAGGTGAAAACACCGAAGATATGTTGTTTACCCTGGAGCCCGTTGCCTGTCTGGGTTCTTGCGCTCTGGCCCCGATGGCCATGGTCCAGGGAACAGCTTATGGCAAGCTTTCGGCGGACAAGATGGTTTCCTTGATCCGCCAGTTTGAGGAAGAGGCCGAAAAAGAAGAAGAACCGGTCTGAAAAACCTCTGTTTCTGATCTGAGTATAGATTACTCCAAGTGATCTTTAGAGAATTGGACAAATATATAGGCCTCCAGCCAGGCTCTGGAGAAAGGAACGGATATTATGCTGACGGATACTCTTGAGGATACCCCGGTAACCTCTGGGATGCAGACAGATTTACCTGTCATTCATATCGGTATGGCGACATGCGGGTTGGCTTCCGGTGCGCGCGGACTGTTGGAGCTGATCAAGAAGGAAGTGGAGAAGCGGCAGTTGAACGTGCAGATCATTCCTACCGGATGTATCGGCATGTGTCACAACGAACCGTTGGTCGACGTCACGATGCCAGGCAAATATCGTGTTTCCTACAAAAACGTCAAGCCGATGACTCTCACCCAGATTTTTGAGGCGCATTTCGGCAAGAAAGATTTTGCCAAGAAATACGCCGTATGCCAGATTCCGCTTCCCGGTTCCGAGCCTTATGAAGGACTCGCCCTTATGTCCGACCTTCCATTTTTCAAGGGACAGGTCAAGATCGTGACCCGGAGATGCGGGATGATCGACCCTCTTTCCATCGATGACTATATGGCGATGGACGGATACAAGGCATTGAAGAAGGCCCTGACATCCATGACTCCCGAAGAGGTTGTCGAGCAGGTGACAAAGTCCGGTCTTCGCGGCAGAGGGGGAGGGGGATTCCCGACGGGTCTCAAATGGAGCCTGACGCAAAAGTCACCGGGACCGGAAAAATATGTCGTCTGCAATGCGGATGAAGGAGACCCGGGGGCGTTCATGGACCGGTCCGTTCTTGAAGGCGATCCCCATGCTGTGATTGAAGGGATGATTATTGCCGCCTATGCAGTGGGTGGGGCCAAGAAGGGATATATCTATTGCCGGGCGGAATATCCTTTGGCCATCCGTCATCTCAGAAAGGCGATCGAGGATGCCAGAAGCCATAATTTCCTTGGTGAGAAGATCCTGGGCACCGACTTGAGCTTTGACCTCGAAATCAAGGAAGGTGCAGGGGCATATGTCTGCGGGGAAGAAACGGCACTCCTGGCCTCCATTATGGGAGAGAGGGGCATGCCATGGCCAAAACCTCCTTTTCCCGCCCAGAAAGGTGTCTGGGGAAAACCCAGTGTGATCAACAATGTTGAAACATTGGGAAATATCGGACACATCATTCTGAACGGTGGAGACTGGTATGCTTCCTATGGCAGCGAAAAGACGAAAGGGACAAAGACCTTCGCGCTTACGGGATCGATCAAGAACTCGGGGTTGATCGAAGTTCCGGCCGGAACACCCTTGAGAGAGATCATTTTTAGCATCGGTGGCGGGATGGTCGAGAAGAAGATCCCGTTCAAGGCTGCCCAGTTGGGCGGCCCTTCCGGCGGATGTATCCCTTCGGACGGATTGGATACCCCTGTGGATTTCGAAAATGTGGTCGCCGCCGGTGCAATCATGGGGTCCGGCGGTATTGTGGTCATGGATGAAGCAGCTTGCATCGTGGACACGGCCAAGTTTTTCCTGAAGTTTACCCAGGATGAGTCTTGCGGAGAATGCACGCCCTGTCGGGTTGGCTCAAAGATCATGCTGGATATCCTGACGAGAATCACCGAAGGGAAGGGCCAGGAAGGAGATCTTGACGAGCTTGTCCGTCTTTCGATGTATGTCAAGTCGAATTCCCTCTGTGGACTTGGGGGTGCCGCTCCCAATCCTGTCCTGTCGACGATCCGCTATTTCCGGGAAGAGTATGAGGCTCACATTCGGGACAAGAGATGTCCGGGAACTGTCTGCAACGATCTGATCAAATATGTGGTGATCGAAGAAGATTGTACGACCTGTGGCCTGTGCGAACCGGTATGCCCTTCGGGGTCGGTCACATGGGAGAAAGGGGAGGTTGCCCATATCGACCTGACGACCTGTATTCGTTGCAAGGCTTGTGTGGATGCGTGCAAGTTCCGGGCAATCATCTGATCGACTAAGGGAGTGAATGGATGGCAAAAGTAACGGTTAACGGCATAGAGGTTGAGGTCGATCCTTCCTACACCATTTTGAAGGCCGCCGAAAAAGCGGGAATATCGATTCCGACGTTCTGTTATCACCCCAGAATGGATCCGGCGGGCTCCTGCCGGATCTGTGCCGTCGAACTTGAGGATTCGAAAAGGGTCGTCATGTCCTGCGTCACGCCGGTAGCCGACGGGATGAGGGTGTTGACGGAATCTCCCAAGATACATGATGCCCGGAAGACAAACCTTGAACTTCTTCTCCTGCATCATCCTCTCGATTGTCCGGTCTGCGACTGTGGTGGTGAATGTCCGTTGCAGAACATGTCCTTTGCCTATGGAGCGACGGAAAGCCGATTTGAGTCCCACCGGAACGACGAAGCGGAAGACCTGAAGAGTGACGTCCTGGTATTTAACGCAAATCGCTGCATCCTTTGCGGAAAATGTGTCCGTATCTGCGATGAAATCCAGGATGTTCATGCGATCGGTTTTATCAATCGCGGCTTTGATACGATCATCGGACCTCCTTTGGGAAAAAAACTGGATTGCGAATTCTGCGGGGATTGCCTGGAAGTTTGTCCCACTGGAGCCATTACGGACCATTTTGTTCGGTACAAGTTTCGTCCATGGCAGCTGGAGCAACATCAAACGACGTGCACCTATTGTGCATCGGGTTGCCAGATGCAAGTCGAAACCGAAAACGAGTCCATTGTCCGCGTGACGAGCAAGGAAGGTCTTGGGCCGAACGAAGGATCGATCTGTGTCGTCGGACGTTTCGGTTTTAACCATGTCCAGACCCCTCAACGATTCGACACGCCCTATATGCGTGTTGAACATCGACTTGTTCCGTCTTCCTGGGACGAAGTGTTGCCCGAACTTGCAAGCCGCTTGAATGCCATTCGCCGGAAAGGAACGGACCGTGTCGCCGGTCTGCTTTCTTCCCGTGTTTCCTTGGAGGATGCCTACGCGTTTCAAACGTTCTTTCGGAGGGTTCTCCGTTCGAACATGATTGATACGGGGGCCCGTTACGGGTTCATGAATGCGGCAATTCCCCTGGTGGAAGCGACAGGGACCCTGCGACCGTTGGTGGACCACGAAGATCTTCTGAAGGCCAAGGTCATCCTTCTCGTGGGGGCCGATCCGGTGGCCGAATCCAATATCACGGGCCTGTTTCTGAAGCGGGCGGCGAGAAAAAACCGTGCCAAACTCTATGTCGTGGATTCAGAGGCGATCACTCTTTCAACGAGAGCCAGTGACCACATCCGGATCCATCCTGGAGGTGAAAGCCTCTTCGTCGGGGTTCTTTCCGAAGAAATCTCTTCCCGAGGAAACCTGTCGGCCGAGTGGCTGACGCGCAAGGAAGAGCTTTTCAAGAACTGGAACGTGGATCCGGGGGTTTTCCAGAGACTGGTCAACGATCTCAAATCGGCAGAAACCGGTATAGTTGTTACCGGACGCAAGATGTTCCGGAATGAAAATGCTTCCCGGTCGATGATCAACATGATGAGGCTGATCGGCTCTCTGGGGTGGATCGAAAAGGAAGGCTGCGGAATCCTCCCGATCCCGGAAACGGCAAACGATCTGGGGGTCCTCATGATGGGAGCCACGCACGAATGGCTTCCGGGCCTTCTGGATGCACGAAACGAATCGTCCCGCAAACAGTGGGAAAATGCATGGGGCACCAGTCTTTCCTACGGTCCCGGTGGAGGGTTGGAGCAAATCCTTCAGGGTATTGAAGAAGGTCGTATCAATGCTTTGATTACAATAGGTGAAAATCCGATCGGTCATTTTCCTCCGGGATCGAGGGTTCGGGAGATTCTTGGAAAACTCGAACTGATCGTAGCTTTGGATATGTTCCAGAATGAACTTGTGGATATGGCTCATTTCGTTTTGCCCGCGTCGAGCTCATTCGAACGTGCAGGACATTTTGTCAGCATCGAAGGTTTTGTTCAGAAATCCGTTTCGACGATGGCCCATTGGGGGGAAAGTCTTCCTGACTGGGAGATACTGGAGAAAATTTCCTATGCGATGGGCAATCCTATGGGATTCGACTCTTCCGAAAAACTTATGGCGGAAATTGTGCGTTTCCTGCCGGATCTGTCTCCATCCACGAGAAATGGTGAACATTTCGTGGGGGGGACCGGGGATATTCATCTCGTCAAACCTCTGGACTCCTGCGGTTTTGCAAATGCGTCCGATGTAAAAGGAGTTGGTGGACTCTCTCTTTTGAAGGCTTCGGGTTCCACACCACACAAGGCAAACAGAGAGTCTGTTTCCTCACGTTTCCGGTCATGGACGGAAATGTCCCGACCCATTATGAATGCCACATCCGGCATCCCCGGGGAAGGAGAGTTTATTTTTTCCATGTCCAAATCCCTTTTCCATTCCGGAAAAATGACTCTTCAGGATCCGAATTTGAAAAAAATTCAACCGGAAGGTAAACTCCGCATCAATCGTCAGACAGCCCGTAAAAGGAAGATCAAAAAAGGCGAAAAGATTACGCTGACTTCTGCTCATGGGCGTTGTTCATTTGTTGTGGAACCGTCTCCGATGGTTTCCGAATTTGAGCTAGTTTTTCCGGAACACTTTGCCGACGCACAGGTTCTGGCGCTCTTTCCTCCCGAAATGGCGTTTTCTCCTATGACAGGGACTCCGACCACTCATCGGATCAGGGTTTCCCTGTCGACTGAGACGATCAGCTAGTACATTGCCAAGTCAGATTGCTCCAAAGGCTGCGAAACAAGGGGAATTCCCTGTAATCAGAAAGGAATGGATTTCGTGCTGAATGATCTCGCCAGTGCCGTGATCGTCATTGTTGCCGTATTATTCGTTCTTTTGACAACAATTGCCTATCTGACCTATCTGGAGCGAAAGATTCTCGGTTTCATGCAGGATCGGCTGGGTCCCATGGAAGTGGGGCCCTGGGGGCTCTTGCAGCCTCTTGCGGATGGCATAAAGCTGGTTTCAAAAGAAGACATCATTCCGACGGAAGCCAATGTGGCGATTTTCAAGATTGCCCCGATCATCTCGCTGGTACCGGCCATCATCTCGTTTGCGGTCATTCCTTTCGGGAAGGACTCTTTCCATTTCATGGGGATTACGACGCATCCCTACATCACAGATATTAACATTGGCATCCTTTATGTTCTTGCACTTTCTTCCATTGGTGCCTATGGTATTCTCCTCGGAGGATGGGCTTCGAATAACAAGTATTCCTTGTTGGGGGCTCTTCGCTCGGCGGCTCAGGTGATCAGTTACGAACTGAATGCCGGAATGTCCGTCATAGGAGTCTTGCTTCTGGCCGGGTCGCTTTCTCTTGTCCGTGTCGAAGCGGCGCAGTCTGGAGGATTCTGGCACTGGTACATTTTTCCGCAGATCGTGGCATTTGTGATTTACCTGATTTCCGGTATTGCGGAAACGAACAGGACACCTTTTGACTTGCCCGAAGCCGAATCCGAACTGGTTGCCGGATTTTTCACGGAATATTCCGGCATGCGCTTTTCCCTTTACTACCTGGCTGAATACGGGAACATGGTTATGGTATCCTGTATTGCTACGATCCTTTTTCTGGGTGGCTGGAATTCTCCTCTTCCCTTCCTGGATTTTGTTCCCCCTTTCCTCTGGTTCATGCTCAAGGTCTACTTCTTCCTCTTCTTCTTTTTCTGGATCCGAGCCACTCTTCCCCGGTTAAGGTATGACCAGCTGATGAGACTGGGCTGGAAGATCATGTTGCCTCTTTCTTTCGCCAATGTCATCGTGACGGCGATTGTTGTCTATATGATTCGGCGATAGCCGCTGGATATCAGGGGAGAATCCCATGACACTCAAATCTTTGGTCAAAAGTGTTCTGTTTACAGAGATTATGCAGGGTCTGAAACTGACTTTCACGCATATGTTCAAGAAAAAAATCACCGTCCAGTATCCGCATCAAAAACTGGAATTGGCGGACGGTTACAGAGGGTTTATCGTCCACCGGCGATATGAGAACGGCCAGGAACGCTGTGTCGGCTGCGACCTCTGTGAAGCGATCTGTCCGGCAAAGGCGATTCGTGTTGTCGGAGACATCCATCCCGAGTTTCCGGAAAGAAGATTTGCCAAAGAGTATACACTCGACTTTACCCGGTGTATCTTTTGCGGATTCTGTGTGGTTGCCTGTCCGGTCAATGCATTGTCCATGACAAAGGAGTATGCGCATTCATCCTTTACCCGGGAAGGACTGATCTATTCCAAGGATCAGCTCCTGACCCTGGGGGACAAATGCGAGTCCGAATCCATTGCCTATCTCAAGGTCAGGAATATGTGGGGAGCGGAAGACTCAGGTAAAGATGAAGGTCGCTACCACTTTCCTCCTATATCAGCCACTCAATCCGGAGGATGATTTTGACCATGCAAATGGCCATGTTTGGTTACTTTGGGGCGGCGATCGTCATCTCGGCCCTTTTCGTTGTATACTTCCGGAATCCGATTTATTCCGCCATGTCCTTGCTGACAATGTTTATGCACATTGCTGGCCTGTATGTCCTTCTTGAAGCCGAGTTTCTGGCTGGCGTACAACTCCTCGTGTATGCGGGAGCCATTCTCGTATTGTATCTTTTTGTCGTCATGCTTCTGAATGTTCAGGGTCGGGGACGGTTTCTCCAGAAACAGACCCCGGCCGTGTTTGCCCTCGGGATCCTTGCCGCCATCGAGGTGGCAGCCCTTATTTTCCATACCCGGTTTTATCCGGAGCTTCCTGCCATCCCCCACCCTGGTGTTCCGAATCTTGGAAATACGGAGACGATCGGGATGGTTCTTTACACACAATACCTCTTCCCGTTTGAAATCGCCTCGCTTGTACTTCTGATTGCTCTTGTGGGAGCGATCGTCCTGGCCAAAGGAAAGTTAAAGTTTCGTTAGCCTGACTTGTGGTCTGACAGGCGCGAATTGAATAGGAATCGCAAGGGGGAGACGCCGGAATGGTGCCATTGTCGTGGTATGTCGTATTGAGTTCTTCATTGTTTCTGATCGGACTCATCGGAGTTCTGATTCGAAGGAATATCGTCATCGTGTTGTTGTGTGTGGAGATCATGCTGAACGCAGTCAACATCAACTTCGTGGCTTTCAGCAAGTATCAGCACGTGATCGATGCCCAGATATTCGTCTTCTTTGTCATCACGGTCGCGGCAGCGGAAGTGGCGGTCGGGCTTGGAATCATCATTGCCCTGTTCCGGTTGCGGGAAACCATCAACATTGACGAGTTCAATATCCTCAAACTCTAGAGGTGACTTTTTAAGGGAGTCTTGATGCTACCGTATGTTCTGATTCCGATTCTCCCACTGGCCGGTTTCCTGATTGTGGGCCTGTTCTGGCCATATTTTCGGGGGAAAGGGCATTGGGTTACCGTTCCACTGGTGGCGATTTCCGCTGTGCTCTCCTTCCGTGCTTTCATGGAAACCCTGAATGGTCCTCCCCTGCATTTTGTTCTTTACAACTGGATCCATTCCGGTCATTTTTCCGTTCCAATTTCGATCATGATCGACCACCTGACAGCTGCAATGCTTGTCATGGTGACGGTCGTTTCGACGCTCGTCCATTTATACACCGTCGGGTATATGAAGGACGACTCTGGCTACGACCGCTTTTTCTCCTATATTTCCCTCTTCACGTTTGCAATGATCATCCTGCTCGTTTCCGACAACCTCCTGGAACTCTTTTTCGGTTGGGAAGGGGTCGGGTTCTGTTCGTATATCTTGATCGTCCACTGGTATGAGAGGCGTCCGTCATGGATGGCAGCCAACAAGGCTTTCATCATGAACCGGATCGGCGACTTCGGTTTTCTCCTGGGAATTTTTCTGACTTACAATGTTTTCGGAACCCTCGACTACGAGACGATCTTCCGGGCAATCCCCGCGCACATTCATGATACGGTTTTCCCATTCAGCGTTTTTCACAATCCTGAATCCGCGTCGGTTCTGACCGTCATCGCACTGCTCCTTTTTGTCGGAGCAGTCGGAAAATCAGCCCAGATTCCCCTTCATCCGTGGCTTCCGGACGCAATGGAAGGTCCGACACCCATATCAGCACTTATCCATGCGGCAACGATGGTGACCGCAGGCATCTTCATGATCGCCCGTCTTTCCCCGATCTATAACGCTTCACCGACGGCGCTCATGGTGGTCGGCTGGACGGGTGCCATCACGGCATTCGTGGCCGCTACAATTGCCTTGACCCAGCGGGATATCAAAAAGATTGTCGCCTATTCGACGATGAGCCAGCTCGGGTATATGGTGATGGCTTGCGGAATAGGGGCGTATGGTGCCGGTATCTTTCATCTTTTGACCCACGGATTTTTCAAGGCGCTCCTTTTCCTTGCAGCCGGTTCCGTGATTCACTCTCTGGGAGGGGAACAGGATATCTTCCGGATGGGCGGCCTTTCGAAGTACATGAAACTGACTTTTGTGACAATGTTGCTCGGTTCGCTCGCCCTGTCCGGAATTCCTCCGTTCGCCGGATATTTTTCGAAGGACCTGATCCTGTCCGATGCCTTTAATGCCGGAGCTCGGGGTCAGATCTTCTGGGCCATAGGACTTGTGACCGCTGCCCTGACCGCTTTCTACACATTCAGACTGATATTTCTGGTGTTTGCGGGAAGAGAAAACTTTTCAAACGACGGGCATCATGGTCATGCCCCACACGAGAGTCCTCTCGTTATGACCATTCCGCTGATGGTCCTTGCTCTTGGGGCGATATTCGCCGGATGGCTCGGAGACCGCTTCGATATCGTCGGATATTTGGCTCAAAGCATGAGTGTTCCCCATGAAATCGGAACTGCCGGAATGTCGGATGCAACGCTGAAAATGCTGTCCGTTCTGGCAGGCGTTCTCGGGATTGCAGCCGCCTTTCTCTTCTATGGGAGACCTTCCGGGATTCCGGCTGCATTGTCAAATGCTTTTCGTCCATTGTTCAATCTTTCCCGGAACAAGTGGTATTTCGATGAAATTTATGATGCTGTTTTCACACGTCCGACCATCTTCTTGTCCTCGCTTCTGTGGAAAGAAGTGGATAAAGGCGTGATCGACATGGTGGTCAACGGTGTCGCGTCTTCCTGCCAATCGGCCGGAGCATCGCTCCGGAAACTGCAGACCGGACAGCTTCAGAACTATGCATTGGTCATGGCATTGGGCCTTTTTGGAATGGTGAGCATTTTTATCTTCATGAAGTGACTACAGTGGCTTGAGAGATAGAGAGACCAGAGGAGTTCGATGACATTTTTATCCGTCCCAATCCTGACATTTTTGATCTTTTTTCCGATTGTCGCGGCATTGCTTCTTCTTCCGTTCCGTGCTATCCCGGGCTCCGACAAAACCGTCCGGATACTGGCTCTTGTTCTGACGTGTGTCGAGTTTCTGATCTCCCTTGATCTCGTTCTGGGGATGAATCACGGGTCTTACCGGATGCAATTTACTGAAGACCATCTTTGGATTCCTTTTGCCAATATTCATTACTCCCTGGGTGTCGACGGCATCAGTATCGTTCTGATCATCATGACGACCTTTCTCCTGCCGATGTGTGTCCTGACCTCCTGGAAAGGAATTTCGACCCGGGTCGTCGAATTCATGATGACCCTTCTGATTCTCGAAGGCATTATGGTGGGTGTTTTTGCTGCCACGGATTTCGTCCTTTTCTACGTCTTCTGGGAAGCCATGCTGATCCCGATGTATCTAATCATCGGAGTCTGGGGTGGGCCAAACCGCCTCTATGCGACCATCAAATTTTTTCTCTACACACTGGCGGGTTCTCTTTTACTCCTTCTTGTCATCATCTCCCTCTATTTTGCGGGTGGCCGCACCTTTAACATTGTGCAGCTCATGGGCCAGCACTATTCCATGACTTTTCAGGAGTTTGCTTTTATCGCAATGTTTATTGCATTTGCGGTCAAGGTTCCGATGTTTCCCTTTCACACGTGGTTGCCCGATGCTCACGTCGAGGCGCCCACGGCAGGATCCGTCATCCTGGCTTCCGTCATGCTGAAAATGGGAGCCTACGGATTTTTACGCTTCTCGCTTCCCATGTTTCCCGAAGCATCGCATTTCTTTACTCCCCTGATCTTCGGACTTTCCCTTGCAGGAATTATCTGGGGGGCCATGATGGCTTTGGCTCAGGAGGATATGAAAAAGCTGATCGCATACTCCTCGGTAAGCCATATGGGCATCGTGACGCTGGGCATTTTCGTTTTCAATTATCAGGGAATGGAAGGGGCCCTGATGGGAATGATCAACCATGGAGTCACGACCGGTGCTCTTTTCCTTTGCGTCGGTGTACTCTATGACAGGACACACTCCCGTCTTCTCTCCGATTACGGCGGGATCGCCAAGGTTATGCCGATCTTCTCGACGATGTTCATGATTTTCTCC
>JAKAYA010000055.1 GCA_021826965.1 Nitrospirota bacterium
TCCCATCCCGAACACGGCCGTTAAGCCCTCCAGGGCCGATGATACTGCAACCGCGAGGTTGTGGGAAAGTAGGACGCTGCCGGAATCTTTGTGGGGGAAGCCTTCCCGGCTTCCCCCTTTTCTTTTTTCCCTCCCTTCCCGTATCCTTATTTCCTTCCAATTTCCTTCTATTCTTGGTTCCTTGCTTCTTCGATTGACATAGGGAAACTTTTCGATTGATTCGATGATGATTGGATGATGATTGAAGGAGGAAAGATGAGGACTCGAAGAATCGAACAAAGGATAATCCTTCTGTGGCGGCCATGACCCAAAAGCGGATTTTGAGATTATAATTCCTCTTTCCCGCTTATCGGGATCCTTCCGTTTCAGACATTTTGGCCGTTTCGGTGCATGTCTTCCAGAAAGGTCACAAGGAACGGACAGCATCAAACAGGTTTGAAGTCCGAGAATGGCGGGAATTACCTGCTCCCATCCCTCCCTGATAAAGGGGGAGCGGGAAAGATTCTGGAGGACATCGCGTCCAGCGTCTCCCTTTCGGAGCGGGAGGAAAGATCCTGATGGAGGAATCCTGTGACCGTCTTCAGTGTCCGGGGATCCATCTTTCTTTTCAAGATCCCCGTAAACTGCGGGGAAGACACGATGAAGAGGCGGGCATACGCCAGACGCCGGCGGGCCCTTTCCAGAAAACACGCGAGGCGTTTGGCGAAAACCAGCTCCTCCTGACGGACAGGATCGCCGGAACGGCCTCCCGCATGAGAAATCCTGTCTCCCCGATGAAAGGACCTTCCCCTTCGATCCGACACCATCTCCTGATCCCGGAGTCTTCCGGAGGGGTGATCAAAAGAATGTGCGAGAAACCAGGAATCCTCTTTTCCTGGAGCATAGACAAAAACGCGGGCGCCGGCCATACCGGCCACCAGGATCCACGTTGTCTGCATGCTGCACCTCCTTAATCTTGGCGGGTGATTCACTCTCTTCCTGACCAAAGTATATACCTGAATTCCGCGTCCTCTAAGGATCCGGAGTCATGAAAATAAGCTTGCAGTCCTGAAGTATCCCTGAGTTTTGAAAGCCGCAAGTCTGCCCGGGAACGTCTATTCATAGGGCTTACAAGAGGTTTCTTGTTTTTTCTCCCATTTTCTCAATCCGTTGAACTTCATGCTATCGGAGAATTCCTTGACACAATACGATTTTTCCCTCTAAAATAAGACCAGAGCTATTTTTTTCGTCAAAGATGACGAACTGCATAAACAAAAAGCAGCTCTCCAAATGACTTCTCAATGAAGAGGAGACCGGTGAACATTATCACTCTTCCCGACTTTTCCTGTCTCAAAAACATTCTTTGGGCCGGATTCGGATTTCGCGGTCTCCCTCCCTTTCAGAATTTCCTTTTCATATTGACAGATCTTTTTTCTTATACGGCGAAACAGTACCGATGGATGACTCATTGCTGTTCGTACAATCAAGCCAGCGCATATTGAGGGGATAGATTGACGATGACAAAAACAAACATATATATCGGAATGGCAACTTGCGGTCTTGCCAGTGGAGCCCGGCGCATTCTGGAGGCCGTTGAAAAGGAATCCCGGGAACGTGGCTACGAGCTGACGGTTCATCCGACCGGATGTATCGGTATGTGCCATAACGAGCCGATTCTGGAAGTCGAGGTCGCCGGTCAACCCAGGATCACTTATGCTCAGGTAACTCCGGAATCCGTCCCCTCCATTCTCGAATCGCATTTCAAAAATGGCACCTATTTTCCCGAACTCGTCTACGGTCAGACGCCCGCAGCCGAACATCCTGCGATTGATGGGCTACCGATGCTTGCCGATGCCGACTATTTTCGAAAGCAAGTGAAGATTGTCTCCAGACGATGCGGGGTCATTGACCCGTCGTCCATCGACGACTACCTGAAGACGGGCGGATACAACGCGCTCAAGACCGTTCTCGCGGGAGAAACGCCGGACTCCGTCATCGATACCATTCTCCGTTCCGGATTGCGCGGAAGGGGTGGTGCCGGTTTCTCCACCGGTATGAAATGGAAATTTACCCGGCAGGCCCAGGGTGACACCAAATACGTAGTCTGCAATGCGGATGAAGGAGATCCCGGAGCTTTCATGGACCGGTCCGTCCTGGAAGGAGATCCCCATTCCGTCATTGAAGGCATGATTATCGGTGCTTTCGCCATCGGAAATACCCGTCAGGGATACATCTATTGCCGTGCCGAATATCCTCACGCCATTCGTCTCCTCAAAAAGGCCATTTCCCAGGCGATGGAAAGAGGTTACCTCGGAGACCGGATCCTGGGCTCCGACCTTTCTTTCCATCTGGAGATCAAGGAAGGTGCGGGCGCTTACGTCTGCGGTGAAGAGACCGCCCTTCTTGCTTCGATCATGGGCGATCGCGGCATGCCCTGGCCCAAACCGCCTTTTCCTGCACAAAAAGGGATCTGGAACAACCCGACCCTCATCAACAACGTGGAAACCCTCGCGAACATACCCCATATCCTTCTGGGGGGTGCCGAATGGTTTTCAAGCTATGGCACAGAAAAGACGAAAGGGACGAAAACCTTTGCCCTGACCGGAAAGATCAAGCGCACTGGACTTATCGAGGTCGCTGCCGGAACAACCCTCAAGGAAATCGTTTACGAAATCGCCGGCGGCATGTCCGGTCACAAGAAATTCAAGGCAGCCCAGCTTGGCGGTCCTTCGGGCGGCTGTATTCCGGTAGACCTGATCGACACCCCCATTGACTTCGAATCCTTGATTTCGGCCGGAGCCATCATGGGATCGGGCGGAATCATCGTCCTGGACGAGGCCAATTGCATCGTGGACACGGCCAAGTACTTCATGACGTTTACCAAGGATGAATCCTGTGGTGAATGCACCCCCTGCCGGGATGGTACGAAGGTGATGCTGGACATGATCCAGCGAATCAGCGACGGTCGGGGCGAAATGAAGGACATGGATGATCTCGTCAATCTTTCCACCTACGTCAAGGCGAATTCCTTGTGCGGACTCGGTCAGGCGGCTCCGAATCCTGTCCTTTCGACCATCCGGTATTTCCGGGCGGAATACGAAGACCATATCAAGCGGAAAAAGTGCGTTTCCCAGTCCTGCAAGGAAATCGTCTACGCTCCCTGCCAGCACGAGTGTCCGGTCGGAATCGACATTCCCCGTTACATCACCGAGGTCTTCCGGGGACAGTACGCGGAGGCGCTGGCGACCATTCGCAAGCGTCTGCCTTTCCCCGGCATCATCAGCCGGACATGCTACCGGCCCTGCGAAAGTCCCTGCCGGAGAGGAGACCTGGACGAGCCGATCGCGATCAACGGTCTGAAGCGGTTTGCCTACGACTGGGAATACAATCAGGGCATCCGTCCCGTTTATACTCCGGACGCGGACCTCGACAAGCGCGTTGCGGTGATTGGCGCTGGTCCGGCCGGTCTCACCTGCGCCTTTTATCTCGGGCGCATGGGATACAAGGTCACGGTTTTCGACCAGCTTCCGGTCATCGGCGGAATGCTGGCCGTCGGCATCCCCAAATATCGTCTTCCCAGAGAACTTCTCAACTTCGAGATGGGCATTTTTGACAATCTCCCGGTCGAATTCAAGACAAATGTCTCTCTTGGACGGGATTTCTCGCTCGAAGACCTGTTCGAGCAGGGATATGACGCCGCTTTTGTCGGGATCGGTGCGCACAAACCCAGCAAAATGAGAATCCCGGGAGAAGACCTGCCATCTGTTCAGGACGGAATCGTTTTCCTGCGCAAGGTCTGTCTGGACGAACCGGTACATGTCGGAAAACGCGTGGCGGTGATCGGCGGAGGGAACGTGGCCATCGACGTCGCCAGATCCGCCATACGAATGGGTGCGGAGCAGGTCACCGTCTACTACAGGCGGACTCGCGAAGAGATGCCGGCACATGAATTTGAAGTCCAGGAAGCCGAGCACGAAGGCATCACTTTCGAATTTCTCCTGGCTCCCACCGAAATCCGCGAGGAAGAACGGGAAGACGGGACCCGGGAATCCGTCATCGATTTTCAGGTCAACACGTTGTCCAGAGAGTTTGACAACAGCGGCAGACGTAAACCCGTCGCCGTCAAGGGAAGCATCAAAAGTGTCCACGTGGACACCATCGTCGCCGCTATCGGACAGACCATGGACACCAGCGTGTTTGAAAAGAACGGCATCACGTTCCACAAATGGGGAACCGTCAAAGTCGATCCGGACACCCTCATGAGCGAATCGCGACCGGCGGTCTTTGCAGGCGGAGACGCGATGACCGGCCCGCTCGACGTGATTCATTCGATTCGGGACGGCGAACAGTGCGCCGTCTTCATCGACCGGTATTTCAAGGGCAACCCCGACCGCACCTATCCGTTCTATTCACCCCCGGTCATGGAAGATCCGATGACCCTTGGGGAAATGCACCGGATTCCCATGCCTGCCATTCCCCTGGAAGCCCGTAAGGGATTTGCCGAAGTGGAGACCGGGTTCAACGTACAGGAGGCCTGGCAAGAAGCTTCCCGCTGCATTCGTTGCGAACTGGAAGGAAGGATGGATCCGGCAGAGAAAATCAACAAGTCGGAAGACCATATGTCACCGGTGTTTATCCACTTCGATACGGTCACAGTCCGCTAAAAGGGGACATCTGGAACAAAACGGAGATACCGGCCGGCAGAGATGCTGGCCGAAGGAGACGAGGAGGGCGTTCGCCCTCCTTTTCCATTTTCGGGGCAACACCGGATCCACAAGGTGATAAGTGTCATCCGGCGTTTTGCTTCGAATCACTCCCCAGCGGTTTAAAATCCGATGGACATGGATATCGACGCAAAATCCCTCTTTTTCAAATCCCACCGTCAAAACAAGATTCGCCGTCTTGAGCCCTACTCCGGGGAGTCTCAGCAATCCTTCGAGAGTATCGGGAATCTTTCCTCCGGATTCTTCCAAAACTCTTTGGGCAATTGTCTTGATTGTTTTAGCCTTGGTCCTGTAGAATCCGACCGGAAATATCAGGCTTTCGATGTCGGAGATTTCCATTCGCGAAAGGGAAAGAATATCCGGAGCCTTTTCGAAAAGCCTCTGCGAAGCGGGAAGTGTGACCGCGTCTTTTGTTCGAAGCGAAAGCAGCGTCATGACGAGAACATCGTAAGGGGCCATTTTTCCGGACATCTGTTCTGCCGCCGGTTCCGGAATCTTCATTTTTTGAAGGAACAGGTCAACGCGGCGAAGGAGCCGCAAGATTTTCAGGCCATCGACGGGAGAACTTTCCGGAACGGATCCTTCGGGGGACGGCGGTATCAGTCGGACCTCCAGCCGGAATTCCGGCACATGAAAGGGAATGCAAGAGATGGTAAAAGGCGAAGAGCGCAACCAACGGCTTAGAGAAATTCTCCTATCAAAGCAATCCGAAGTCGAGAGGGATATCCGTCAGCATCTCGCGCGTCAGATCGGACCCGAAAACGAACACAGGCTGGATTCGGCTCTCGATCAGGGCGATCTGTCCTCCATCGACATGGGAGAAGGGGTGGATCTGGCCCTCCTCGAAATGCGCAACAAGACGCGGAAAGCCATTGGACATGCCCTTCAGCGGTTGGGGGAGGGGACGTACGGGTACTGCGAGGAATGCGGCGGAGAGATCGAGGAAAAAAGATTGAAAGTCATGCCCTTCGCACAGTTGTGCATTATCTGCCAGCGCAAAAAAGAAGAACTGGAGAAAATCGAAAGGGAGGAAAGCATCCGGGATGTCGATTCTGCCTGAGTTATTGACCGGTTCAGGGATGAATCCATGATCCCCTATCCCGATTTCAATCCCGTCCTTCTGAAAATGGGGCCGCTGAAAGTGCGATGGTACGGTCTGATGTACGTCATCGCCTTTTTCGTGGCCTATTTTCTTCTGAAGACGGAGGTCCGGAAAAAAGCCTTTCCGCTCGACAAGGACGGAGTGTACGATCTCCTGAGCTACGCGGCTCTGGGCGTGATCCTGGGTGGTCGCCTCGGTTATGTCCTGGTGTACAACCTGTCTTATTATCTCTCCCATCCGATGGATATCCTGGCGGTCTGGAAAGGCGGGATGTCCTTTCATGGAGGGTTCCTGGGCGTTATCGTGGCCGGCTGGCTCTTCTGCCGTCGTCGGAATCTTCCCTTCCTCCGGCTGGCGGATCTGGCGGTTCTCCCGGTCCCGATCGGCCTTTTTATGGGCCGCATGGGAAACTTCATCAACGGGGAACTGTTCGGACGTGAGACCGATGTCCCCTGGTGCATGGAGTTTCCGATGGGGGGACCCGTCTGCCGTCATCCGTCCCAACTCTACGAAGCCTCGATGGAAGGAGTCCTGCTTTTCCTCATCCTCTTCTTTCTTTCCCGGAGGAATTTGCCGGAAGGTGTTCTTTTCGGAACATTCATCGGTTTGTATGGCCTCTTTCGCACCATCGGGGAGCTTTTTCGCCAGCCGGATCCCCAGTTGGGGTTCCTGCTCGGACCCATCACCATGGGGCAGGTCCTGTCGGTCCCCATGATCGTGATCGGACTCGCGATCGTGATGACATGCCTGCGTGTTTCCCGTCCTCCGGCCGGAACCCGCCCTATCCCTCCCTCTTCCGGGTAGAGCCGCAGAGATGAATCCGGAAATCCGACCCTTCGCGCCGAACCAGGACACAAGGAACGTCTCTCCTGTCCTGGGAAAAATCCCCTGGCGCAAGCGGGTGACGACCCGTATTTTTCTCTGGTTCTTTCTGCTTTTGTCCCTGGGATTTCTGGGGCTGGGGGTGCAGGTGACGCATATGGTGGTCCAGCGGGACCGGAATGCCCTTGTCCGGGAACTCCGGCATCGCGACGACGCTTTTGTCCGGTCTTTTTCCCTGCTCATGAAACATCAGGACCTTGTCGGAGCCAGAGACCTCCTCGCACCGGACACGGCCCGCAAAGACCGACCGGAGATTCTTCTCCTGAAGCCGGATGGCCACACGCCCGCATTCGGAGATATTTCCACCATTGTCGACATGCGCAGCCGCGGTATTCTCCTGCCGACACTGGGACAAGCCCGTCGTCTTTCCCTGTCTCCTTCGAGGCGGCGTCTGCTCGAAGGCACATCTTTTCAGGACGCCTACCAAAAGATCAGCGAAGCCTCCCTTTCGGAGGGCGGTCTGTCGTTTCAGAGCCGTCCGGGAAAAAAAGGCGGAACACTGGCTTACATGGAACCTGTTCTGAACGACACCTCCTGCCGGTCCTGCCATAACCCCCAGCAGGCGGTTCTGGGTTACGCGGTGGCCTATCAGAATACCGACACCTACACCCGGTCCATTCATGCTTTCGGGATGAAGATCTTCTGGGCTTTTCTGGGAACACTGGAACTTCTCGTCCTTCTTCTGGTCTGGACGATCCGGGGAAAGCTTGTGACACCGCTTGTCAGCGTTTCCGGCAAGGTGGGCCGAATGTCTTCGGGGCCGCCGGATCTCAAGACCCGCCTGGACGTTGGCCGGGACGACGAAATCGGTCAGCTGGCGGACTTTATCAACCGGTTCATCGACCTCTTCCAGGGATGGGTCGGAGAGGTGTCGGAAAAAGTCCGATGGATCGGGACACAGGCGGAGATCCTGTCGCAGGAGGCGGGACAGTCTTCCGGAACGACGGGTGAGCAGTCCCGACGACTGTCGGAACTCCACCGAAACCTCGACACGATTCTTCCGGACCGAACGCGGCCGGACGAAAAAGAGATCCGGAGAGATTCTCTTCCGGATCTCGTCGAACGGTCGATCATCCTGGAGAAAGGCTTGTCCGAAGCCCTGCGAATCCTTTCCGGAACCGGAGGGAATGGACCGGTCGCTCTCCCGGCGGAAGAAGTCGTCCGAATCCAGCAAATGCTCCGGACCCTCGAATCGGTTCTTTCGACTCTCGAACAGAAGGCCCGACGGGAAGAGTCTTCTCTGGCGGCCATCCGGCAAGAAATTCGGGAGATTGAACGGACGGAATCTCCGGAAGGGTCGAGGCCGCTCTTTGAGGAAAGACGAATCCGGGAGATTCTGGAGATGGCTCGGGAGCTCGAACGGGAATTGCGCCGCTTCCAGTCCTGAAAGACCACTCCTGAGCACAGAGTTTCACGCGATCTTGAGAGAACGAAAGAGGAGGGGATGATGGCTTGTCGCTTGTCCCAACGTGTCGAATATGCCGTGCGCGCGCTTGTGGAACTCGCTCTTGTCGGAGAAGCGGGATTGTCCGGAACGCAGGTCGCGACGCGCGGCCAGATCCCCAAACCCTTTCTCAAACAGATTCTGGCCATTCTGGTCAAGGGGGGGATCGTGGAAAGCACCCGCGGACCCCGGGGGAAATATTGCCTGGGAAAACGACCGGAGGAAATATCCCTCTATCGCCTTCTGGCCATGGTGGAAGGCGAGATCGTTTTCTTCGATCCCTCTACCCCTCCCGGACCGGCGATCCAGACGCTTTATTCGGACATTCGGGAAGACCTGGTCGGGGTTCTGGACCGGTATACCCTGGATGCCTTCGTCGAAGCGGCCGGAAAGGACCGGAACGAAACGCGCCCCATGTTCTTTATCTGAGGGGAAACGAAATGGCGTGCGGACCATATACGAGCCACCCTCCGGCCGTCGCGGCCATCAACAGGACCAGCGCTGCGAAGACCAGTGCCACCGGATGCAGGACGGACGACAGGGGAGTCCCTTCGTCCGCGCGGGACGTCTTCCAGACGAGGGGCCACCAGACCAGTATCATGAGAATCCCCGTCCACAGATGGAACCGGATCTCTCCCGCCGCGCCCGGCACCTGAACAAGGATAAGGTGGCGGGCCAGCACTCCCGCCAGGAATACCAGCGGGACAAGGACCGTCAGAAAGACGGAAAGAGGACGGAGGACTCCCGAAAAGGCCTCCCGGCATGTCCGTGGCCCCCGGACGAGGAGGTAGAGCGTGCATCCCGCAATCAGCAAATGGACCAGGAAAGGGTGAATTCCGACGGCGATCATCCGGTCCTCCTTCCCCGTAAAAAGCGATCGCCCATTTTTTGGAGGCTCTCCCATGG
>JAKAYA010000021.1 GCA_021826965.1 Nitrospirota bacterium
TCGAATGCCGGCTGCGGGAGGCGAACGACACCCGCTCCTGGAGCACGATCCGATCCCTCCTCGACACCCATGTCCGCCTCACGGTCTCCGGAACCGATCCCCATACCGGCCGGATCCACGAGACCCGTCTCTCCTCGAAGCCGGAGAAGGAGCAGAAGGCCCTCTACGACCGGCTCACGGTGAAGGATCCGACCCGGCGCAAGATCACCGCCCTCCCCCCGGAGGCGTCTCTTCAAAATCCCGTCGCGTGATTTTCTGCGTCACCTAAAACGCGATTTTCAAAAACGAGAATCCTTCCTTGTCTTCAACTTAAAACAAAAAAATCGAAAAATGGGTTAGGATATTGCGCGCCGCATGGAGGTTTGAGAATTGCCCGAATCCGCACGTGACACAGCAGATTGAAGACTGGTGGGGTCTTCTGGTTGTCGGGAGAGATCTGTCCGCAGATGAAACAGGCCGGTCTGCCTTGTATTTTGGAGGGATCTAGCCGGAATGCCATGTTGCCCCGCCAGGTGGCTGTGCTCCGGCATCCGGATGGCCTCCTCATCTGGTTCTGGCTTCCGGTCGATCGCGGGGAAAACGGGAAGGCGTGAAGACGTTTCACATCACCCCGACTCGACCATAGACCGGAGCACCCCTTACATATCCGGCCTGAAGTCCGAAATTTTAAGGAATTTTTCCGATAAAAGGACACAGTCTAGACGGGAGAGCTGAACCGCTGAAGAAACGGATAGGGTCGAAAAGGAAGTGGCAAAGAGCCCGAAGACATGTCGTAGCACTTTGCCCGTCTCCCGATGTGACTAAGTGGTGCACAAGCATGACGTGTTTTACAAAGGATATTATCTATCCGGCCGATGGGTAAATGCCCGGTAAGGCTAAGCTGACCGACTGATGCCCAAGCTTCAGGTCCCGACCAAGCATCCTGAGTGCCGCCTGAACCTGATTGTCCTCTTTCAAGGGGATTCGTCCAATGGGTAAATGGAACTGTATATGGTCCTCAGGAATGGAAATTTTCGATTCCGCCCCATCCGGATTCAAGAAATGATGCTTCAAGTTGACCTCTCGCGGAACCTTGATCGATTTTACCCCTCGAGGAATGATTTGCTTCACGATTACATCCGGAGAGATCCCGTAATCCTGGATCGAGCGACCACTGGGCGTAAAATAACGCGCCGTAGTCAGACGCAAGGCGGACCCGTCAAACAGAGGCAGAATGGTCTGGACAGAACCTTTTCCAAATGTCTGTGTCCCCATAATAGTTGCTCTCTTGTAATCCTGAAGTGCACCGGAAAGAATCTCTGCTGCAGAAGCCGTTTCCGTATTCACTAGAACGACAATCGGGAAATGAAGATAGGGTCTGGGGTTGCGGGCATGAAACTCGTGGAACTGCCGGCGACCTTTCATAGAAACCACAACCTTATTTTCCGGAAGAAAAATGGAGGAAGCATCAACAGCATCGTTCAAAAGTCCGCCGGGATTGTTTCGGAGATCAATAACCAATCCTTTCATGCCCTTGGATATCAACCCCGAAATCGCTTCCTTCATTTCTTTTGCCGTGTCTTCGGAAAACTCCTGGACATGAATGTAGCCAATTTTCGAGGTTAGCATGCGATCATGAACCGTATGAATTCGGATCACTTCGCGAATCAGGACAAAGTCCTTTTTCTGAAAGGCACCTTTCCTGCGGATGGTCAGATCGACGGATGTTCCTGCACGTCCTCTCATCATGTGAACGGCATTCTCGAGTCCCAGCCTTGCTGTGCTTTTTCCGTCCACGCTTATGATTTCATCTCCTGCCTTGACCCCGGCCTTATCTGCCGGTGAACCAGGAATAGGCGCCTGAACCAGAATATTGGTACCGTTCGTCGTAATCTTGATCCCGACTCCGCCAAATTTTCCCTTCGTATCGATTTCCAGCTCGTGGTATTCCTGAGGCGTCATATATTCGGAATGAGGGTCGAGGGAAGCAACCATCCCCTTGATCGCACCTGTCAGAACAGGTTTGGGCGTAAGAGGATCGACATAATCTTTCTGGATCAACGCGTACACCATCGAGAAAACTTTCAGGGAGCGATCCGTTCCACCATCGGCGAACACAGCATGTCCAACCCCCCCGACAAGAATTCCGATCGCCAGGATCAACAAAACATTTCCCGTTTTCATTATTCTCTTCCACATATCAAGCACAGACCCCTTCCCGCATGGGAAACACCATAACGCCCTGTCCTCTTGGAACCTGACAGAACCATCGAACAAAGAAACGACAAAGTTGTTAGGCCAAAGATTATCATGACGAAGTGCATTGAGCAAGAAATCTCCCGACTTCTCCCGTCAGATCAGATCAAGCTATCGACTTTCTGGCAAGCCTCCCAAGATCTGCAGGACACTGCAAGAGGGGGCTATTATCGCTTGATCAGGATAGGTGCCGCTCTTCTCGGAACGGTCCCCTCCTACCCCACCCGATGTATCGTTCCGAACCGGGCGGTTCGGAACGATATCCTTCACCCAAACCTTCGTCTTTACGAGTCGACGAACGGGCTTCATCGCGTCCGGTTTCGAGTCCGGCACCGTTCCATCCTTTATGAAAGAAGGCGATCCTTGCCCATCACACCCATCGAATCTACCCTCTCCTTGACCACTCCAAGCTTCGCAGTGACTTGCCTGCTTCCCATCAATTCTTCCTTTTTCCGAGGTAAGGAAGAGGGTTCACCGGATTTCCAAAATGGGTCAACCCGAAAAAAATGGTTGAACGACCACTGGTTCCCCCACCACCAGCTGTACCAAGGAGTTGGCCTTTTCGAACAATCTGTCCCTCCCTGACCCGGATCGTTTTCATGTGTCCATAAAGAGAGTAAACGTGATGACCGTGATTGACGATAACCAGCTTCCCATACCCCGAATAATGTCTGGCAAAAAGAATACGCCCGGTTTCCGCACTTTTTACCGGACTGCCCGAAATTGCAGCGATATCCACTCCGTCGTGGTAACGGCCAAAAGTCTCGATGATCTTCCCGTTTACCGGCCAAAGAAGCCCTCTGATCTTGAGGTTGACAGGTGAAAAATGATGCAGATAGCGATGGCGGTTCCTTAGCTCGACCAAACGAAGATGATGGATCAGTCCCAGAAGTTTCTGGGTCTTCGTGAGAATAAGTTCATTATTTTTTTCGATACCGGAAGCCCGCTCTTTCAACGCCGTTATCTGCTTCCGGATCCGGCTCATCTGATACCTTTCATCCGCTTCTTCCCGCTTGCGAAGGACTTCCATCCGAAGAATCCCGTTTCTTTTCCGGACCAGCTCTTTCATTTTCAAAGATGTCGAAACTTCCCGAACCCTGTCGCGGGATATCCTTTTCTGCATTTGCCGGAGCGAGTCATCAGAGACCCAGATTCCCAGCATATCGACAGAAGATTCCGGGGTCCGATCTTTACGGGCAAGATAGACCGTCATTGCATTCTTAAGAACCAATTCTTCCTGAATTCCCGCAACGACCTGATGGGACCGGAGAGAGACCTTCTCCTCCCGGATTTCCCGATTCAGTCGGGACAACCGTCGAGAAAACCGTATTTCATTCATGTGGTTCTGCTCAATTTGCATATGAAGTTTCTCTTTGTCCATCCGCAGTTCGAGCATCTTGAACTGCAAGTCGTCACGTTTATGAAGATATTTTTTCTCGAGCTTCTTGTTCTGGATAAGTTCTTTCTTCAGCCTCTCGTATTCCTTTTTATGATTGGAAATTTCGTGCTTTAATTCCTTCTGGCTGGGCGGAGCAGCTTCCGACTGGACCATGAGAAGACCAGAAAAGAAAACTATTCCAAGAAGAAGATAGAACGGTCGAGGGATCAGATGCGCGAAAAAGCGGAGGAAAGCCACCCGAATGCTCCTGTCATGACAGGAAAAAGAAACCAGTCCAGGTTGTCTGAATTCCCCGAAAAACCGGAACTCAAAAATGGATCAAGTCCTTCAGGATAAAGAACGGGATGTATTACCATCAAAGAGAGTAAGGCGATCAGGCCGGAAAAAAAACCGGCAATCCATCCCCCCCAGAGAACGGGAATGACGACTTCCTCCAGCGGAGTCTCTTCAGTATTTTCCGAAGCAGCTTGCCACATGAGTTTTCGTTCCGGCTCCCCTTTGACAGAAGATCCTGAAAGGGATTTTCCCGATAACCATTTGAATCGAAAGATCTGAACCCAATAAAAAAAAAGTCCAAGAAGTGTCAGAAGCGAAAAAATCAGGCCTACAACCTTAAGTTTCTCCATCATTCTGGCCAGGGCATCCAGTCGAAAAGCCCAAGCCTCATTCAGTTCCATCATCAAGACATGAGGGTCCTGGTCCAGAAACTCCTTCAGAGACTTTATCTGGGGAAGAAGATACGTTTTTTGACCTTGAGAATCCTGGCCGAATGAGATGCGCACCGAAAGGATATGCTGAAAACGGGATGGAACCCGGACGGATTCTCCATCTTTCATCGCCGGAAGAAACCCTGCTATTTCTTTAGGGGAAAGCAATCTGACCGATTGTTCTCCCGTCACTTCCGTGATCCGGTCCAGGAGGGCATTCATGGTCTTGTTGTCTGTCGTATGTTTCAGGACAACGATCATGTGGATCGAGGGATAAAGCTTTTCGGATTGCCCCTTTGCCATCAGAAAAAAAGAAAAGAGCCAGAGAAAAAACGCGAAGGGCAGAGAGGAAACAAGCACAAAAACAAGAAAACCTGGACGGGTCAAGAAGGACATAAAAGGCTACTGTGCCAAATTGTCAACGTTTGGAGGAAAATCACCAGGCTCCGTGGAAGGAAATGTTTTTTCACGGGAAGGTGCCAGAAAGGTTTTACAGAAAACAGCTCGATGAGCGGAAGAAATGCCTCTGAGAAGGAGCCCTTCCTTATGTTTTGCCGTTCCGTATCCCTTGTTGTCAGCAAATCCATAGCCTGCGAAAGTCCGATCCAGGTCGGACATCAATTTGTCCCGGTATACTTTTGCAATAATTGACGCAGCGGCGATGGAGAGAATTTTTCTATCCCCCCCGATGTGAGCTTCCTGTCTGCAACCAAGCGACGGAACGATTTCCCGACCATCTACCAGAACCAGATCAGGATTTTTCGGCAGCGCATCCATTGCTCTCTTCATGGCAAGAAAAGTCGCTCGACGAATGTTCAGGGAGTCAATTTCCGACACCGTGGCTTCACCGATGGCCCAAAAAGAAAGAAGAGAGAGGAGTTTCTCGCTGATTTCCTCCCTCTTCGCCGGAGACAGGAGCTTGGAATCGCAAACGTCCATGTCTTCAAAAAGTTCGAAGGGCTCCGAAAGAACAACTGCCGCCGCAACAACAGGACCGGCAAGAGCTCCTCTCCCAACCTCGTCGATACCAGCCACGCAACGAAATCCCTTCTCGCGAAAGTCTCTCTCAAAATCCGCTCGTGGACGGTTCATGCGATCGGTTTTATTAAGCGTTTTTCTTGCCTTCCACTTCCTTCAGTCTGGCCGCTTTTCCTTTTTTTGTCCTCAAATAATAGAGTTTGGCCCTTCTGACTTTTCCCACCCGGACTCTTTCGACCTTGACGATTTGAGGAGAATGAAGCGGAAACATTCTTTCCACACCCACTCCGAAAGCAATCTTCCGAACCGTCATCATGGCACGCGTACCCCCGCCCCGCAAAGCAATCACAACACCTTCGAAGACCTGAATACGCTCTTTCTCGCCTTCGACAATCTTGAGATGAACCCTTATTGTTTCCCCAATCTTCACATCAACCGGGTTTTCCTTGAAATACAACTGTTCAACTTGATCCAGAACGTTCATTTTCTCACCTTTCATTCCTTCATATTGTGGATTCTCTCGGAATCAACTTCCGAACCCCCGGCCCATTTTAACTCAACAACTCCGGACGTACACGCAACATTTTTTCCCGGGCTTTTTCCCTGCGGTATTGTCCAATCCGGGCGTGATCCCCGGAAAGCAGCACATCGGGAACTTTCATTCCTTCAAAAACCGGTGGCCTTGTATATTGAGGATAATCAAAAAGGTCCCCTGAAAAGGTTTCATTCCGGACCGTTTGGGGGTCCGAGAGAACGCCTGGCAATAACCGCACAATAGAATCAATCATCGCCAGCGCAGGAAGTTCTCCCCCCGTCAAAACGTAGTCGCCAATCGACCATTCTTCGATCGAATGCCCCAAAAGGATGCGTTCGTCGATTCCCTCATAGTGTCCCGCCAAAAAAATTATCGGGCGCGGATCGGTCGACCAGGCCCATGCGTCTTTCTGATGAAAGACTCTTCCCTGCGGGCTTGGGTAAACGATCCGCGGGAGAATCGAGTCCCCCTGTTGCAGGTTCTCCTGTAACCCGCATACTCTTTCCCGGGCAAACTGCAATGCCCGGAAGACCGGTTCGGGACGAAGAATCATTCCTCCACCCCCACCGTAGGGATAGTCATCCGTCGATCGATAACGTCCATTCCCGAAGTCGCGCAGGTTCAGGACTGTAAAGTGGACAATGCCTTTTTCCTGAGCCTTACGGAGAATGCTGGAGTTCAGCATTCCGGAGACAGGTTCCGGAAAAAGGGTTATGACGATGAAGGATCGAGGATTGTCCACTGCACAAAAATCTCCCGCCTTACCCGATCGATCTTCGGAACGAGCGGATCGACCAACGGACAAAGGATTTCCGTCCCTTGAAAATCAATTCCGATCAGGTCCTGACCAGGCCTTTCATAACAGGAGACAACCCGGCCTACCGGAGAGCCGGACTCGACATCAAAGACCGCCATGCCAACCAATTCAGATACCCAAAAAACGTTTTCTTCGTCAACAGTGGAAAACCCTTCCAGAGAAGCATAAAGACCCCATCGGGATTTCGTCTTCACCGCCTCCGGAGAATCCAGACCACAAGCCTTGAGCAGAAGTGAACCATCGCCATGCTCAATTATGTCTTCAAGAAAAAGTGCCTCAAGACTCTTCTCGGAAGGACCACAATAAAGCCTTTTATGGCCTTCCTGAAAAATCTCCAGGAGTACTGGAGAGGGGTTTCGGACAAAAAAAAACCCCTGACCCCATGTGGACGACCAATATGGCCAACAAGGGCAAGATTTTTTAGATCTTCCAATTGATCCTACTCCAGAATTTCCAGCACATAGCGTTTACCAACCCGCGTCCCTGCTGCATTCAGAAGAACTCGCATCGCTGATGCCGTTTTCCCTCCCCGTCCGATGACCTTGCCCAAATCGGCGGGAGCAACTTTCAATTCGATGACCACAATCCTTTCCGCATCAGTTTCATTTACAACGACCTGCTCCGGAGAATCTACCAGAGATCGTGCAATCATTTCGATCAGAGCTCTCATGAATGAAAACCCTCCTGATGCGGATGAAAATGCCAGAATCAGGTATCTTGAGATTGGGAGCGAGCAATTTTCCGAATCAGTCTGCTGACAGTTTCCGAGGGCTGAGCACCTTTCTCAACCCATGCGTCGAGCTTCGCAGAATCAAACCGAACTTCATCGTTTCTTTGAGGGTTATAAGACCCGATCACCTCGAGAAATCTCCCGTTCCGGGGACAACGGGAATCCGCCACAACTATCCGATAAACCGGTTGCTTTCTTCTGCCATGACGTGCCAGGCGGATACGGACAGACAATCTGCACTCCTTAACTTTAGACAGTTAATTTTTCCCTGTTTCCGGCTTAGAACGGAAGCAGGGACTTCAAGGCCCTCATACCATTTGGTTTCAGGGCTGTTTTCATCATTTTTCGGACCTGTTCAAACTGTTTCAGGACCTGATTGACGCTCTGGACAGTCGTTCCGGATCCGGTTGCAATCCTTCGGCGACGGGAGCCGTCCAGCTTTTCGGGATGAAGACGTTCCAGGCGGGTCATGGACAAGATTATGGCTTCCGTCCTCTTCATCTCTGATTCCACTTTTTCGAAGTCGACCTGAGACTTAAGTGTCGATGCTCCAGGGATCATCGACAACAGTTCATCGGCCGACCCCATTTTTTTCATGCTCCGGATCTGCTCCAGAAAGTCCTCGAGAGAAATCTGGTTAGCGGAAGCTTTCGTAACGATTTGACGGGCCTTTTCTGCCGAAACGGCCGACTGCGCCTTTTCCAGAAGGGTCTGGATATCCCCCATACCGATGATGCGGGAAGCCATTCGATCCGGATGAAAAGGTTCGAGACGGTCGACCTTTTCCCCGACCCCGACAAACTTGATCGGTTTTCCCATCACGCTTCGAATCGAAAGGATGGCTCCTCCTCTCGCGTCTCCGTCCAATTTTGAAAAAATGACACCATCAACGCCGATGTCTGCATCGAATGCTTTCGCAACATTGACAGACTCTTGGCCGGTCATGGCATCAAGAACCAGCAATGACTCCTTCGGCTTGTAGAGGTTTCGGAGGTCGACGAGCTCCTTCATCAGATCCGGATCGATCGACAAGCGACCTGCCGTGTCCAGAATCACGACCTCATGCATACCCTCGATCCATTTCTTCCGAACCTTAGGAAACATGTCGCGCGGGTTCGAAACTCCATCATCCGGAACAACAACTGGGACATGGATCTGTTCCCCCAGTATTTTCAGCTGTTCGACCGCAGCCAGCCTTGCCAGATCAGATGCAACCAGAAGAACACGACGGCCGGATTGACGGAAATGATAGGCCAGCTTGGCAGCTGTGGTCGTTTTTCCCGAGCCTTGCAAGCCCATCAACATGATTATCGTGGGTGGCTTGGAGGAAAGTTGCAGGCTGGCCTTCTGATCCCCCAGAAGATGGACAACCTCATCGAAAACTTCCTTGAGAACCGTTTGGGCCGGCGTAAGGCCTTCCTTGACTTCCGCGCCTTTCAGCCTGTCCCTCAACCGGTCGATGAAGGATCTGACCACATCGAGATTCACATCCGCTTCGAGCAAGGCCACACGAATTTCACGCAGGGTCTCATCCACCTGAGAATCCCCAAGCAATCCCCGTCCGGTTATTTTCCGAAGAACCCGGTCGAATCTTTCTGTCAGACTCTCAAACATCAGGTGGACTTCCTTGTCAAATTCTTCATCCGAAGTTTCAGGATTTTCCCTGGCCTGAAGATCAGGCTTTTACGCTCTCCCACAGAGACCTTTTCTCCCGTTCGCGGGTTCCGGGCAATCCGGGGCTTTCGGTGATGGATTTCAAACACGCCGAAACGCCGGATCTCAAGGGATTCACCTTCCAGGATGACGGACTTCATCGACTCGAACAGGTCAAGAACCAAGTTTCTTGCCTCAGACAGGGAAATACCGGCATTTTTTTCAGCTACTCGCTTAATCAGGTCGTCTCGGGTCATCGACAACTCCCCAGAATACTAAATTTTTGAACCCGGAAGTATGGACCAAAAACCGGCAGATTCACCCAAGCCACCACCAAGGAGGGTTGATACCTTAGAGGATAGAAGAGTGTCCCAGACACCCTTCTTTTGAAACTCGCGAATCGAAGGAATGGTTTTGAGATGGGCCATCTCCGTCGCCTTTCGGAGTGCATCCCGATAATCACCGATCCCATCCACAAGATGATAGCGATACGCCATCTCCCCTGTAAAAACGCGCCCATCCGCCAATGGATCAACCTTTTCCTTACTCAGATGCCTGCCCTTTGCCACCGCAAGAATAAATTGCTGATGAATATTATCCAGAAGCGATTTCATATAAGATTTTTCATCCGGGGTCATCGGCCGAAATGGCGAGCCAATATCTTTCATTTTCCCGCTTTTTACGACTTCGCTGTGAACACCGATCTTGTCCAGCAAATCCTTGACCTCTGCTAGTTCCATGATAACACCAATGGAACCGGTAAGAGATCCGCTGCTTGCCATGATGAAGTCGGACGCCGATGCAATGTAATAGGCACCTGATGCGCCGACCGTTCCGATGGAGGCGACAACTATCTTGCCTTTTCTTCGGGCCTTCAGGACCTCTTCGTAAATATCCTGAGACGGTACGACAGCTCCCCCCGGACTATTAATCCGAAGCAGGATCGCCTTGACTTCGGGGTCCCCTGCCAATGTGCGTATCTGATGAATAGTCTTTTCGGAATGGAGAATGACACCACTGATCCGGATGACACCGATTTCGGCCCCACCGACAAGAGGGAAAGTCCGTCCAAAATGGGCAGCTGCGCGACCAAAAAGAAAAATCAATGAGGTAACGGCTATAAATACACCAAAATATCGGGCAAGTCTTTTGATTCGGATCATTCCCGCCACACAAAAAGGGGGAGGAGGGCCTTACTTCCCCTTCCCCCCCAAAACAGGTTAGGCATTTTCCTCTGGAGATTCCGCAGCTTTCTTCCCCTTTTTCCGGGCAGACTTCAATGCCTCTTCCATCACATTACCGGAAGAAGGCTGCTGCACACTAACCGGCGGAGCGGACTCGACAGGCGCGTCCCCGGAAACGGACTTGACGGACAATCCGATTTTCCGTTCGGCCGGGTCCAGTTTGATGATCCGGACCGGAAGGGACATTCCCGGCTGATAGACTTGGTCCAGCCTTTGCCCGGACTCCAGATCCACCTCGCTGACGTGGACCAGTCCTTCAATCCCTTCTGCCAGCTCCACAAAGAAACCGAAATCCATCACTTTCGTAACGGCACCCTCCAGGAGGGACCCCACCGGGAATCTGGACGGGATATCCGAATCCCATGGATCTTCTGATACCTGCTTGAACCCAAGGGAAAGTCGCTGACGCTCCTTCTCGATCTTGAGAACAACCACGTCAACCTTTTGCCCTTTTTTGAAAACCTCCGACGGATGACGAACATGCTTGGTCCATGACATGTCCGAGATATGAATCAGACCGTCGATCCCTTCATCCAGACCGACAAACGCACCGAAATCCGTCAGGCTCTTGACCTTTCCGGAAACGACCGTTCCGACAGGATATTTCTCTTCCACGTCGTCCCAGGGATTGGGTCCCAGTTGCTTGAGCCCTAGAGAAATCTTCCGATTCTTCTCGTCAATCTTGAGAACCTGTACCTCGATGTTATCCCCGACGGACATGATCTTGCTCGGGTGCTTGACCTCATGATTCCAGCTCATCTCGGTCACATGCATCAAGCCTTCAATTCCGGGCTCGATTTCCAGAAACGCGCCGTAATCCGTGATAGACACAACCCTGGCATTAACCCGGGTACCTTCCGGATACTTGCTTCCGACGGTCGTCCAGGGGTCCGGCGTCAACTGTTTGAGACCCAGAGAGACTCTCCCGGTTTCCTTGTCATGCTTCAGGATTACCACGTTGACCTTGTCTCCCACATTCATGAATTCCTGCGGGTTTGTCACACGGCCCCAGGACATATCCGTAATGTGGAGAAGACCATCGATTCCGCCAAGATCAATGAATGCGCCGTAGTCGGTGATGTTTTTGACGATTCCTTCGAGAACTTCACCTTCCTTGAGAGCATCCATCGTCACTTTCTTCCGGCGATCCCGCCATTCTTCCAGCAAGACCCTGCGAGATACGATGATATTGCCACGCTTCTTGTTCATCTTGATAATGCGGACCTGGATGGTCTGTCCGATCAGGCGATCCATATCGCGGACAGGCCGCAGATCAATCTGGGAACCGGGCAGAAAGGCTTTCAGGCCGACGTCAACCGTCATGCCTCCCTTAATGCGGGAAATGATGCGACCCTCGATAACATCGCTGCGATTGAACTGCTCTTCAATCGCATCCCAGACTTTCATCCGGTCTGCCTTTTCCTTCGAAAGGACAAGGTTTCCATTCATGTCTTCCCGTTCTTCAAGATAAACATGAATAACATCATCAACCTTGAGTCCCTGAATTTCCTCTTCTGAAAACTCGGATTTCGGGATGTGACCTTCGGATTTATAACCGATATCGACAACGACTTCGTTCGGATAAATCTCGATCACCTTTCCTTCCACCACAGAACCCTCGTCAAGGTTCCGCAGGGTATCCGCATAAAGGAGATCCATTTCTTCGTCGGACAAGAAAACGTCTTGGTCCGGAGTACCCTTAACCTGACCTTCTGCTACATGTGATGTCTGCGATACAGCTTGTTCAATTGACATACCCGATGTTCCTCCTCGACTTGCCGCATTCACGGCTTGGAATCTTTTTATTCTATCAATATAAAAATAAAAATCAAAGCCCCGGAACCCAAACCCGTTCCCGATTCACCCTTCTCCTCCGGAGACAACCCTTTTGCCACGGAACCACAGCAATTTGACCACTTCCCAACATCCTGTGCTGCCCCTTTCGGGAATAACCCCTGCTGAGATTTCCTCTACGGATCTTTTCAGAATTTCCATAGTCTTGAAATGGTGCAGAAACACTCCCGTCCTTATACCCTTGTCCGACTTTCCTGTCTTGTGCCAGAATCGAATTACCCCAAAAACATCCCGGATGGTCGACCCGATTTTTCCGGAGTCCGGTAGGGCATCGTCTCCATCTTCAAAAATCTCTCAGGATCACAGAGAAACGCATGACATCCCAAGACGCTCCTCCAGTTCAATATTCGGAGAAACTCCCGGAAAAGGGCTCTTTCCTTTACAGAGCACGCATTCCGGTTTACGTCTTTCTTTTTCTGATTCTTTGGCACCTGAACAAAACGGGAGGACCTCCTCTCCTCTCCCGTTTTGCAGTCCCGGGAAACTCCGAACACTTCTTCCTGAAATTGGAAGTTTTTGTCTCCTGGGCAATTTATTTCTCCGGAGTCTTTTTCCGATCCCTCGGAACTGCCTATATCGGAAGACAAAAAATCTGGTCCCCGGCACTGCGGACCGACAATACACAGACAACCGGACCTTTCCGATATCTGCGCCATCCTGTTTATACAGGGTCTTTCCTCATCCTCTTCTCTCTTCTCCCTCTCTGTTCTTTTTCAGGAGCCATTTTCATCCTCTCGACCGCCGGCTCGTTTACGTTTTATCTCGCCTGGCATGAAGAATCCGCTTTTCTGAGAAAAATCCCAAAAAGAACTTCCGCGTCTACGATCAATCGCTTCTGGCCCCAGAATGGTTTCTGGAAATTCCTGCGACAGGAAGGGTTCAAAGAAATGAAAAAGAAAAAAGCAGAAATCCTCCGTTCCGAGTTTTACAATTTCGCATTCGGCGCAGGCTTTCTGCTTTTTTCCCTGAGTCTTTCCGTACAGAAATTCTGGTACGCCTTCCTGAGCACATTGATTCTCTTGAGTGCGATCTTATTACTGACCCGAGGTCGCTCGACGTCCTCCTTCTAGGAGATTGTTTTTGGAAAAATTCCCTTTGATCACCCTTACAACAGATTTTGGTGTACAAGATCCTTACGTCGGAGTCCTCAAGGGTGTTTTTCACTCCCACCTTCCGAACGTCCGGATCGTAGATATCACCCATCATCTCCCACCCTTTCGTCCGGATCTCGCACTGCCTTTTCTGCTCGACTCCCTTCCCTGGTTTCCTTCCGATGCTTTCCATCTTGTCATCGTCGATCCCGGTGTCGGCTCGGACCGGCCCGGCGTCCTTATGCGAGGGTCCTTCGGGCAGATGGTCTTGCCGGACAATGGTCTTCCCCGTCTTCTTCATGAGTGGATGGGGCCGCTAGAAGCCTACCTTCTCGACAAGAACGCTTTTCCTGCAGGAACCCTTTCCCCGACCTTCCAGGCGAGAGATTTTTTTGCACCGGCCCTTATCCACCTGATCCAGGGAGTAACACTCTCGGACTTTTCTTTTCCCATCGCCCCGGATCAGTTGAAAAACATAAGGAATCCCGGGCAAGAGGATTGCCTGATCTGGAATATCGACAGGTTCGGGAACGTTCTCCTCGGCTTCCACGTCCGAAAATCTCCGGCAAAGGTCGAAGTCCTTCTGGAAGGAAGGACAATTCCTTTCGTTACGAGGTACCAGGAATGTGCTCCAGGGGAACTGGGAGTTCTTGTCAACAGCTCCCGATGGCTTGAAATTTTCTGCAGGGAGGGTTCAGCGGCCAATCAGCTGGATTTACAGATCGGCAAGAGAATTCCGGTCCGGATCTCCGGAGGGGAGGGACGATTTCTTTAAGAGCTCCTGGAGTCGGGTTTCTTACTTTTCCTTGCGAAGCTTATAAGGAAAATTGTCGTAATAATAATCGGGAGGAACGCTCTGGAGAAGATCCGGAAGCTCATAGGGCGGAATCGGGTTCCAGGGCCCCCGCAAGTCATCTGCCGCGAACCAATGTTCGTGCCAATATTGGAAATACTCTCCTTCCCGATAATATAGAGGTCGGTCAGAGGAAAAAAACAGGTAAAGGTTCGTTCGGGGCAGGAGCGTGGGCACCGGCCTTGCATCAAATCGTATGGGCGTGGGCGTTTCGTCGGACAAATCGGCAGAGCGGGCGGACTGTGCAGATTGGCAACCCGCTGTCAGGAAGAGCGCGACAAACAGTCCCGCAATCATCCGGAGAGAGAGAAGACCCTTGACTCCCTGCTCCCCGCACCCTAGAATCCGGGGCATGGGTGAGACGCGCAAAAAATCTTTCAGGAATCCTGTTCTCCTGATCATCGGTCTTCTGATTCTCCTGCTGTCGGGACTCTATTATGTATCCTCACAGTTGCCCCATTTTCACGCCATGGGCCCATAACCATCCTCCGACCTTTTTGTCTGGCAGCTTTCGCAGACACCTTCTATTTCAATCCGATGTATCGTTGAAGAAAAGCCCTCCCTCTGAATGACCTCCTCAATTTCCGTTTCGAACGGACAGGCGTCGATGTCCCGAATTTCTCCACAAACTCGACAGATGATGTGGTGATGATGCCCTTTTGAGCCGACGATGTACACATCGTCGCCGGTTTCACGGTGAATCTTTTCGAGAATTCCCCTTTCAAGAAAGAGGTCGATCGCACGAAACAAAGTGGCCCGACCGATGGAAGGCTCCATTTCATTGACCTTCTTTTCAAAATCCAAAGCCGAAAAGCTTCCACCGAAAGTCTCGAGAACCCGAAGCAGGGACAACCGTTGGTCCGTCAGGCGGCATCCACCGCTGTTCAAGACCGATAGCATTTCCTGATACGTATACATTCAGCTTCCTTTGTCAGACACAGGAGAGACGCGATTCTGCCTGCGCATTTCCCGTTCCCTGTCGTCCCTCCAAATCCCGGTCCACACGTCCTATCCGGAAACATAGAGGAACGAGAACGCCTTGAGAGGGCTCTGGGGGTAAAGAACTTTCTGGAGAAAATCTCCCAGAAAGTTGAATTCATTGACAACTTTCGGGTATGCCGACACCGACGAGATCAGTAATGGATCCGTACAGCCATTAATATAGTCCCCCAGTCCGAACCCTTTGCGTGTATCTACAGGAACCGGCGAAAGGGTCTTGATGAAACGGTCGATGTCCGAATGAAAGTAATACCGTCTGAAAACATGATCTTCCCAATCCACCCATTTGACTTCGATCGCCTGTATATACCCGTTGCTCCTCCCGATGAAACGCACAATCACTTTTTTGTATTTTTCGGGAATACGGACAACCCTATTGTGCTCGCACCGGATCACGAACGGATGTGAAGGATCGATTTCAAGGGAGTACGGCAATTCATATGGCAAGGTCTTTGGGTTGAAAAAATGGTTGATGACCCGGACATTAATCCCGCTGGGACTTGCATCGGGCGTCAGTCCGATGTTTGACAAGGTCGTTCTCTTCGTCACCGTTGTACAGGATGTGAGAAAAAAAGCGCACAGAAAAAACCCGATGACCGAAGAATGCGATTTCCATTTTTTTTGAACGTCCATTGACCCTCCAGATAATCGCTTTGCGGAAAGGAAATCCTCTCCCAACGGGAAAACCCCTAATGGATGTCCCTTCGTCGGGGATATCGACCGCGTAAAGTCAGAGAATCATACCAAGAATTCATCCTGTCATAAACAACCGGAACAACCACAAGCGTCAAAAGCATCGAAGAAAGAAGTCCTCCGATGACAACAAGAGCCATGGGAACACGCAATGCCCCTCCTGCCCCCCAACCGAAAGACATGGGAAGCATTCCGGCAATCATCGCAACCGTCGTCATCAGAACGGGCCTGAGACGGACAGGACAGGCTTCCATCAGGGCTTCGCGACAGCTCTTTCCTCTTCGTCGGACGGTATTTGTGTAATCCACAAGCAAGATCGCATTTTTGGCCACCAGGCCAAACAATATGATCACCCCCATTGCGCTCATCAGATTGAAAGATGTGCCGGTGAGCCTGAGCGCCAGAATGGCCCCGACAAGGCTCACCGGAATGGAAATCATAATGACAATTGGCGTGAGAAAGTTTTCGAACTGGGAAGCCAGAACCATATAGACGGCCAGAATCGAGAAAAGAATGGCCATAGAGAATTGGCCTACGGCCTGCTGAAGGACATCTCCGGACCCTCCAAACCGGTAGGAATACCCTTGAGGAAACAAGGGTTGAATCCCCTGTCGGACCTCCTCGATCGCTTTTCCGAGAGTCTTTTCTCCGGACAGGTTGGCATTGATTTCTACCGAAGGTCTCCTGTCATTTCGGATTCGCCTTTCTCCTTCCGTCCGGAAGTCCAGCTCCGCCACCTTTCCAAGTGGAACGACCTTGCCATCGCCTGACAGAAGTGGCAGTGCTGAAAGACCGGAAGGATTTCTCAGGACACGGGGATCGACTCCGATTGTGACCTGTCGCATTCCCTCCTGACCGGAAACGGTTGCCACGCGTTCTTCGTTCAACATCAGTCGAAGTGTGTGCGCAAGAGAAAAAGGACTGACGGTCCCGTCGCGGACCGGCTTCTCCTTGGGGTGAACGATCAAGACCGCCTGGCGACTCATTCCCTGAAAAGAGACGTCCACCAGACCTCTTATACGGGAAATCCGTTTCCTCGCGCGGTCCGCAATAGACAAGAGCCTTCTCTGATCCAGTCCCATCAGAATCAGTTGCAGTGGAATTTCCGGAGAATTCCCACCCAGGAGGGAGACACGGTCGACCGAAACCCGGTCTTCGGGCCGCTCAGCGAAGAGGCGACGAGCAGCCTGCATGGACTGGTTCTGTGTCACCAACCGCTCTTTGAGTGGCTTGAGAGAAACATACAGATACCCTTGGTTGATCGGAGTCTCCGGATCGCCTCCAATCTGGTAGAACACCGAAGAGACTCCTTCCATCCCCCCAATTTTTTGAGAAGCCGACAAAAACCGCTTGTCGGCATATTCTGCAGAAGCCGACAAGCCGGCTGTCATTTTTACCAGATAAACGCCCTGATCCGTTTCCGGAACCAGATCGATCCCGATCCCCGGCACCAGAAAAGCCACTCCGACAAGTGTCACCGCTGTCGCCAGAAGCACAGACCAAGGATGCTCAAGACTCCACCCCAGAAGACGTCGATAACGTACGCGCAGATTTTCGAGAACAGCCGATTTCCCGATTCCCGGATCCCCGATTTTGCCTCTTCCCAGTCGGGAAGCCAAAACAGGGGTCAGAGTCAGGGAAACCAGCATGGACATTAAAACCGCAAAAGAAACCGTCAGGCCGAATTCATGAAAAAATTTTCCGAAAACTCCTTGCATGAAGGCCACCGGAACAAAAACGGCGACAATAGAAAAGGTCGTTGCGAGGACGGCCAGTCCAATCTCTCCCACACCATCCCGGGCGGCCTGGAAAGGGTCTTTTCCCATCTCCCGGTGACGGGAAATATTCTCCAGTACGACGATCGCATCATCCACCAGAATGCCGACGACCAGGGAAAGGCCGAGCATCGTCAGGGTATTCAGGGTAAAGTGGGCCAGACGCATGATCGCAAAGGTTGAAATGACCGATGCCGGTATGGCCAGGGAAGCAATGAAAGTCGATGACCAGGTGGCGAGAAAAAGGAAAATGACCAGAATGGTCAGAACTCCACCGATAACAAGAGTTTCGAACAGCTCCCTGTCGTTTTTCGCGACGAATCCGGAGAGATCCATCCGGATGATGGGACTCCCTCCGAATGTTTCGGGGACCTTCAAGCCTTCAAGAAGGCGACGGACTTTCCGGGACACCTGAATGCCGTTGGCATCGGGCTTTTTATAAACCTTGAGACCGACCGCGACCTTTCCGTCGAGTCGAAGAATCGAGGATGGCGACTCCGGAGACTCTTCAATCGACGCAATCCGGGACAATGGAATCTGCCGACCGTTCCCGAGAACAACGGGAAGGTGTTCCAGAGATGTCCTCGTCAACTGGTCTCCCCGGGTTTCAACCAGAAACTCCTGCTTTCCCTGAACGATCTCGCCCATAGGGGCGAGAAGGGAGGCGGCCTTGATCGAGGCGATCACCTGATCGATCGTCACTTTGTAGCGACCAAGGGATCGGGGACGAATCCACAGATGAAGAACGGTTTCAGGAGGCCAGAGAGAAATGACGGACGAAACTCCTCCGAGCGCACGCAGGGGGCTCACAAGATGCGTTCGGAGCCATTGTCTGTCGGACGGGCTTCCGGTTCTTTCCAGAGGAAAAAGGATCCAGAGCAGAGGCATCTCTGTCGGAGTCACCCGTGAAATGACAGGCTGGGAAACATCCCTTGAAAACAGGTGGCGGATCTGCTGAACCTTTTCTTCCACACGGGACAGCATTCTTCCCGTCCGGACCGAATCGGGAAATATGAGTGTCACGGATGACGCGCCGGGAACGCTGACGGAATGAATGTGCTGAACCTCCGGCAGAGTAGAAAGAGCGTTTTCCAGCGGAATGGTGACCTTTTTTTCGATGACGCGCGCACTCGTTCCGGGTTCCTGAAGCGTCACCGAGATGATGGGAAAAGAAACCGACGGGAAGAGGTCTTCTCCCAACCGGAAGTAGGAAACGGAGCCGGATATGACCAGAGCCAACAGCATCATCCCGACGAAAACAGGACGTTTTAATGCAAGGTTCGACAAAAACATGCGTGCGATGTCACCTCATCAGTCCAATGCGCGGAGGGAATACGGATTTTCAAATCTGGCCGTTGGGCGCATAATGATAACAAAGCTTTGATTCTGATCAAACCCTGAAGAACAAAAGAGGGAGAGGTACGGGATGAGAAAATTGAGGTTTCTTGTATCGGGAACGGCGATGGTCCTGTTTTTACTGACGGCTGCCTCCTGCAACTGGTTTTTGAGTTTTCCCGAACAGGGCACGCGGGCACCGATCAGTCACAATCCTGTCCTGAAGATCGGCGAACGATACACCGATCTTTGCACCATGAACGTCCCGGACCATCTCCACCGTGAAAGCATCAGTCACGCCGTTTTTCATCACCGTCCGTTCCTGATCTTTTTCGGGGCTCCCGTCCACTGCACTCCGTGCGTACACGAAGACCGCCTGATCAAGGGTCTCATGGACCTTTACCACTCCCGCATGGCATTCGTCCATATTGACGACTACGAAGACTCCGAACAGGCGACTGTTCACGACTGGCGGGTCCACGGAGAACCCTGGGTCGCACTGATCGACCGGGAGGGCACGATCGCCAACGTGATTCCCGGAGATGCGAGCTACGACTCCCTGAACAATATGATCAAGAATCTGGTCCGATAGGTAACTTCCTGCCCGGAGAAGGTCCGTTCAAGGAGCCGAAGGATGGCCTGCAGGGGCTACCGGTCGCTCCTTCTACTTCGGTTTTGGAGTTCTTTGCCGGGCCCTCACCCACTCCAGTGCTTCGTTCCGTGAGTTCAGAACGCCTTCCCTCCGGAGATTCCGGACTTCCTCCAGAATCACCCCCATCTCCGGAGATGGCAAAATACCTTCCCGAACAAGATCATCCCCCGAGAGAAACTCTTTGTCGGAAAGACGTTTTTCGGCATCGGAAATAGACTTTTCCCAGTTTTCCTTCGAACCGCCACCCGAACGGACCGCTTCCAGGAAAATCCTTGGGGGAGAAAGAGATTCCCGTAAATGGGACCGGATCTTCTTTTCCCTGCTGTTTTCGGACCGTTCCGGAAACAACGTCTCGCGGACGATTTGTGCCTTTTTTTCGGGAAAACCGAAAAACCGGAGTCCTCTATCGCATTCCTGTCGGGGGAGACCGTAAAAAAGGGCCAGAAACAGGAGCGTTTCTTCCCAGAAACGACCTATCGTGGAAAAATAGCGTTCATGGACCAACAAACGCTCCCAATCAAAGACTCTCGCCCTTCGGGGAGAAGACATTGCAAGAGATGGCAACGCCTTCTCCCAGGGTTTTTCGGAGAGCCACCGAAAAACGATGTCTCTCCTGGCCTTCTCCTTCACAGAGGTTTGGATCTCGTCCCATAATCGGCTTTTCGAGGCCCTCTGGAGATCCCCCTGGACTCGGGAGATCTCCAGAGCCCTCGCAGTCCCGGAATCCGGACGAAAACCCAGTCGCTCCTGAAAGCGAAAAAGGCGTAAAATCCGGACCGGGTCTTCTTCGAAGGACTGACGAGACAAGATCCTCAACTCTTTGCGGGCGAGATCGTTCCTGCCTCCGACCGGATCCAGCAGGAGCAAGCTTTTCTCCACCGGAAACTCCAGGGAAAAAGCCATAGCGTTTACGGAAAAATCGCGACGGAAAAGATCTTCGGAAAGAGATGCCGGCGTCACAACAGGCATTCCTCCCGGAGTCGGGTAAACATCTTTCCGGCAAGATGCAATGTCGATCTGGACAAGCACACCCTCGTGCCGAACGTTAACCTTGCATGTATTGAATTCTGAAATCCGACCCAGTCCAACCCCGAAAGATTCGGCGAGCGACCTTCCCCATTCCACGGCATTCCCTTCGACAGCGAGATCGATTTCCCGGCGAGAGGGACGCCTCAGCATCATCATGTCCCGGACCCATCCTCCTACGACATAAGCCTTGCCGTGCGATGGAGGAACCAGCCGCTGGAGGAAGGATGACCAAAACGGAATGCCGGTGAGAGAAACGCGCATGACGTCTCCTGAAGGGAAAGCGAAATGTTGTGCACTTTCCGGAAATGCCGGATTTCAGGTAAGATGATCTGGAATCCCGGAGATCTTCGATGACAAATGAGCGAAAGGCATCACCGGCACCTTCGGCGACCGAGCAGGACGCCAAAAGCCGGGAAAATTCCTACATCGCCCGTGCCTCCGAATTGCTGGAGGGAGGAAAGGCGCAGACTGCACTGGAACTTCTCGACGAAGGCCTGGGCCTTTTCCCGCGATCCTCTTCGCTTCTGGTCCAGAAAGGAAAGACGTTCGAATCTCTGCAACAGTGGGAAAAGGCCGAAAGCTGCTACTGGCAGTCCCTGAAAAGCCCTTTTTCCCCGGTTCCGGAATCTTTCCTGTCCCTGGCACAGCTCCGGCACATTTCCGGAGAATCGGGAAAGGCACTCTGGATTCTGGAAGAGGGCCTCGCTGCTTTCCCCGAAGACAACGACCTCCTGAGAGAAGCCGGCATCCAGAACGGGCTTTCGGGTCAATGGTGGCTCGCCTTCTCCCGAATAGGAAGCGCCTACCGGAACCAGCCGTCAAATGCCCAGAACATCCTTGCCTACGCAGCGCTGATTGACCGGCTTTCTCCCCGGGACCTGCTGGTCGAACTGATTCCTCTCACGGAAAAACTGGTCGAACAGGATCCTTCCGTGACGGAATATCAAGTCCTGTATGCCCGTGCGCTCGAAAGGAACAACCAGATCCGTAAAGCCATCAAGCATGTCCGCACGCTGCTGAAAACCAACCCTCACAACCCCGTTCTTCTGAAGGAAGTCGGCCGGCTCCTTCTGAACCTCAACGAGCATACCCGGTCGATTGACTCTTTTCGCCTGTCCATGGAATCCGGAGGAGAGTCCGCCGAAATCCATTATCTTATCTCCATGGCCTACAAGGCGAGCGGAAAACCCCTGGCTGGCATCGAAGCCATCAAGAGGGCCCTTTCATTCGAACCGGACAACAAGGAATACCAGACTCTTTTGGGTCTCCTGTATATCGACCTTGGAGAACCGGAGAAGGCCACCATGGCCTTCCAGACCGTGGACACAGCTTTTCCCTTCCGGGCGCTCGGCGATCTCTATCTCCGGAAGAAATCCCCGAACAAAGCGATTACCGCATACATCAACGCGTTCGAGAAAGAGCCTGATCCCCAGACCGGCCTTCTCCTTCTGAAATATTTGTCTGCCCGGAAGGACTGGTTCCTGTTTTTCGAGACACTGGCATGGATGGAAATCCTTTTCCCGGAAAAAATCGAAAAGCGCTATCTGGGAGAGAAGGTTCTATCCCGGTGGAAAGACGAACAGGACGTCTTCCTGACTCCTGCAGAGGAACTGGCTATCCGTGCGCTCTCCCTTTATTTCGCGAAGAAAAAGGATTCGGCCTTTCCCCTCCTCGAGCAGGCCGTCCTCGCGGATCCCCTGAGCGAAGTTCTATACTGGATGCTAGGTCTCCTGGAAGAAGCGAAAGGTAACAAGGAAGCTGCGCTGACATGGTATGGACGCATCCAGCACAGCACACGGGAACCGGTCACACTGTTTCATGCCATGGCCCGGGTACATATCCGGGGAGGCGACAGCTTCTCTTCCCTGGAACAGATGCTGGAATCCTTTCTGGCTCAGTATCCTTCCCGCCCCGGCTTTTACCGGGTTCTCCACGAATGGGCCATCCGGACGGAGAATCGGAACAAGGCCCCGGAGATTCTGATGAAAGCAATGCAGATCCACCCGCATGACGTTTCTCTTTATGAACTTTTTTGCCACTATCACCCCGACCTTTCCGGTCGGGACGGGCTTGTGTCGATTCCCTCCGGTTAAGGAACCGTCTCCCCTGCGGCTTGCAGGAGAACCCCTTCCCTCAATCCTGAATCGGAAACAACAAGTCCCGCCTGGGAGAGGGATCTCATGACGGAAAGAAGGATCAGTGCGCCGGCGAAAATGATATCCTCCCGTCCTTTTTCCACTCCCGGAATGCGGAGGCGCTCCTCCAGGCTCTTCCGGGCCAGTTCGTCGAACAGGTCCTGCACGGTTCCCCTGGACAACCCCTTCCTGTGAATCAGCGCCGGATTGTAAACTTTCATCCCCAGTGCCATGGCGAGAAGGGTGGTCACACTGCCGGCCGTACCGACAGTCGTGATGCTTGACGTCACATAGGGAAGAAGATGGGAAAAAACCGGCTGAAGGGTTTTACGGACAAAGCTCTCCGCTTCGGAGATTTCCTGTCCGGACGGAGGATTCCCCTTCAGGAAACCTTCCGTCAACGTCACGACCCCCACTTCAATAGAGAATGCCTTCAGACATTCCTGCCGGGATTCGCCAAAAATAAGTTCGGTCGAACCTCCTCCGATATCCAGGACGAGATAAGGAGGAGTCAGACCTTCCATGTCCTGAAGAGCTCCGAGATACGTCAGACGGGCCTCGGTTTCTCCGTCGATCACATCGATCGGAACACCCGTTCGTTCCAGCACTTCCCTCACAACCTCGGCCTGATTGGAAGACTGGCGGACGGCGCTCGTCGTGACGATACGGAGTCTTTCCGGAGCAAAAGCTCTGGCCCTTTCCAAAAAATCGTTCAGCACTCGAACGGTTCTTTCCAGAGGACCCGGACCGATCATGCCGGTCTGCCGCAACCCTTCACCCAGACGCGTAATCCGTCCTTCGGTAAACAGCACTTCCTGAATCCTCTGGGCGGACGCGCGGGCGACCATCATCCGGACGGAATTGGTCCCCACATCAATCACGCAGACCTTTCTGGCATCCAACGCTAAAGACTCCTCGACTCTCCGGTTGTGGCAGCGGGCTTTTCCACTGCGATCCCCGCCTTGCCCTCACATTCGGACACCGTTCCCATCAACAGGTCCAGCTCGACCAGATCCGCTTCGTCGAGCTCTTCCTGATGCCTCTTAGAATACAGGAAATCTCCCACCTCGCGATAGGCTTTCCTCAAACGGTTTTCGTTCTGGAACCGGACGAGAATTTCCCGGAGAGCATCATCCAGCCGGAAAAACCATTTGAGAAACCCGAGGCCCGCAGGAACAGAAGTATTCCATCCCCGTCGGGCGGCCGTCAGAAGATCTTCCTTGTCTTCCTCGACGGAAGAGGCGGTCAACGGATCATGAGCCATTCCTGGACTCCCGGATAGCGGTTCTGGATAAAATTCATGAGCGTCGTCCATTCCCAGGAATGCGCGAGCAAACTTTCGGATGTCGGCTCCAGAAATATTGAAGCCTGTTCCCGGGCCAGAAGCAAGATCCCGACATCCCGGACAAGATTCGCCACCTGAAACATCGGAAGGCCGGACTGCCGGGTTCCGATAAACTCCCCCGGTCCCCGAAGGCGGAGGTCTTCTTCGGCTACCAGGAAGCCGTCCTCTGTCCGTTCAAGAATTTCAAGCCGTCCGGTTGATTCTCTGGATGCGTCCGGTCCCGGAATCAGGTAACACGTTCCCGGTAAACTTCCCCGACCGATCCTTCCACGCAATTGATGAAGCTGGGCCAGCCCGAAACGTTCCGCGTTCTCCACCACCATGACGGTGGCGCCGGGAACATCCACGCCGACCTCCACGACGGTTGTCGATACCAGAAGATGGATTTTTCCCGACCGGAAGTCTTCCATGACCGAAGCCTTTTCTTCCCAGGCCATTTTCCCCGTCAAGAGCCCGATGCGAGCCGAAGGCCATTTCCGGGAAAGAACTCCGTACATGGTCGTAGCATCCTTGAGGTTCTCCTCTCCGGATTCTTCGATCAGGGGGTACACAACAAAAATCTGCTCTCCCCGACCGAAAACAGGAGCAATATTGTCGTCCCAGAAATGTTCCGAACGACTTTTCGGAACGATTTCCGTCCGGACCGGAAGTCGTCCGGGAGGTCTTTCGTCGAGAACCGACAGATCCAGGTCTCCGAAATAGGAAAGAGCGAGCGATCGGGGAATCGGCGTGGCCGTCATGACGAGGACGTCCGGGTTTTCCCCTTTTTGGATCAGGTTTTTTCGTTGCTCCACGCCGAACTTGTGCTGTTCGTCCACGACGATGTATCCGAGACACGAAAAAACCAGGGCATCCTGTATCAGGGCGTGGGTTCCCACAACAAGGTCCACATCTCCACGATGCACCGCCTCCATCAGGGCTCTTTTCTCGGATTTCCGGACGGACTGCGTCAGAAGGGACGTACGGATTCCATGCGGCTCCAAAAGGGCCTTGAGAGATACATAATGTTGCTGGGCGAGGATTTCGGTCGGAGCCATCAAGGCGGACTGCATCCCGGAGCGAAACGACAGATAGGCCCCCCAGGCGGCAACGACTGTCTTCCCCGAACCGACATCTCCCAGCAGGAGTCGGTTCATGGGAGACGGGCGCCCCATATCCGATGCGATTTCGTCGCAGGCCCTTTCCTGTGCTGCCGTCATTTTGAAAGGAAGTCCTCCGGTGAACATCGCTCGTTCGTCACCCGATTCCACCCGGACCCGCTCCCGGGCGGACATCCGGATTTCTCTTTTCTTGTAACCCATCAGGAATTCGAGAAAGAACAGCTCCTCGAAAACAAATCGTTTCCGGGGAGGGTACTCCGGAAGAAGAAGCGAGTCCGGATCCCCTTGCACCGGAAGCGTTTGAGGGAAATGAATTCCGACGATCGCCGGAAACCATCCCGGGATCTCATTGCTGGCAAAAACCGAATGGGGCAAGGGCTCGAACGTGTTCCCCCACAAAGAGGTCAGGATGAGCCCGATGGTTTTTCGAAAGAAGGAAGACGTCAATCCGTTGGATTCATGGTAGACGGGAACGATCCGGTTGACATGAAAGCTTTTTTGCCCTTTTTTCTCTTCGTCCATTTTTTCAACGACGGGAGAGCGAAGGCTCAGAAGTCCGTCATAGGATGAAATTTCCGGCTTTCCGAAAAAAAAGGCCATGGATTTGGGGGGAAGAGTCTTTAACAGGTATTCCTGACCAAACCAGACGGCCCGGATCTCTCCCGATCCGTCTTCCAGGTCCGCTTCGATCACAGGAACCCGCAGGTTCCGGATGTTTTTCTTCCGGATATCACGAACCCGGGCAACGAACCCGGCCGCCGTTCCGGGAACGAGCTGACGGATGGACGGGGTCGCCCGCCGGTCTTCGTAACGAAACGGGAAGCAATACAGAAGATCGAGCACGGTCCGGTATCCCGCCTGCTCGAGCTTTTCCGCCCTCTTCTTCCCGATATCAGGAACAGCGTACAGGGGTGAAACAAGGGAAAGATCAGGCTTTTCCATAACAGACTTCCACCTCCGGCTCGAACCACCGGCATGATGCCGGACGCCCGTGTTTCCGGTACTCGCAACGACTTGTCGGGAAAACCGATTGATTTCGGATACGATTCCCTTTAGAATTCATCTGTTTTTCGAATTTTTCATAAGGGGGAGAACACAGTGGCAGATTCATGTGCAGTATGTGGGAAAACGAAAGTGGTTGGCAACCAGATCAGCCATTCCCATCGCGTTTCCAAGAGAATTTTCAAACCCAATCTTCAGAATGTCCGTGCCTTGGTCAATGGTCAGGCAAGACGCATACGCGTCTGTACCCGATGCATCCGGTCCGGAAGCATCAAAAAGGCTCTCTGACAGAAGAGAAGAGTTTGCGGGAAAGTCAGGAAGCTGGTGGAACAGGCTTTCTCGCAATCGCTTCCATTTCAATCCGGGCCCCTTTCGGCAAGGCGCTCACGCCCACCGTCGACCGGGCTGGAAATGGCTCTTTGACCACCCTTCCGTAAATCTCGTTGACCTTTTCAAAGTCCGACATGTCTTTCAGGTAGATCGTCACCTTCAGACAATCCTCCCAGGTCAGCCCCGACGCCGCCAGAATGTTTTCGATATTGGAGAGGATCTGACAGGTTTCCGCTTCGATCCCCTCTTCGACAAGACGCCCGGATGACGGATCGAGCCCGATTTGCCCGGAAAGAAAAACCCATCCTCCGGTCTCGCGAAAAACCGAATAAGGTCCGACCGGACCAGGAACATGGGTTGCCCGGTTCTCAGACTTCAAGCGTCCCCCCCCAGGAAAGCTCCGATAATGGCGTAGGCCACAGTTGCCACACGGGTGTCGCCATTCAAACGGCAGACTCTGCCACAAGCCGCTTGGCGCCGGTTCCATGCGGAGAGAAGAAATCCGAACACCGCTCCGAAACCGCCACCGGCGAGAATGGCCTGAAGATGAACATGCATGGAACATCCTTTCCACTGGACTGTGATCGATCTTGTCCGAAACAGCGGCTCATTGTATCATGGAAGAACCTTTCGAATCCGAAGGTTCTTCCTTCTTTTTCGATCCGCTCTGCTTGCCTGCATCAAGGAGAATTGAGAATGGCCAAGGTCTCGGTCGTCTACGCCGACTGGTGTCCCAGTTGTCCGGCAACCAAATCGTTCTGGAAGTCCCTGCGAAACGATATCTCTTTTCAATACGAGGAAATCGACATCGACTCCGAAAGGGGCCGGGAAATTGCCCAGCGCCATTCCATCCAGTCCGTTCCAACCACACTCGTGAATGGCAGGGTCTATTTCGTGGGCAAGCCTGAAAAATCCCGCGCCATCCAGCTGCTGAAATCCATCGGCTGACCCATTCGACTGCTCCCCTCTTCCATTTTTCAGAATGAGACCTTCGCTAGTGCGTCGTATCCGGCCAGCCGGTCCGCCCCAGAGAGGAGACATACTGGGCCAGGTCGCGTCTTTGCTCCGGCGTCAGAAAGGTGAACGGTGGCATGGGAGAGCCGGGGAAGTGAGCGGAAGAATCGGTGAACTGGACTTCCAGCCAGTGTTCGGAGTGACCAATCAGACCTTCCTCCGAAAGATCCGGACCAATGTGCCCCCCCTTTCCCATGACCGTATGGCACCCCATACATCCGGAATGCTCGAACACGATTTTCCCCCGCTGGACCGATGCCGGATTCAGGGGAACAAGTTTCTTGAAACCGGCCTCCGCAGCGATTGACAGCCCCAGGATCCCCCCCAGAACCACCAGCGTGGTGAGGACGGAAACCGGTCTTCGAAACGGAGATCGTTCGGACCTTTTGTCCACAAAAGGCAGGAGTACAAGAACCAGACCGATGACTGCCGGCAGTCCGATCACCCCCAGGATTTCGGGCCGAATCATTTTCAGAAGCTCAAAAATCCAGTCGAAATACCAGGCGGGGGTCGGGCTGTAGGAAGAGTTCGACGGATTGGCCATCGCTTCCAGACCCGGCGGAAACATCACGGCAAGTCCGGCAATCAGAACGAAGACGGCCAGCATGGCCAAGGCATCCATCAGGACCTGCCGGGGGTAAAAATATTCTTTCTGGGCTTCCAGGGTGGCCGATGTTCCCCGGAAAGGCCCGGCTGGACCGACGCGCCGAAAAATGACCAAATGAAACACGACGAAAAGAATGAAAAGCGAAGGGAGCATCATCGTGTGAATCGCAAAAAAATGGGAGAGTGTCAGTGCACCCAGGCCGGTGCCACCGCGGATCGCACTTTTCAGAAGCGGGCCCACCACCGGAACGAGGCCGATCATGTTCGTTCCGACGATCGTCCCCCAATAAGCTCGCTCGTCCCACGGGAGAAGATAGCCGGTAAAGGCGGCCGTCATGGTCAGCGCCAGAAGGATGACGCCGACCAGCCACATGATTTCCCGCGGCCTCTTGTAGGCTCCCCATAAAAACACCTGAAGAAGGTGCACCCCAACCAGGACCACCATGATCGACGCTCCCCAGTAGTGAAAGCCACGGATGAGCCGGCCGACATCCAGATTGCCGTTTTTCAGGTGATCGATGTAATTGACACTGTCCCAGGCATGATCCGGCGTTCCTCCATAATAGAAAGCCAGCATCACGCCCGTAACGAACTGGAGAACGAGGGTAAAAAGAACCATGCTTCCAAAGACGTAGGCCCACCGGGCTCCGCCGGGCATCGGCTCTTCCAGCAGAAACCCGAGCAGGGCCCGAAGACGGATCCGTTCATCCAGATACTTCATCAATCGATTCTCGTGATTTTCGGCATAACGGTTCTTCATGACGGTAGACCTCCCGGGCGAACGTTCAGGACAGACGGATTTTTTGAGGAATGCCTACCTGAAACTCTTCATAAAGGATCGAGATCGACCCGTCTTTCCCGACGAGGACCGGCAGCTGGTCCATCGGTCGGGGAGCCGGGCCACCGATGCGTTTGCCGTTCATTTCGTAAATGGAATGATGGCAGGGGCAGATGAAAAGCTTTTTGCCGGAAAACCATTGAGGCGAACACCCCAGGTGAGGACAGATGGGAGAAAGTACCGTCAGGTAAGGATTGGAGCGGGATTTTTCCAAGGGGGAATCAAGCCCGAGAATCTGGTCTTCCGAAGACGAAAAAGGATCTTCCGCTCCGGAATGCCGGATCAGCCAGACCGTCCGGACGACCGGGACACGCATCCATCCGCTCACGGATACGGCGTTGAAGGTGTGTGACACGGGTTCGTCCATCGGAAGCTGTTCCAGCTTGACCGGTAGTGTCACCCAATGGTCGGACAGTTTCGTTCTGGCCGCAGCCAGAACATATCCGCCAATGGGAATGACCAGGCTGATTCCGATCAGTGTGGCAACGAGTGCCGTGCTCTTCGCCATAAAATCCCGGCGAGACATGGCTTCTGATTCTCCCAAAAGACGTTCGTCGCATGGCTTCAGGGTGAGAAGAGAACCGACTTCGATCCGGCAATCCGGTGGATAGAACCAGATTGGCACCTCTTCAAACTGGGAAATGTCGAATACAGGCAAGTCATCCAGGTTTCCGGGATGGTCAAGCACGAGAACGTGCTCTGTCAGCTCGCGAACCCATTGAAGAGGAACCCGCTTGAGACCGGAGAGATCCCGTACGACGATCTCCGAAATTTTTTTTTCCGTCTCCAGGAAAACCAGTTTTTCCAGAGTCCCGACGGGATGACCCGAGGCATTCTGGACTGGAATGCCCATGCGAAAAACGACTTCCTGTCGCATGAATCCCCCTTTTTTTGGTGGTCCGAAATCTCCTTGCGTCAATCCCCTATGGCTGTTCGAGGGGAAGAACCATACCCAGGGCATGGTACCCCATGTCCACATGGATCAGCTCCCCGGTCACCGCACGAAAGAGGTCCGACAGAAGGCACACCGTCACATCCCCCACCTCTTCTGTCGTCAGGGGCTTTCGGAGAGGAGCCTGTTCGGAAACCGCTTTCTGCATATCGGTAAACCCCTTGATCGCCCTTCCCGAAGCGGTCTTGACCGGACCAGCCGACAGGGCGTTCACCCGGATCGAACGCTGGCCGAGATCGAATGCGAGGTATCGTACGGAAGCTTCCAGTGCCGCTTTCGCTGCTCCCATGACGTTGTAGTGGGGGACCACCCTCTCTGCTCCCAGATAAGTCATGGCCACGACAGACGCCCCATCGTTCAAAATTCCCGAAAAAGCCCGGCACAGAAGTACCAGCGAGTAGGCACTCACCTCCTGTGCAAGCAGAAACCCTTCCCGGCTCGTATCCAGAAACGCCCCGTCAAGTTCTTCCCGCTTGGCAAAAGCGATACTGTGAACGAGTCCATCATAGCGTTTTCCTCCCGATTCGGCCTGCCGGACAGCCTCGTCGACGGAAGAATCGTCCCGGACATCCAGAGGAATCAGACGGGGAGACTCGTTCGTCGGAAGTTCCCCGATCTGTTTCTGGAGATTGGCAAGCTGGGTCTCTCCCTGATAGGTGAAGGCAACCATTCCCCCTTCGCGAACGATGGCTTCCGCCACCGACCAGGCAATGGACCATCGGTTTGCCACGCCCGTCACAAGAAATCTCTTACCATCCAGAAGATGCATCATTCCCCCTGTTTTAGATACCATGAACATTCCGTCAGTGCAGCGTTTTTGGAGGAACCAGAGATTTCTCGCCGGTTCCGGTTTTCATGGAGGGTACGGCAGGCGGATTCGTAGGTCCGGAGGCCACACCTTTTTGGGATATTTTCGGGACGGTAGCGCCGCCGTCCGGAACCCAGCGTACCCGGCGTACCCGGCTCTCACGGTCCAGAGGATTGTCCAGAACCAGAAGAAAATCGAAAGAACCCGGAATCCCTTGCAGAAAAACGGGGCGTCCTTCGAGACGCAAGGTGCGCACAAATCGATGGGTACGGACCGACCATAAACGGATCATCCGGCTTTCCGGAAACGAAATGGCCAACAGTTCCGTATTCCCGATCCGGACCATCATGCCCGATTTCCGCCGGAACCGGGACAGGCGGCGAAAACCGTCCGGGTCGCCACTTCCTTCATATATTCCGTCCCGACAAAGAACCAGGAAGGCTTGCTCCCCCTGCTTCCGACCGGTCAGGATCTGTCTCGGGTGATCGCAATTGCCCAGATCGACTTCCCCCTCTTTTTGCATCAAAGGAAGAGAGAGCGTGATGAGCCGTTCTTTCCGGTACAGGGGAAAGGCTATCCGTTTTCCCGCCGGATCCACGGTCACGGTCCGGACGCGGTCCCCGAGGGCCGTCCAGTCCAGAGTCTTTTCTTCCCGCCGGTCCAACCGGTAGAGAAGATGGACGGCTCCTGCCAGAACATAATATCCAAGATCGGGGTCGCCTCCAACCCATGAGGGGTTCAGACCCGTCCGGACCGCTTCCGGCGGCCCGTCCCTGCCGACCGGAGTCACATAGTAATCGCGGGAGTTTCCTTGAGCCACAATCAGATTTCGTGTTCCGGGATCGAACGCGGCAAAAACGGGATTGCGAACATGCATGTCGACCCCGACCTGCTTGCCGGTTTCGAGGTCGACATGGACAATTTCACGGTCGTGAAACAGGGTCAGAAAGATCCACTTGTCGGAAAGATCCAGAGCGGTCCGGATTCTCTGGAAAGAAAAAGCGTGGTCGAATACAAGCAGGAAATGCCCCGACTCCAACGTGCTGTCCTCCGGGCTCAAGGGGAGCGCAGACGGAACAGGCAGTACCGGAGCTGCATCAACGCGCGCAGCGAAGAGAAAAACCAGGACGGTCAGGATGGAGAGGAACGTTTTCATTCAGTGTCGACGATTCGCCTAAAGCACTCCCAAAGAGAGATCCCGGTTCTCTGCCGGCAGAGGATGCCATTTCGTCCGGATCGGCAGATGACTTTCCAGAAGAGTCGGGACCAGTTCGGAAACAAACTCCCAGACATACTCGTCAATCAGGAGAAACTCACCCGTGTTCGTCGCTCCTTGCAAAGAGACATGTAGCCAAAGGAATCCCTTTTCCCAAAACGGAACAATCTCCATTGTCTCCCGACCCCGGGGACGCACGCGTTCGAGGAATGCCACGATTTTCTGGACGCAGGCAAGCGACACGGCCATCGGAAGCAGGTACGACCAGGGCACGATGGAAAGAGAGACATCGCCCGCGTTCCTTGCCTCCGGAAAGAGCAACCCGGAGATCTCGCTCAGCCTTGACTGGAATCCCGCATCGTCGGGAAACTGTTCGATCCTTTCCCGCACATTTCCCCTCTCCGGAGGAAGCCGGGAAAAAATCGCCCCGACAATCGCCTGGGGGGAAAGTGTCCGAGCAGATCCTTCTTCGTCGTTATCCTGGAATTCCCTCAAGACCGGATGCCCTTTCTGGAACCCGGAATCCCCGGGGAGTCTCCATACTTCCCGAGGAGTGAACCCTGATAACTCTTCGGTGGAAACGGAAGGGAATATCGATTCCAGAAAAATGCGTCGTTCGGCGAAGGAAAACCGGTAAAGATCCGGGATTCCCGCCCATTCCGGATGAAGCTGGACCTTGAGCCCCCTGTCTGCAGGAGAGCCGAACAGAGCTTCGATCTGGCTCTCGACATGTCGGCAAGTATCAGTGTCCAGAGTGTCCGGAAGTCGTGGCAGACCATCGACCAGAAGACCCAATCCGTAAAGGTAGCTGCCGTCCGGACTGTCCGGCAGAATGAGAGGATTTTCGACTTCGGCCTCTTCCGAATAGGCTTCGAGAAACCGCCGGATATAGAGAGACCAGTCCGGCGTCATGGAAGGAATCTCCCCAAGGAGGGCAAGGGCATCTTCCTCGAAGATTTCGACCAGACATTCGGTCAGGGCATGATCCGTCTCTTCTTCCGCCAGAACTTCATCGGGGGCCCCTTTTTCGAGAATATGTCCGAGACTCCGGGCGGCAGAAACCGGCCCGTCCGGATCGGGAAACCGGATGTCTTCACCCTCGTCCATGTTCACTTGACTCCTGTCGATTGATCGGTGCCTCCCGCACGGGGTCCGAATTTTCCGATCTGGCCCGCGTTTAAAACGAACGACATACTACGCTGTTTCGAGCGCTTCTTCAAGAAACGGAGGAACCCTAAGAACCGCGATTGAGGGATGGAAAACGGGATAGAAAAACAAGAAGCCCCTTGTCGTTTCTGGTAAAATGGCAGGTGTCCAGACCAACCATTGACCCACCCGATAGGGTGAACGAAAGGGGC